>JAFEGI010000007.1:0-107320 GCA_018240135.1 Verrucomicrobiota bacterium
AGCTCAAAATATCGCTCGCGCAGTCCCGCTTTGGCTGCGCGCGCAAGCGGGGTAAGAAGTGCTGTCGAAAGGGCGATGCCAAACAGGGCTAAGGGAAGCTGCTCGATCCGAATCGCATACCAAAGGTAAGCGGGACCCTCAAGCGAAGCGGCTCTCGCAAAGACCGCATCGAGCGCGCTATTGAGCTGCATCGCCCCTACACCAAGCGCTCCGAGAAAAAACGGGCGGATCAAGGGGCGCAGCTCTGAAGAGAAGAGGCGCGCAGCAAAGCAGGCTTTCCAAGAAAGAAAGCGGCGCAGATGGGTCACTAGTTGGGGGGCCAGCAGCGCCCACTGCAGAAAAAATGCGATGACTACCGCTACAGAAAGGGAGTAAGCCGCCCCCTCTGGCGCCTTCTTTCTTAAGAAAAAAGCCGCAACAATCCACACGAGATTGAACGCTACAGGAGCAAAACCCGTTAGAAAAAAGCGCCTTTCGCACTGCAAAAGCCCTGAGCTCAAGCCAAAAAGACAGATGAAAATCACCCCCGGCAGCATCCACTGGGTCAGGCGGAGAATTTCCAGGTTATCTGGATTCCATTGGACCCACGCACCCAGCCCCCAAAGCAAAACCTCCAAAGCAACCACTAGAAGGGTGAGCGTGGTAAATAGAGAAAAAAAGAGATCCCGAAAAAAAGTGGCTCCCCTCTCAGGAGATACGGCGCGCATCTCCTCAAAATGGGGGATAAACCCTGCGGGAAGCGTCCCCTCACCAAAAAGTCGGCGCATCAGGTTTGCAAAGCGAAAAGCGACCATAAACGCCGCAATCGCAGGGTGACTCCCAAAAGCAACCGCCATCGAGACATCCCTCCCGAGTCCACTCACGCGACTAATCAGGGTGCCGGAAAGAAAAGCAAAAGAGGAGCGGCGGACTGTCTGGGGCGTATCTGCCATCTAGCTACCATGGACATAAAGGTTCTAAAATACTACTATATCAGCTAATGAAAAAAACACCTGCTGAAAAACTCCTCATCGGCGCCCACACCTCCGCGCAAGGAGGCGCACACAATGCCCTTCTCATAGGAGAGGCGATCGGCGCCACCACCGTCCAGCTCTTCACCAGCAATCAAAAACGGTGGGTAGGGAAGGAGATTTCTGGTGAAGAAGTGCAGGCATTTCAGGATGCGCTCGCTGCAACAGGGCTCTCCCACATCATGAGCCACGACAGCTACCTCATCAACCTCGGCTCTCCTGACAAGGAGGGGCTCCATAAAAGCCGCAAAGCATTTAAAGAAGAGCTCATTCGCTGCCAAAAACTGGGCATTACCTATCTCAACTTCCACCCCGGCGCAGCCTTAGATGGCACCGTGGAAGAGTGCTTGGACCGCATCGTGGAGAGTCTCCTCGACCTCGAAGCGCTTGCAAGCAAGGGAGAGACGCGTATTTTGCTCGAGACAACCGCTGGGCAAGGGAGCAGTGTCGGCTACCTCTTCGAACACCTCGGCTATATCGTTGACCGCGTGCATAAAAAAATTCCGATCGGCGTCTGCATCGACACCTGCCACATCTTCGCAGCAGGTTATGACATCCGCACGCGAAAAGGCTGGGAGGAGACCTTAGAGAAATTCGAAAAGGACGTAGGTCTTCACCACCTCTATGCCTTCCATGTCAATGATTCGCTCAAACCCTTTGCCTCGCGCAAGGACAGGCATGCGCCCCTTGGCAAAGGAGAGATCGGCATCGAGTGCTTTGAGGTGATGATGACCCACCCCAAGCTGCGCGAGATTCCCAAATATTTAGAAACCCCCGACGGTCCTCCTCTGTGGAAATACGAGATCGCTCAACTGAGAAAGTTTGCATCATGAAAAGAAGAAAAATCCGCTCCCTTCAGGCCACTGACATCGGCTCCACACTCACCATCTGCGGCTGGGTCCGCACGCTCCGCACCCAAAAAAACTTCTCCTTTCTCGAGATCAACGACGGCTCCACCTTCTCAAATCTTCAGGTGATTCTCGAAGAGACAATCCCCTCTTACGCAGAGCTCCTCGAAAAACTCTCGACCGGCGCCTCGCTTGCCATTCATGGGGAACTCGTCGCAAGCCCCGGTCAAAAACAGAAGTGGGAACTCAAAGCCGCTTCTGTCGAGATTTTAGGCACCTGCCTTGCTGAAGATTATCCCCTTCAGAAAAAGCGCCACTCCTTTGAGTTTCTCCGCACCATCGCCCATCTCCGCCCTCGCACGAATACCCAGGGCGCTGTGATGCGCGTGCGCAATGCGCTCTCCTATGCCACCCACCGCTTTTTCCAAGAAAGAGGATTCCTCTATATCCACACACCCATCATCACCGCCTCAGACTGTGAAGGGGGCGGCGAACAGTTTCTCGTGACCACACTCGATCTCAATAAGCCCCCTCGCCACTCAGACGGCACCGTCGATTTCACCAAAGACTTCTTCTCAAAACCCGCCTACCTCACTGTCTCAGGGCAACTGAACTTAGAAACGGTGGCCTGTGCCCTCTCCGATGTCTACACCTTTGGCCCCACCTTCCGCGCAGAAAACTCCAACACCTCGCGCCACCTCGCCGAATTTTGGATGATTGAGCCGGAGCTGGCTTTCGCTGACCTCAAAGACAACATGGAATGCGCAGAGAGCTATCTTAAATACGCGATCAGAGCCGTTCTCAACGAATGCCCCGAGGAGATGCAATTCTTCGACGCCTTCATCGAAAAAGGGATCATCGAGCGGTTGCAACATGTCGTCGAGACCCCTTTTGTCCATCTCACCTACACAGAAGGCGTGGAGATCCTCAAAAAGTCGGGCCGCACCTTCCAATTTCCCGTCGAATGGGGGATCGATCTCCAATCGGAGCACGAGCGCTACCTCTCCGAAGAGCACTGCCAAAAACCGGTGATCCTCACCGACTACCCCGCCCAAATTAAGGCCTTTTACATGCGCGCGAATCCCGATGAAAAAACAGTCGCCGCGATGGATATCCTCGTCCCTAAAATCGGTGAAATCATCGGTGGAAGCCAGCGCGAAGAGAGGCTCGACCGACTCGAAAAGAAAATCATCGAGTTTGGCCTTAAACCGGAAGACTACTGGTGGTACACCCAGCTGCGCAAGTATGGCACAGTGCCCCACGCGGGATTCGGTGCAGGCTTAGAGCGCCTCGTCCTCTTCTGCACAGGGATGGAGAACATCCGCGACGTGATCCCCTTCCCCCGCTTTCCCGGCCACGCCGAGTTCTAGAATATGCCAGCCAGGAATTCCTGAAGGCAGACGACATATCAAACCCATTGCAAAATATACTATGACATATAAAGATATTCATAAATATTGATTTTATTGTCGAATAATATTAAATTAGTATAAAAAAATTGGGGAAACAATGTCAATTACGCGCGCCGTTTTGGGTCGTTTTGTAGATCTAAGGGATTCTCAAACCCTTCAAGGCTTTCAAAGCCTTCTTGGAGAAGCCCATCAGAGCAAGGAACACATACGTAAGGCCCTAGAGGTGATAGGCCGGATATACGAGTCTACACCCAGACCGATTGCAGAGACCTCCGTGGGAGGCTATAGCTTTTCGATGCATCCTGAAGTGATGGCGTTTGCCATGCAGTTTGTTAAGGGTAAAGTTGCTGTTGAGATTGGTGGAGCCAGTGGAGAGAATGCCATCCTGCTCGCCTTTGCTGGGGCTGAGAAAGTCTATATGAACGATAGAGAACCCTTAGAGATAGACCAATTTCAAAAATTGCAGAGGTCACTCCCTGCGGATGTACGAGATAAGCTAATAGCAGTCGAGGGAAGTTGTTTTGAACTATTGTCAAAGCATGCTCAGCTATCAAATCAAGTAGATCTTGTCCTATGCCGAAACGTCATTCACTTTTTTAATCCTCAAGAGCAGGCGGACTTCTTTGATTTATTAAAAACTATTTTAAAACCAGGCGGAAAGGCCATCTTCACCGTAAATTCAAAATATGGAGAACCTAACAGGTCTTTCAAAGAAACACTTGAAGAGAACCCGAGTGCGACCTCTTTTCAAACCACAAGATGTGCGATTTATGATCTTGAAAGAGGTCAAGGGTTTCCCACCCACACGATTTATCAGCAGCTTCTTCCCTGTTCTGAAGAGGTGATGTCATCCCATTTCACTTCTTTACGTTTATACGAGAGAGGCCCTGAAACCTCCTATAAGTGGAAGGTTTTTCAAGAGAACTTCCAACAAATCGATGCCAGCATTCAACCCGAGATTAAAAAAGCTATACAATCCAGTAAAAACGAAATGCAATCTATTCGAGACTGCATTGTTAAATGCTTGATTAATTACTATCGGATATATAGCACAGAAAATTTGCAAGCTCTGTGCGAGAGTCATGGACTCCTAGTCGATTCCACTTTTGTAATAGATGGTTCCGGACACGTTGTCGATGAGGCAAATGTTTCTGAGCAGGGCCTATTCGCAGGGGCCATCATTACACGACCATAAGGCCCTTCTCATATGGGGAATCCCGGATGCGATTTCCGTTTCTTTCTTAGAGAGCCCGGGGAAATTCACGCACGGCCGTTTAGTAACCCTTGCCCAGAAGAGCAGGCACGCCTCTTTCAATGAGAAAGATCAAGCGGTTAATAATTACTTGAAATAGCGATTTCCTCAGAGTCACTTTGCAGCGCTTATCAAAATAAAATTATAAGCGCTTTTCACTTCCATTTTATATATTTATTAGATATAATTAAATAAAAATACTTTTTGTAAATCATGTCAATTAAACCAGCAAGCCCTTTTCAAAACACTTCCACTGCCTTTCCATCAGGGCAGGGGCTCATCGACACCCTAAAACAAGATACACAGCTAGCCCATCTGTATAGCCTCTCAGCAGGTGTCGGAGAAGGGTACACAGTAGAACAGCATACCCGAATGGTCGTCGATAGTTTCCTATGCGAGTTCGCAGGACGGCCTGAAATCGATTCGATCTTAGAAAATGCCCAGCTGACAAACGAGGAATTTGCCCTCTTTCTCGCCCTCCACGATATCGGCAAGGGAGAAGCCGTAAAAGAGATCCGCCACGCCTCCCCCCAGCGCAAGGAGAAAGAGCTCCTCTACACACAACATGAGGTCGCTAGGCACTGCACATCTCAAAGGGAGCATGTACAAAAGGTGTATCAGCAGCTCCTCGCCGACGACTCGATTGGAGATTACCTCAAAGGCTCAAGCACAAAAGAAACAGCGGCAAGCGCGATCCGTCAAAGCGCTGCGCTCTCTGGTCTATCTGACGTCCAATTTTTGGAACTCAAAGCCCTTTTTCATCAAATCGACGCGGCAAGCTACCCCTATCTGCGCCAGCGCTTCTTCAAATTCGACCCAAATGAGCGCGTGCAAATCGGTCATGAGAGAGTGCAAAAATACATCGGCTACTCAGATAGCAATGCCGCAAAAATCTCCGCTCTGCAGGCGACTTTAGAGCCCCCCTCTCACTCCAAAAACTCTACTTTTGAACAAATCCTTGCTCAGGAAGCGCTCGTAAAAGCGCTAAAAAACACCCCTGACTATGCGAGCGCAAAACAAAAGCTTAGAGAAATGCGCCAGGCCCATCTTCCCTTCCGCACCTACCTCGCTTGGAAGGCAGGGAGCTATGAGATTTCAGATTCCCCACTTCTTCAGAAGTTTTCAAAGGATAAAAAAACAGACCGCGTGCAATTTAAGGCAGAACTGCTCTCAGAGGCGGCCCCTTTTGCAGATAACTTAGATCTCCTCTCAAAAATCACGTTTCTCCATGGTGCTAACAGCGCAGCTCTTGTCATGATGTCTCTTGCGGATAATCCCCATCTTCAATGCACGGGAGCGCTCTTAAGTCAAGGGATTGCCCCTATGTGTGGAGAGCTGCGACTGGGGATTTCTCGCACAGGAGTAAATCAAAAATGTGTCTCCGTAGAAACGATTAGGGGTATTGACAAAGTAAGAGGGTACTCCAGCCCACTTACCACTTTTGATCCCACGGAATTCTCCTACTTCTGCAACCCATGGATCGAGCTTTTCCCCAAATCTCCTGAACAATTTAATGGGCTCGTAGGCGCTCTCAATGCATGGAAAGCAAAAAATCCTGAGGAATTTGCTACCTATTTCCCTATAGGCAAGGCCAAAACAGGCTCTTTCCTTAACCTTCTTCAGAACCAGGCCGCTGCGTTCATGGAGTTTCTATCTGCTAATTCTGCCCACGTTTCGCAAAATGCTCCTCAAATACAAAAGTTTCTAGCCATCATGACTCCGATTTCCAATCTGATTGCACAGCTGGAAAATGGTCAGGACCTTTTGGAAATTCCCGGTGTCATCCCCGACTCTTCAGATCGATGGAATACTCTACAAACGCTGATGACAAAACCCTACTCTCCATATATTCCCAGAGGTCGCTGGAATGAAGCCTCGCTCCGCCTGACTCAAATGAAACAGTGGGATTTAAAAGCATTTGAAGATTTCATCACTCCTATCCGCAGGGAGTGGCTAGATGCGATCGACCAAGTCAAAACAGATGTAGAGAGCCGCTTGTTAGAGCTCATTGACCTCTGTTCGAGTTCTACCCCAATCGCCCCACCTTCTCAAGAACTCTTATCCTGCTTTACTATACAGGATGTAAAAAATGAGCTTTCTTGCATATTGGATGGAAATTCTTCGTGGGATGCCTCCCTATCTTGCATCGCCAATTGCAAAACCGATCAAGAGCGTGAGGAGCTAAGATCCCATTTCGAAGACACCTTAAGAGCGATTCGCGCAAGCCATCAGAGCCTCTCTAGCGCTATAAACAGCGATCCGATCATCTCGATTCCAGAAGATGCGACTACCCGCGAACTCATCACCCATCCCGTTCCCGTGATCTTTGGATCAACCCATATCCAACCGCGCCCCTCAGGCCCTCCCATTAAACCGTATGAGTATGTTCTCGATGCCCCCGCGCCACTTGGCGCTCATGGAGTTGATCTCCTCTTTACAGATAGTGCGGCCTCCAAAGCGCAGATTGAGCGGATCCTCCCTCCACAGCTTAAAAAGGAGATCACGATCCACCTCTTCGATAAACTCCATGCAGGCAATGTCCCTCTCATCCACTCACCCCTTCAAATCCAGCAACCGGAAGGAAAATAGATGGCATCACCAGTTACCCGATCTCGCGACTACACCTTTAGTGAGATCTGCAACCTCGAAGACGTGTTGCGACTCTTTAAAGAGACAGAAGGGAAAACCTCCGCTTGCTACCTCGAAGCGAAACGCCAGCTTCAGGAAATCCGCGAAGCCCACCTCCCCTTCCGCACCTATCTGGCTTGGAAAGCAGGAAGCTATGAGCTTTCACATTCTGCGTTTCTTTTTCAGTTCTCAAAAGATAAAAAATCAGATCGCGCTGCGCTCAAGAAAGCGCTTTTGACAGAAGCAACCCCCTTTGAAGAGAACTTAAAGCTCCTCTCAAAAATCACGTTTCTCCATGGCTCCAACAGCTCAGCCCTTGTCATGATGTCACTTGCTAATAATCCAAGTCTTCAATGCACAGGAGCGCTCCTAGGCCAAGGGATTGCGCCTATGTCAGGAGAACTCTCCATAGGGATATCGATTGCTGAAAATGGGGTCAATTTAGGAAGCGTTTCCGTAGAAACCTTAAGAAATGTCCGCCGAGTGCATGACTACACTCAAGGACTTACTCTTTTTAGACCTGCGGCACTCTTCTACTTAACTAATCCGTGGTACTCCTGCGTACCACCCTGTCTGATCACATTGCAATATTTTGTTAACCAACTACAGCAATGGAAGAATCAAGATCGAGACGAATTTGACTCTTTCCTCAGTCCTGGGAAGCCCCTAACAGACCAATTCATCAGCGCCATTCGCCTGCGCATCACATATTTAGAAAGCAAAACAGATGATTACATAAAGGAATTAATCCCCCCTCTTAAAGAGCTAATTACTCATTTAGAAAACGGAGAAGATGTCTGTGAAGTCTCATCTGATAGTGCAACTGGGGGATGGAAGGATGCAAGAAAGCGCCTGCTCAATCCATTTGCATCCCTTTCTGCAAAAGCGGAATGGAGCCGTACGGCTCTTCAGCTCTTGCAGCTCAAGCAATGGGATGAACCCTTTTTTCAAGAACATATCCCTCCGATACGAGCTCGGTGGATCGAGGAAATTGATAAAGTCAAAAAGAAATCGGAGACCCCCTTAAGACAGCTCATCTCTTTAATCGAGTGTGACTTTACCCTAGATGAGTTAGATTTTCTAAAAAATCAACAGGCAGGAACGCTGGATGCGGATACAGAACTACCCGCTAAGCTCCAGTCGATTTTCCCCTCTTGCAGTGCGATTCCTCGTCCGAACCATCCCTTTTGGTCTCTTACTAGCTTCCAAAAGGCTACTATTCAACATCAGATGAGGTATTATCGGAATGGAAGTTACCGATGGTCTGACTTGATTATTAAAACAATAAGGCAAAAGATCAAGGGATCGCGTCAAGAACACCTCGACAACATAAAACCGATTTTTGAGGCTGAGCTCGATCTAATAGACAAAGTCTATCGCCATCTCATTTCAGCATTCCAAAATGACGCGCCGCCGGCCGTTACCATCCCGACAGATCCAAATACGCGCGCACTGATTACAAACCCTATCCCGATCATCTTTGCTTCTACTACGATCCGTCCTAGGCCAAGTAGTCACCATAAGAATCCTCATGAATACGTCCTCGATGGTCCCGCTCCACTTGGTTCCCATGGAATCGATATCGTGTTTACAAATACCCAAGATTCTGTAGAAAAGCTTCGCAAATTGATCCCACCACAACATAGAGAGCAAATCCAGCTCCTCCTATTTAATCACCTTGAGTGTGGAAAAACACCCCTCATTCACAGTCCGCTACAAATCGCGAACGAATAGATGGACATCGGCATGACTTTCACATTGATCTGAAATAAAAAAATCTCTAGAAGGGGGCATGACGGTCCTAATTAAGGAGTTGTATGTCCGCTCAACCTCCAGGTGACTCATCCTCTTCTCGTGTACCTGGATCTACTGGAATAGGGCCTTCCAATGCAGGACCGATTCAGAGCCAAGCTGCTAAAGTAAACGAAGTCCTGGAAAGTGATACGTTTGGGTTCTTCTTGATCAATCAGAGCTCTTCCAGCTCGAGTGCAGGCGCAGCATTAACCTCTCGAACAACGCCACTTGTTCCACCTGCTAAGCCTAGGTTCAGAGATAGAATGGCTTCTGCTATTCGGGGTCTATTCGGCAGCACAAGCGTCACTCCTTACCGAGGCGGAGGACCAAATTTCAGCGCGATCGATTCTTCCAAATTGCAAACTTTTCCCTCAAGCACACCAGTCTCTGAGAGGAAGGATTTTTTAAAGCTACCCAACAGCTCTCCTCCCCCCATCATTGGAAAAAGTCGTTTTGTTTCTGGAGGAATGGTCGAGCATTTAATGCGGGATAAAAAGGATAGTGCCTGTAACGTTAAGTATGAGGAAGGAGATCGCATCACAAATATGGAAGGAGCCCTGCATACCTTTGTCACTCCTGTGTGCGATGTCCTCATGACAGGAGATTGCACATGGGCAGGTAAGGTGCAAGGCGCTCCTTTTGGAAATAATCAAGTCCGCAACGTCATTCTCAGCGCCGCAGTTCAACCCGATTTTGAAAATGACACCGTGATGATGCCCCTCGTGCGGGTTCGAGAAGAGGCGGTGGAAGGTACAGAGCTTTCTGCCATGGTTACTCGATCTGAGGAAGAAAAAACAAACCGAGCTGCTCATGACAAATATGAGGAAGACCTACTTAAACACATGGTCTATAGCCTCTCTCAAGACCATAGAATCCCTGCCCTCAGCGAGATTCGCCAAGAGAATATTATGGATCAAGAACAGGCTCAACTCTACCTCGAAGAATTAATTACAACTGATAAGCCTCATCAGAATCTGAAGGGGAAGTTCATGCGAGTAGGGGAAGAAGTGATTTCTCTTGAAATTCTCTTCCGAACCTATATAGAGCAGATTCGAAACGAATTCAACGTGTTGAATATGAATGCAACTCAAGGATACATATACACCATAGACCCTCCTTCGATCTTTGCAAGAGGAATTGGAGGACCTAAAGGAGCTGCCATATTAAATCGGTTACAAGCCTTGGCTTTTAAAGAACTGTATTCCCCTATTGCATTTTCAGGTCTTAAAGTTGTTGGGTTTAATGACTACGCAGATAAAGCCATGGTCGGGCTTCTTCAGCAAGCTCTTCCCGATGTGCGCGTCATTAAAAAATCTGAGCTTTACAATCCAACTGGCGCCTATATTGGGGATCCAGGACTAGCCCTTGTGATACACAATAACAGCGATGCGTTTGGCCAGAACATCGAAACGGAGCGCACTACCAGCATGGATGGGGTCATTGGAACCTATTCCAATGCTGCATGCGCTTTGAAAAGGGATCGACCTGATCTCATAGATCACATCGTCTAAGAACCCGTAAGAACCCCTCGGCGGGCTTGGCCAAGGACTCCTGCACCAAGCCCAAAGAGCATCACCGCAAAGGCGATGAAGGTGCCGATGAAGGGGATGGATGTCACTAAAAAGTATCCAATCAGCCCAAGGAAGAAGGTCGAAACGCGGTTGGGTTTTAGGCGTAATTTGGTCAGGTAGCGGTTAGAGCCCCAAGCGATGATGTAGACCTTAGCGGTATAAAATCCAATGATGTTTAACGCGATCAGGGTAAGCGCAAATGGGACGCCAAGAACGCTCACGAGGAGAATCAGAGCGGCTAGAGGGAGCAAGATCAGGAGCATAAGGCCATAGGATAGAGCCTTGATCGGCTGGGCAGAGAGTCCGCTAAGCGCCGCATCGAGGTTGCGCGGGAAGAGTTTCATCAGAATGATGGCCACGACGAGCGTATAGAGAAAGTTCATCGCAATCGCTAGCACTTTAGAACCAATTAAGAGGCCATGGATCCAGGTGCCTTGGACGAGATCCCTGACAAAGGAGGGGTGATGGGTGATGGTTCCTGCGATCTGAGCACCGGGCTCGATGCGGGCATTTGCATTGCTCCGGTAGTCGAGATCGCCTCCAATGCGCGCTAGGGATGTGATCCGCATCTGACCGACATAGGCGTTGAGATTGCGGTGGATAAGACCTGCAACGCGCAAATTGGAAGCGACTGCGGTAACGCTCGAGGCGGCATCTGCTGCGATATCGGCATTGCCTGCGACGACAACGACATTTCCGCCGATGGGAGCTCCTGAGCGCAGCTGCACATTGCCACCGATCGATGTAATGCTGTCTTTCACTGTGCCGCTAATGAGGATTTGTCCTGCGAGAAGACGGCAGCTCTTAGCGACAGTTCCTGAAATATCAAAGCTGCCCCCGCAGCCGATGACATCTCCGTTGACCGTTCCATCGATGATCACCTGCTCAGCAAAGACGTAGAGATCTCCATCGACTGTTCCCGAAATCTCCACAGAGCGCCCAGAGACAAAATAGTCTCCATCATACACCGTCCCAGCGGGTAGCACGATCGCCTCATCATGCGGCACCTCGTCTGCAAAGCTGAAGGAGGAGATTAGGAGGAAAAAGAGTATTAGGTGCTTAAACACAGGACCTGCCGGTGAACTTTTTTCTGAAAAGCAAGGAAATGGCGCTGGGCGCTCTCCGTAACTTTGGACTCAGCATCCCAGATCTCACCTAGATTTTTCCCCTGTTTTCTCTCAAGAAGTTTACTGATCTCCTCCATATTTAGCGAGGCAATCAAGGGGTGTTTGGAGATTTGGGGATCGACGTTGCGCGGGACGCCGAGATCGAAGATGAGACAGGTTTTGGGCACTTCGCTAGCCTCGTGAATCAAAGGAGTGGTTGCATTGGAGCCGCAAATCACGACGTCATACTCCTCCCACCGTTGCAGCTCATTCCAGGGAAGAAGGGAAACCCCTGATACTTCTTGAGCGGAAAGGGGCGCCCTTGTGCATAGACTTAAGGGCCCACTTCCCTTCTTGCGGAAATAGGAGATCACCTGGCGGTTGATCTCTGAGTTGCCGATAAATAGGATCGAGCGGTTTTTTAGGTCTTTGAGAAGATCTGCAGTCATTTGAAAGAGGAGTTTGGGGATCGTGACTTGCCCTTCTGCAAGGCGGTAGTCAGAGCGGATCTGTTTGCTGACCCTAAGGCTTTTTTGGAAGAGAAAATGCATGGGGCTGGGAAGGGAGTAGTGGAGGAGCGTATGCTCGTAGGCAGTTTTCACCTGCCGTTGGATTTCCGACTCGGCGACAATCACGCTGTCGAGCCCTGCTGCCACTCTGGAAAGATGAGTAAAGCAGTCGACACCAAAAAAGGCATAGAGTTTATGCTCGAAGAGACCCTCTAACTCTTCGCGCAAAAGGGCAAGCAGGGCGCTATGCGCCTCTGCGAGGTTTTCTGCGCTGAAATAGATCTCCGTGCGATTGCAAGTCGAAAGGATCACGCAAGAGAAGAGGCGCGCAATCGCAGACTCTTTTGATAGACGCCTCCCTGCAGCAATTGCAAACTGCTCGCGCAACCCGATTTCTGCGGACAAATAGCTGATTCCCAGTACGCCGATCTGCATCTTCTCACATACAGTATAAAATTGCATTTATACTGAGTAGGAATATTTCAAGCGATGGAAAATGAGATCAAGGGGAAAGCCTCGACGCGCCAGGCGCGCGATGAGTTTTTCGCGAGGCAGTTTTTCGACTTGTTTGGCATGCTTTTCCAGCCAGCGATTGAGCGCCTCGAGATCCTCCTCATACGAGAGGGGCACTGCGATCTGTTTGTGGCGCAGCTTCTCGGCTATTCGGCGCGATCCGAGCCCTTTTTTTCTCTCTTTGGCAATGAGCCGCTCTTTGAGGGCCGCATCGTCGAGATAAGGGGCAGAGGTCTCCATCGCAACTTGAATTGCATCTTTGCAGTACCCATTATCCCGGAGCTTTTTTTCTAGATCTTGCGTGAGGTAGGCCCTACGCGCTAAGAGGTAGAGCGCATACGATTTTGCAAGTCTTATCTCAAGCTGTGAAAACTCCTCACGCGTCAGATGGGGAGTTTTCTTCAGAGCGGAAAAAAATCCCTTCTTCCCAACAGTGCGCCAGGGCTCCCCCTCTAGAAAAAGGAGAATTTTCTCCTGTTGAATCTGCCAAGTCACCGTCATAGCTTTCCTACTTGCGCGATTCTTTGTTGATACTCTATTCTCCGATATAAAGGAATCGTCTCATGACACAACCGATTTCAGGACAGCCCCCATCTGGACAGGGACCGATTAGTCAAACGGGCGGAAGCACCCCTCCTCCTATGGACAGCACGAGCCCTCTGGATCCCACAGGGGTGTGGAAAGAATTTTTGGGGCCTACTGCTACTGCCGAGGAAGTCTCCCGTTTTATCAACCAGATGATGCAGGGAATCAACCACCAGATCGAAAAAGATCAAAAAAAGTTTAAGGAGACAGCCCAAAAGCTAAAAAGGTCCTTCGAAGGAGAGGATTGATGTGGTATACTGTAGGGCATGACCTGTTCAACAGATTATTTCACAGTCTCTTTGAAAGAGGCAGAGCTTCGCCTCGATAAGCTCCTTGCGCTCCATTTTCCAGCGCATTCGCGGACCTATTTTCAGTATTTGATCGATGAGGGATGCGTGCTTGTCAATGGGGCTCTCGTTAAAAAGCGGGAAAGGCTCCTCGAAGGGGATGAAATCGAAGTCTGTTTTCTCCTCACCCCAGAGCTTTCACTAGAACCAGAAGAGATCCCCTTAGATATCCTTTATGAAGACGAGCACCTTCTCGCCATTAACAAGCCCGCTGGGATGGTTGTGCATCCCGCCCCAGGGCATCCAAGCGGGACATTTGTCAACGCGCTCCTCTTCCACTGCAACAGCTTGCAAGGTACGGATCCCTTAAGGCCGGGCATTGTCCACCGCCTTGATAAAGAGACCTCAGGGGTCCTACTCGCCGCGAAAACTCTCGAAGCCCACAGCAAACTCGTCGCCCTCTTCTCTGAGCGCAAAATCGATAAAACCTATCTTGCCATTTGTGTGGGGACACCTCCTGAAGGGCTTATCTCGGCGCCCATCAAAAGACACCCCCTAGAGCGCAAGGAAATGAGCGTCTGTTTTGAAGGGGGCAAAGAGGCCAAAACCGTGTGCAAAGTCCTGGCAAAGGAAGAGCAGCTCTCTCTCGTCGAGCTCGCTCTACTTACGGGCAGGACCCATCAGCTACGCGTGCATTTAAAGCATGTCGGCACCCCTATTTTGGGCGATCCCGTGTATGGCTCTCCCAGTGCAAACAGTCGCTTTAAAGCAGAAAGACAGCTACTCCACGCGCATCAGATTCGATTTATCCACCCCATCACACAGGTTCCCCTAATCATTACCGCGCCGCTCCCCGATGACATAGAGCAATTTGCGTTTGGACTTGGCGCAAAAAAACTCTTTACGGTAGGATAATGTTAAAGTAAGTTTTTTTTACCTCTCTTGCTTTTTTCCACGACGCTTGAACTCAAGGACCGAACTATGAAAGAGTTTGTTGAATACATCATCAAGAACCTGGTCGACCATCCTGACAAAGTGCGCATCAATGAAATCGGCGGAACACACACCCTCATCATCGAACTTGCAGTTGAAAAATCAGACATCGGCAAAATCATCGGCAAAAAGGGCAAGACGATCAATGCGATCCGCACCTTGCTCATGTCCGTGGCAAGTCGCAATGGAGTTCGCGTCAACCTCGAGATCATCGAAGAGGATGAACCCAAGCAGGGCTAAGGGGATACGGGCTTCGGCAGGTAAGGCGAGATCAGCGCCTTGCGTGAGTTTAAGGAGCCCGCTTTATAGCGGATGACGGCAAAAGAACGCGTTGATTTTGTATCGACGTGTTTAGATGGCAGCGGGCAGCTGCTCTCGTTGAAGATCTGCTCGTAATCTTTTCCCTTCTCCCCAATAAATTCGACGGAAAGCAGGTTCTTTTTCACCTGGGGCACTTGGGAAAATGCGCTCAAAAACCCTTTGAGGTGGGCAATCGACTGCTCTGAGAAAGGGATCCAAATCCACATCTCATCGGTGTGGGTGTACTCGCCGACATCCCCTTTGTAGAGGGCCTCTGCACCGGGCACTGTACTGATCATGTGCAGGTAGAGGTCGACCTCTTCTCGTCCTTTCCAGAATTGGGTGCTGCGCTCATACCAGTAGGCGCGCACGTCCGCTGCGTGCTTGGAAAAGAGGGGGTAATTGCGCGGGAAGAGCTTCGTCTGACCGACACGCGCGCAGCCATTTTGCTCCTTCGTATCGGTAAAGAGGGCACCAGGCTCTTTCTGAATGTGGGCATCGATGGCAGATTCCTTGGCGCTATAAATTTGGCTATAGAGGGAGTAGAGATCGGGATGCTGTAACAGGCGTGCTGCGCTTTTTTGGGCAAAATGGGAATCGCGCGGAATATCACTTAAGCTGACAACCTCCACCTCCTGCTGCAACATGAGAGATTTCAGGCGACTGAGAAGCTGACAGACGCACTCGACATCGCGATGGGTCACTTTAGTCAGCAGGTCGGTATCGTCTAAGATCCCATAGAGAAACTGGAGATATTCGAGGAATTCTCTCCGTGGATCGATGAAAAAGGGTGTCTTGTTCTCTGCATTAAGCGCCCGCTGCAGAAGTCTTTGCAAAAGCCGTTTTGCGCTGGGATCTGCCATCTTATCCATGAGGGCATCGATCTGCTCCCTGATCTTCTCAGTGCGCATTCCCCCACTGGAAAAGAGATCGTTAATGACAAATGCAAGTTCAGCACAGAGCACATTGGAGGACTGGGCATCAGAAATCAGCACCTGAGCTGCAGAGCTCGTATGCAAGGAGCTCTTGTGGTGATCAATGACGCTGATCACTTCAAAATAGGCAGGGATCTTCGTCTCCTCTCGATTGCAAAAATCGCGAAGCGTGACAGTCCCTAAAATGTTTTTGTGCAGATCCCCTGAATGGATGATCCCTAGGGGGATTTCTTTTCCCTTCTCATCTGCAGTGGTCACCGTCAAGTAAGGGTAATTCCCCATCTTGCTGCGGATCTCTTCTACGTCGGCGCGGTGGGTAACCCTATGCGAGGCATGGCCGAAGACATCGGTCTTGACCTTAAAGGCCACATCGAGCCGGTCGACATAGCGGCGCACCTCGCGAATCGCCTCATCGAGAGCGTGGATCAATTTCTCTAGAGTGAGGAAGATCTGCGGGCGCCGTTCGATGAGCTTGCCCGATCCATCGAAAAGATCGGACTGGGCAAGAGCTTGTACCTTTTCTACAAAAGCAAAAAAGGCATGGAGCGAGAGTTTTTTCATTGCCCCCGCAAACTCCTCCAGGCTGCACTCCAACCCATGAGGCACGTTCAGCACCTTGACCATGTAATCTTGCACGTGAACCCGCTGTTTTGCGGTGAGATCTGCAGCAGGATGGGCATCCCCCATTTTTTTGGAGAGCACCCGTTTGGCAAAAGCGCTTACATCGCTTGCGGAAAGAGGCTCTTTTGCAAATAGGGAGATCAGTTGTGCATGCAAATTCGTTTCCAGATAGCGGAGGCATTGATTGAGGTGCATGATCACTGCGCGCACCCCTTCGACGTCAAAACTTCTCCAATCCCCTAAATAATTCCCCTCCTCATCGACTAAGACAACTGCACTCTGCGTGCGCTCCTGATCGACGTCGAGAGTTTGGGCATCGGTTTTCTGGCGAATCATTCCCTTTTGAGTGATGAGGTCGATGCCGAGCAAGGAGAGAGTCGTGCGCGTCTTTGCTAAGCTTCTAATCACCTCTTTTCCAAAGTAGCGATGAAAGAGCATTCCCATCTCAACAGAAGTTTCCGGAGCACCGCCTGGGACGTTCCATAGGTGGAGCCCTTCTGCAACACGCGCGGCAAAGGCGTCGACCCATCCCCAAAATGAGGCAATCGTCGTATCGAGATCTGGCGAGCTATGCGCCGTCACGTAGTGGGAACCCGCGTAGCTTTTTCCCATGCCGACGGGGAAAAGGCTTTGATACGTATCGCGGGGGACGAATTTTCCCATAATTTTTCCGCGAATGGCATAATTTTCCTCTCCGCTGACCCCAGAGAACTGATTGAGCCAGAGCTCAAAATGGGAAAGGGCATAGGACTCGAGAGCTCCCGAAGAGCGCACATCCTCACAGTACTTGGAGACAGCCGGGAGGAGAAAACAGGGAGTGGGGGCTTTTTGAATCTGCTCCAGGAGGTGGCGATTGACCTTTTCCCGCCTCTCCCTGTCGGAGAGGGTCTGGAAAGTTGGCACTTGAAATGGGGAAAAGGAGAGCTCGAAGTCTCCGAGGAGAAGATCTTTTTTCATGAAATCCTCAAAAATCGGATTGAGCAGGACTCGAACCTGCGACCGCCCGCTTAGAAGGCGGGTGCTCTATCCAGCTGAGCTATCAATCCACATGCTCCCACAATCATCTCAAACTCCCCCTTTAGAGTCAATTAGGGAAGAAGAAAGGAATGGGTTAAAGATAGAAGATCCGTTTCAATAAACATGTCGGATGGTGGGTCCTTCGGCACACCTCCCGCGACCACCTAGGTCCTCATATCGCTTCGCCAAATCGCATCCTCGTCAGGGGGTCGTACGGAGTACGATTCCCCCACGCCCTGGCCGGGCTTTCCTGCGGGTGCGATTTTGCTTTGCGCTCTGAGGCCGCGGGCTGCTCGTGCGCTCGTTCCCAGCCGGACTTCGTCTCGGTGGCTGGGACCCTCTTCGCGTCACTCGCAGTACGATAATAGGAATCCGGAACAAAACCTATCAATCTGCTTGATTGCGGGCTAAAAAGAGCAGGTTGAGGGGGCTGGCTTTGGATTTAAACTTAGGTTCTGCGAGTGACGCGAAGAGGGCCCCAGCCACCGAGACGAAGTCCGGCTGGGAACGAGCGCGCGAGCAGCCCGCGGTCTCAGATCACAATGCAAAATCGCACCCGCAGGAGAGCCAGCTCCAGTTGCCCCTTCGATGCCGCAGTAGATAGTCTGAAATTTCCGAAGCCTAGCGGCATCAGGAGGGTCAATTGGAGCTGGCGTGGGGGAGTTGTATTCGATACTACCCCCCGACGAGGACGCGATTTGGCGCAGTGAGATGAGACTCAAGGGGGTCGCAGGGGGTATGCCGAAGGACATACCGCCCGACAGATCTATGGAAACGGATTTAAAACCTGTATCTCTTCAATTTAAGGAAGGATTTCAAGAGCTCTGTCGAATTCGCCGGGGGCGGCCATGTCGCGATAGACATCCTCTTGGGCCTCTGTCATGTGCTGATAATCTTTGGCGGAATGGATGATGTGGGGGCGCACAAAGATAATGACATTTCTCTTTTCGTCGAGCTTGCGCGTCTTACTGAAGGCAGCACCGATGACGGGCAATCCTCCGAGGCAAGGAATCCCCGCCTTCTGATGCGCTTTTGTGTTGCGGATCATTCCGCTGAGGACGAGGAAGTGGCGGTCAGGGACATGGACGTGGGTCGCCATATTGGTCTTTGTCGTGCGAATCCCGTTGACCGAGTTGTTATTGGCAGTCGGCTCATTGTCCAGACTTTCTGTGATCTCCTCGTTGATATCGAGGGTGATAATGTTCCCATCGCCAAGGCGCGGGGTGATACTTAAACTGACTCCAATATCCCGGTATTCAATGTTAGCTGAGGTTTGCTGACTTTGACCGATTGTCTGCACAATCGACCCAGTAAAGGGGATGTTATCGCCGACGAAGATCGTCGAGTTTTTATTGTCCTGCGTAATGATCTTTTGGTTGAGGACAATCGTGCTCGTCGCATCGAGCTGCAAAGCGGAGACCAAAGATCCCAGACTAAGGAAAGATTTGCCTTTGTGCATGATGACATCGCCAATGACGCCCAAATCAAACCCAGGAACCAGAGGAAGCTGCGCGAGACCCGTCGGAGTATTCGTGGCATTGATCCCCTGCATCGTGGAGGCAAACGGGCTAATCGTGCCATTGGCTGGGGCAAAATTGCCAAAGCCGGCGCCCATACGGGTCCCATTTTGCAGGCTCGCTGCCCACTGAAGCCCGAAATCCATGCTCTTTTTTACATCCGTTTCAATGACGAGAACCTCGATGAACACCTGCTTGAGTGGCAAATCGAGCTGGTCAATTAGTTTCTGGAGCTTCATGAGGGTGCTCGCGTCGGCCGAGCAGAGAAGGGAGTTGGTCGCCTTTACCCACTGAAGCGATTGGACCGCGTTGATCAGTTTTTGAGGCGCATCGGGCTGGTTTCGCAGGTCTGCTGCAATTTTCTTGAGCGCCTCTTCGATCTCAGGCCCCTCGTGGTATTGCAACTTATAGACAAAAAACTCATATTTCTCGCTGTCGGGAGGGAGAAAATTGGGATCATTTGAAGCAAGCAGCCGATCAAAATGGGGTCCTGCAAGCGGGGGCGACTCAGGAGGCATGTCCTCATGCCGATGGATGACGTAGTACCCCGACTCTCTGCGCGCTGTGAGGCCATGCACTTTTAGGAGCTGGATGAGCGCTTCAACGACGTGCTCTGCCGTTACCGGCTTTCCCGTTGACAAAGAGATATTAAATGTCAGATCCCGATTGTCGAAAATGAAATTTTCCTCTGAGATTTTGCTGACAAAACGAATAAACTCAATGGCGGGGACGTCATTGAAATTAATGGTATGGCCACTCGCCTCTTCCGCTCCCCATAGAGAGTGAAATGAGAGTGCACACGCAAGAGAAGTTTTTACTATTTTTCTGATCATAAACCACGGCTAGACACGAACAGTATATGAATTTGCTGAATTTTTGAGTAGAAGTTTTCAAAAAAGTCGCAACTCATAGTTTAAATAATTTTTGACGACAGACGAGAAAAGTTTTTAATTGCGCAAATTTTCCCTCTTGTGAATAATTGCCTGGTCTTAGAGACCGTTGTCGGAATTAGGCTTCGTCGATTTTCGGGATTATTTTGGCCGTTTTTCGATCCGATTTCGGTGGTCAATATACGACAGTTTGATATTGACCACCGAAATCGGATCGAAAAACGGCTCAAAAGAACCCAAAAATCGACAGAAGCTAATTTCGATAACAGTCTCCTAAAGGTCTTGAAGATGAAAACGACGATTGCTGAGCTCGACATTGAAGCGCACGTCCGCTGGGCGAAAGATCAAGATTACGATACCAAGTACATCACAGAATCGCATCTCGTTGCTCCCCACCCCGAAATCCTGGGAGTCTCCTCCATCTATGCATCAAAATTTGAAGAGCTTTTTGAATTGCAGAGGAGGAACATGCCATGGGCCGCTTTTGCTCCGCCGAAAAACTTTCACCTCTTCAGCAAGCGCTTCTTTTCGTACCGGCTGTTCTACGGTTTTAAACCATTTGTTGACGAAGAAGAGGAAGGGGAAAAGAGTGCTTCCTCATTGGAGGAAATTCTAAATGTTCAGCCTCAAAAGCATCTTTCCAAGCACGCGTTTGAAAAAGAGAAAACCGCGATTTCCGATCTTCTCAAATCGATCCATTGGATCAATCACCTTCTCGGATTCGTCAGTTCCCGTAAACTCCAGTTTCAGAAAGGTTAAATATGCGCGCCTATGTGAGTCTAGGGAGTAATTTAGGTGACAGCAGAACGCAGGTCAAAACCGCTCTGGAAAGGATCGCATCCCTTCCTGGAGTCACAGAATTTAAAGCCTCCCGCTACTTTCAAACAACACCTGTGAGTAAGATTCCCCAGGGAGACTACATCAATGCAGCATGCGCATTTGTAACCACCTACTCTCCAGAAGAACTGCTCAGTAAGCTTCAAGAAATTGAAACCTCCCTTGGCAAAGTGGCTAAAGCAAAAGATGCGCCTAGAAAAATCGATCTCGACATTCTTTTCTATGGGACAGCTTACAGGGACAAGGAAGAGCTGTGCATCCCCCATCCAAAATGGAAAGAGCGCCTCTTTGTCTTGGCGCCGCTACTAGACCTGACGGAGACAATCACCTTTCCGATCGATAAAAATGGCCATATGGAGACGCTGGATCTCGTCGAACTGCTGAAATCCTTCCCCAATAGACATGGCGAACACGTTTTTGCATTGAATTAAAGCCCCCTCTGGGAGCATCATGGTGTCTATGAAAGATGTGCCCGTAAAAGATTTCTTGATTGGGAAAAATCAACCTCTTGCCATCATGACAGGCCCCTGCGTCATTGAGAGCGAAGCGCATGCCCTTTTTACTGCAGAGACCCTCGTCCGCATGTTCGAAGAGCTCGAAGGGGTGAAGCTCATTTATAAGTCGAGCTACGACAAGGCCAATCGCTCTGCTGGGGCCTCCTTCCGCGGTCCTGGGATCGAAGAGGGATTAAGAATTCTCGCGCGCATCAAAAAAGAATTCGACATTCCCGTTATCACAGATGTGCACACCCCTGAAGAAGCGCGTAGAGCAGCTGAGGTGTGCGACATCCTGCAAATCCCCGCCTTTCTCTGCCGTCAAACAGATTTGGTGCTTGCAGCGGGCGAAACGGGCGCTGTGATCAATGTCAAGAAGGGGCAATTCATGGCTCCTTGGGATATGCGCAATGTGATCGACAAAATTCTCTCTACGGGCAATGAGAAAATCCTCCTTACAGACCGGGGTACGACATTTGGGTATAACAACCTCGTCAGCGACATGCGCTCGATCCCTGTCATGCAGGAGCTCGGCTTTCCCGTCTGCTTCGACGCCACGCACTCCGTCCAGCTCCCTGGAGGCAATGGCACATCCACCGGTGGTCAGAGACAATTTATTCAAACGCTTGCTAGAGCCGCAACTGCTTCTGGCTGCAACTGCCTTTTCATCGAATCGCATGACAACCCTGAGGCAGCAAAAAGCGATAAAGACTCCGTCTATCCCATGAATGCACTGCCAAAACTTTTAGCGGAGCTTGTGCAACTCTACCGGGTTGTACAGAGCTTTTAGGAACCTAACATGTTCAGGCGCGCGACCCTTTTTTCCTGGCTTATTCTCGCCCTCCTTACCCTTGTTTGGGGTGTGGGATTGGGGCACTTTGGGGCAAAAGAGATCGCGCAGATGAAAGAGATCCTCGACCAGCAAGAACACCCTACCTCCGATACCCTCTTTTCCACTACCCACCAGCATCGCAAAGGAGTGGTCAAAGAGATTTGGTTTACACAAGAAGACAATACCCGGCTAGAGTATCGGATCTGCAGCGCCTCCTCTGAGCTCACACTTGTTCCCCTGCAGAATAAATTCGATCTCATTGAAAAGCTCCAGCACATCCAGTGCTGGATGCAAGATAAATTCTACAATGCTCCCGCTCCGATGCAGCAGGTCCGCTTTTTGCGCGCAGAGGAGGGGATCTACCGCTTCACTCAGCAAGAATTTTTGGCTCAATCTGTCGCGCTCTCCCTCTTTCGCCTTGGAGGCCAAGCGCTCCCTAAAGAGGCAGGGAAGGCAACGCCTTTCCTCAAGGGGATCGCAGAAGATGTCTCCTTTTCTGTTTCTGGCAAAACGCCCCAGTTCCACGCGCAGAATTTTAAAGCGCAACTCAATACCCTCGAGGACAAATGAGAAAAATCCCCTCCCTCCTTCTATGCCTCCTTCTCCTCGCTCCCCTTGCTGCGGAACCTCTCGCGGATACGGGAACCCTATCCTCTACAAATGCCTCTTATGACGGGAATGCTCTGCTGCTTTCAGGGCACGTTGTCCTCGACCACGGCCTGGGAAAAATGACCTCTGAAGAGGCCTCTCTCCAGCGCCAAGAAGCGGGCAAGGACTTCCCCTTCGCACTCATCCAACTGCGCAAAGATGTGAAACTCGCTCTTAAAAACAGCGCAGAGATCACCTGTGCTAGCGCCGATCTCGACTTCACCGCCCTAAAAGGGATCCTATTGCCAGTAGAAAACGGCAAAGTCGTCTACACCGATCAGATCAAAAAGAAAAAAGAGAATGTCCCCCTGCAACTCCTTGGCAAGCAGGTCGAGCTCAATTTCTCCAAACTCGCCCATGATGGAAAGAAGACGGAATATGAGGTCGAAAGCGTCCTAGCTAAAGAGGACGTGCTCATCGAATACGCACAGAATTTTCACCTCTTTGCCGACCATGCGCTCTACCGCAAGCAACTTCCTCTCGACGTCAAAACCCCTCTTAAAGAATTCCAAGGGATCGTGACCGCCTACCCCAAGGATGAAAAATCGACCTGCCGGCTGACCCATGATGCCGATGTCATCGACGCCGCGATGATCGATCTCGATCTGCTCCACTCCTCTCTAACGCTCCTCCGTCCCGTTGGAACCTTTTCCTCTATCCAATTTCATGCCGAACACCTCCACTGGGACCGCATAAAAGAACTCCTCACTCTTAAGGGAAACATCCATATCGATGAAAAAACCCTAGGCGTGCTCGATGCCAAAGAGCAAATCCAGATTGCGCATAAGACAGAAGAGGGCAAGCAGCTGCTCAAAAGCCTCCATTCAGAAGGGCCCGCTTCTCTTGTCTACAAAGATGCAGGGGGACTCTCCCACAAACTGCTCACCAGCGGACCTATCCACATCGACAAGGAACGCCTCATTGCGACAGTCCAAGGGGCTCCCAAGGAGCAGCTCTACTATGAAGAGGCAGAGCTTGCCGTCTATGCAGATCACGCCTCTCTTGAATACGCGCTTTCGGGAGAGAACTTAGAGCCCACCTCTCTTACACTCAAAGGAGGCGTGCGCCTCTTTTCCCATGACGCTGAAAAGCCGCCCAGAAGAGCGCTTGCCGACAAACTCTCCTATTCCCTCTCGACACGCACCCTGATCCTCTCTGCAAATCCCGGCAATAAAGTCCTCTTTTCCGATGCATCCAAGCAGATGCGCCTTTCCGCTCCCGAGGTACATATCACCTTCGATCCAGAGAGCAAGCAGCAACAAGTCAAAGGGGTCGGCAAAGTCCAGCTCACCTTCACACCCGATGAAGAGAGCAAATTCCAAAAACTTTTCCCCACAATTGCCCATGAATAAACCCCGATTAGGAACCATCCTTCCCATGCAAGCTCCCCATCCAAAAAAGTCTCCTAAGCTTCCTCCCCTTCTCAAAGTAGAAAACCTAGCCAAATCCTACGGTGGGAAGCCGATCGTCCGCGATTTGAGCTTTGAAGTGGGCAAAGGAGAGGTCGTCGGACTCTTAGGCCCCAATGGCGCGGGGAAAACGACAGCGTTCTACATGACCATCGGCCTCATCAAGCCCGACGCCGGGAAGGTCTATTTCGGGGAGCAAGAAGTCACTCTCCTCCCCATTCACGAACGCGCAAAGATGGGGATGGGATACCTCGCACAAGAGCCCTCTATCTTCCGCAACCTCACCGTCGAGGAGAACATCCTCTGCATCTTAGAAACCCTTCCCCTCACACCGCATCAGCGGAGCGAGCGCCTCACCACGCTTCTTGGAGAACTCGGCCTCACCCCCCTTGCAAAAAAGAAAGCGAGCAGCCTCTCCGGTGGAGAGCGCCGCCGCCTGGAAATCACGCGCGCACTCATCATCGAACCCTCCCTCCTTCTCCTAGATGAGCCTTTTGCAAACATCGATCCCCTTGCCGTGCACGATGTCAAAAAAATGATCCAACACTTAAAAGCCAAAGGGATCAGCGTGCTGATCACCGACCACAATGCGCGCGAGATCTTTTCGATTGTCGACCGCAGCTACCTGATCCGCGAAGGTAAGGTGATGATGGCAGGCACCGAGGCAGAACTCCTCGCAAGTCCCGAAGCGAGGTCCTCCTACTTCGGCGAGGACTTCCAGATTTGATCTATAAAAAACCGTTTGAGGCCAAATGATAGAACAATACAACCCAATAGCAGAAACCTATTCTGACATCTTTTTGCAGTACAACCTTGAAAGCATTGAAGCTTATTATCGCCATTTAGGAACAAATCTATCTGGGAAGAAAGTACTAGATATTGGCTGTGGAGATGGCTACGATCTGTGGAAAATGGGACAACTGGGTGCTATCTTGAGTGGAATAGACGCCTCAGATGAAATGGTAAAGCTCGCAAGCATCAGAAATCCAGAAGCGCAGATTAAGGTCGGTCATTTTGATGCCATCCCCTTTGCAGATAACAGTTTTGATATCATCGTGAGCAAGTGGGCCTTGCAAACAGCTGACTTGATCGATCCGATCTACAAAGAAATCATCCGCGTTCTTAAACCCGGCGGCATGTTCATTTGTCTTACATCTCATCCCATTCGGCAGTTTATTGAGAAAAAGAAATATGGGAAAGATTACTTCAAAAAAGAACTCGTTGAGTCTACGTTCTTTGATGGAGCCGTTACGGTCATAGAGCCCTCTCACACCTTGAATGAATACCTGAGCCCCCTATTCTTTGAGCGCTTCACATTACAAGCCTTTGAGGAAGGATTTGATTCGGGCGCAGAAAAAGTAAATGGGGACATCTACCCCAGCTACTTTTTGATCAAAGCGACTCTCAACAAGCCACATTAACCCTGTGCTTAGAGACTGTCTGCGGAATTAGGCTTTTTCTAGTCGCATAAAGGCATACCTTCCACGAAAGGGTATAGGAAGGGGATAATCAAGCCTCTCTATTTCGGCGTCCAATCTGTATTCAACCCCTAAATCTGCGACAGTCTTTATGATGGCTGATTGCCATAGATTTATGAGCTCTTTTGAGACCTGACCGTGATAGTACAAGCGAAGATAAAATTTCTGATCTTCCTTAGTGTAGTCTGCGATGACAGCTCTCAGATCTGAAGTAATAGAACCTAAAAGCTCTCTTTGAATACACAAAATCAAATAGGCTACAGGAGTGATTTCAATCCTATGAAACCAAGGTCTTGCAGGAATATAATGTTGAATTCCATTTAATTTGGCACAGATACCCCACTGTGTAGGCATTATCTTCCCAGAAACAGGACATACGAAGGCTCCACATGTTTCACCAAAATCTACGATCTCTTTGGAAAAAGAAGAAAAACCTTCATCATTTGATTCTCTTCTCAGATAAGCAAATCGTCCTCTTTGGGGAATTTTCTGTGGATAATCTAGCCTTTCCACCGCTTCATCTAACAAGCAGTCTGGTCCCATTGCTGCACTTGCCTCAGTAATGGCACATTGCCAAAGATCAATCAGCTTTTCACAGGCTTCGCCATCGTAATAGAAACGGATATACAACAACCCCTCGTCTTTACAAAAATCTACCACCACAGCTCTCAACTCAGGAGCGATCACGTCGAGCAAGGCATTCTGTGTAGCCAATAAGGCATAGCCAAGTGAATAGATCTCCATACTTACCACCTTGGCTGAGAGGGAACGATGTGAACGCCGTCTTTGGCATAGTGGATCTTGCCCCATGTCGTTGCGGTTCGAGCACCCGTATCAAAATCAACAGCATACCCGATAAACTCCCCAAAATCGACTATCTCTTGATAGCCTGAAGTTCCTGGATGTACACCACCCACTCGCCTACCCTTTCCGGCAAAATCGTTCACGAGCTTCTGAGGATCTGGATGTTCGAAGATGCTTTTGTTTTTGAGCTCATAATTCCTATGAGACGGAATGTGCTTCCCCTGCTTATCCCATTGAATCTTCAGATTGCCGTGGCGAAGCACTTCTTGTCTTGCCACAGCCCTACGAGATGCCTCTAACCGAATGAGTTCCCGATTTTTTGCGCTGATCGCCATGGCTTCAAAGGTCAGCAGGTGATTTGCTCTTCTCAGATCCCTAAAGGCCTTGACACCCTTTGCAATACCAGAGCCCGCCAAGATGTCCACCCCGTATTTTCCAATTACAAACCCAATGATCTCCCCTCTTCTATCACTTTGAATATGATCCCACTCTTCGATGAGTTCTCTGAGCTCTGGCACCAAAGTCCCAATCACTTCTTGGGGCGTGCTTTCTTTAATAAAATCGATACAGTTATTAACAGATCCGACCAATTCAACTGAGACTTGTACAGGATCCTGAGCAAACACCCACAGCCCATGCCCTATCCCCTGAAGGGAAAAAAGCAGAGAAGGAATAAACTCCACTCCTGCATGAGTGCCCCCGCTGAGAAGGCCTTTAACCAGACCCACGGAAACCGCCAAATGATCTGTTGAATAGGTCGGAATCGGATGAGGCCGTATATCGGAGGCTAGGTAGTCATTCAAACTACAGTCAAAGTCTCCAAGTTCATAATAGGCAACAGCGCGTTCGAAGTAAGCCTCTTTGGCCTGTGGATTTTTTTCGATAAATTTAGAAAGGGACTGAACAGCTTCTATATAGAGCCCAAGCTCAGACTCAATGATCCCTTTGTAAAAATCCAAATCTGTAAGATCTGCTTCGGTCGGCGCTAGAGCAACATATTTTTCAACATCATCAAATGCTTCAAGAACCCATCCTTCCTGAAAATTAAGGAGACCTCGACAAAAAAACGCTCCTGGAGTCTTGTGATAAGCGATACAATCATCAAATATCTCGCGGTATATTTTTCCGATTTGGACTTGCGCTGCCTCGACACGGTTTATCCTTGTAACATACTCCGCTTTTGCCCTGTTTAATCCCTTCTCTAGTCTAGAAATCCAGTCCTGATACTGCCGGATATCTGGTTGCGACTCGCTCGAGCTCGCCTTTTTTTCATACAAGGCAATTTCGCTCATGTTATTTGACTGAGTTTCTTTGAAACACAGCTCAATGTCGGATAAAATGATCTTAATCAACTCGGCAGTCTGCAAATAGTTCTCAAGCTCCGTCGCATAACCCTCCACGTACTCGCGACCACCGAGCTTGCAGATCTTCTCCCGAGTAAAGTGATGGTAGGAGGGAGAAAAATCAGGATCTTCCTCATCTTCTTCGCAATCTTCCATCTCCTCTTGCATACATTCCACGTCATACTCGAGGGCCCAGGATTTTCCAAGAGATCTGTGTTCATAGAGAATTCCTTCACCGCCATCTCCCCTTCCCAGTATTTCTTTCAGAAATCCTGTATCCGCCAAACTGCTCACGAGCATTTTCCCAACATAGCCGACATCGGGATCTTCGTTTGTTCCACAGCCATAAGGACAGGAAAGAGGATCTCCATAGGCTTGAGCTGCTATCGCGATAACTAGAGCCAGAAGACGAGTTCTGATCATGTTTTCCTAGACGAGATTAGGGGTCAAAACGCGGTCCAGGGCATCGAGGATCGCGTTTGTGGAGAGCGTGTAGAGACAATCGCTCATCTTGCTCCCACCACATCCATCCTGGTAACAGGGACGGCAGGGGAGCTTCTGAGAGACTACCTCTGCCTGGGGGTGCATCCAAGGACCCCAGTTCTGATCGGAGCTCGGGCCAAAGAGCGCCACAACCGGCGTTTTAACTGCAGAAGCGATGTGAAGCGGCACTGAATCGACACAGATCAGCGCTTTGGCATCTTGAATGAGCGCGGAGAGCTCTTTGAGAGAGAGCTTACCCGCTGTATTCAGCACAGGGACCTCTGGTGCGAGGGCGAGAATCGCGTCAATCATCGCCCTCTCTTCTAGATCAGGTCCCGCTGAGAGCGCGATCCGCTCGCCCTGGGCATGGAGGGCTCGGAGCAAAGCGGCAATCTGTTTTGGAGCCAGGCACTTAAAGCGCCATCTAGAGACGGGATGAATGAGGATATAGTGCTTGGGGTGAAACTCCTCTAAAGCGAGCAGATCGCGCACCCTAGCGGTAGCTGCATCCGGGATAAAGAGGCTTAAGTCACGCTCCTCCGGAGAGGGGAAGATGCCCATCCGGCGCAAGGCATCAAGGCCTCGCTCCACGCTGTGGCGCGGTCCATGGCAGATCTTCACCACATGGGTGTAGAGCTTACGCTTTCCCAGTAACCCTTTCCCCTGGGGATCAAACCCCACACGACAAGGCGCACCGGAGACGAGTGCTGCAATCGCGCCGCGATCCCCTTCCGTTAAGTTGATGACAAGGTCATATTTTCTAGAGCGGATCTGGCGGAGGAGCGCGATTTCCTTTCCAATTTTTTTGAAAAGAGGGAGCTTCTTCCAGCTGCGGTCGTAAAGGAAAAATTCAGAGATGGCAGGGTGTCCCTCCAGCATGGGGAGGGTATCCTGATAGAGGAAGGCGTCAATTTGAGCGGCAGGCAGCGCGCGTTTTAAGTTGCTAAAGAGCGGGCTCGTGAGGAGGACATCTCCGTGATGGCGCATTTTGATTACAAGCGCCCGTCGAATAGACCCTAAATCGGGGTAGTTTCCATACGTCATTGGATCGCAACTGGTTGAGGTTCAACTACTGCATTTCGTCAGTGAGATTAATTTACCAGATCTGTACAATTATAGGCTTTCACTATTCGGAGACCTATGCCAAAAGAACAAACGTTATCGATCATTAAACCAGATGCAGTGAGTGAAGGCCATATCGGCGCCATCTTATCTCGCTTTGAGAAAGCGGGGCTGAAGATCGCCGCAGCAAAAATGCTCCACCTCTCTATGGACCAAGCGAAGGCGTTTTACGCTGTGCACGCGCACCGCCCTTTCTTCATGGAGCTGGTGACTTTCATGTGTGAAGGCCCTGTCCTGATCACCGTCCTCGAGGGGGAAAATGCCATCTTGAAAAATCGTGAACTGATGGGAGCAACTAACCCTAAAGACGCAGCAGCAGGCACGATCCGCGCAGACTTTGCAAAATCTGTCGAAAGAAACGCAGTCCACGGCTCAGACAGCGCAGAAACCGCCCGCAACGAGGTGGCTTTCTTCTTCAAACAGCAAGAGATTTTTTCTCGATAAGTAGTGAGACGGGTCCGTCATTTGTAAGGCTCACTTCCATATGGGCCCCAAAGACTCCCGTCTCTACTTTTTTTACCAGCTTCTTTACTTCCAAAACGAACTCCTCATAAAGCGCGCGCGCTTTTTCCGGTGGAGCCGCTTCCGTAAAAGAGGGACGCCTTCCCTGTGTGCAGTCGCCATATAAGGTGAACTGAGAGACGATTAGCACCTCCCCTTGGACATCGAGAAGAGACTGGTTCATCTTCTCTTCTGCATCGTGGAACATGCGGAGATGAACGAGCTTGTTCACATACCATGGGATGGCACTCGAAGTATCGCTGACGTGAATCCCCAAAAAGACAAGAGCGCCCTTGCCAATCTCCCCCACAGTTTGCCCTGCGACGACGACCTTTGCCTGAGAAACCCTTTGAATGAGAAGACGCATATCAGTAGTCAGCGATTAAGACGAGATTCTAGCTGGGAAAGCTCCTCTTTGATCCCTTCGGGGAGGTGATCGCCAAAGAGGGAGAAGTATTCGCGTAGGCCCTGGACCTCTTGTTTCCAAGCGGTGGTGTCGACATGAAGAAGCGCGCGCATTTGCTCGGGTGTCACTTTTAGACCCGTGAGATCAAGAGCATCTTCTGCAGGGAGAATCCCAATGGGGCTGGACTGAGTTTTGGCAGTTCCATCGCAACACTCGAACATCCACTTCAAAACGCGGATGTTCTCCCCAAAGCCGGGCCAGAGATATTTTCCGTCCGATCCCTTGATGAACCAATTGACATGGAAGATCTTGGGAAGATCGGGTTTCCCCTCCCCCATCTCGAGCCAATGGGCAAAGTAATCCCCCATATTGTAACCACAGAAAGGAAGCATTGCAAAGGGATCATGGCGCAGCTTGCCTACCTCTCCTTTCGCTGCAGCGGTCATCTCGGAGGAGACAGCAGCCCCTAAAAATGTCCCGTGCTGCCAAGAGAGCGCTTCAAATACAAGGGGCACCACGCTCGCGCGCCGCCCTCCAAAGATAATCGCCGAGATGGGAACGCCTTTGGGATCATCATAGGCTGGGTCCACGATCGGGCATTGAGAGATAGAGACGGTAAAACGCCCATTGGGATGCGCTGCTGTGCGTCCCGAATCGGGTGTCCAGGGGTCTCCTTGCCAATCGGTCAGGTGCGCAGGAGCAGTAGGAGTCATCCCCTCCCACCAGACATCTCTCTCTTCAGTGAGAGCGACATTTGTGAAAATTGTATTCGTCTCGATCGTGCGCATGGCATTCGGATTAGACTGCAGGGAGGTTCCCGGCGCCACACCAAAAAATCCCGCCTCAGGGTTGATCGCATAGAGCTTCCCATCGCCACCAAAACGCATCCAAGCAATATCATCGCCGACACATTCGATCTTCCACCCGGGAAGGGTCGAAGAGAGCATCGCGAGGTTGGTCTTGCCACAGGCGCTTGGAAAGCTCGCGGCAAAGTACTTCTTCTTCCCTTCAGGATTCGTAATCCCCAGGATGAGCATATGCTCAGCAAGCCACCCCTCATCCCTTCCCATTGCAGACGCGATCCTCAACGCCAAGCTCTTTTTGCCAAGCAGAGCATTCCCCCCATAACCGCTCCCATACGACCAGATGGAACGCTCCTCTGGAAAGTGGACGATATATTTCTCATCTGAGCGACAAGGCCAGGTCACATCGGAATCCCCAGGAGCTAAAGGAACGCCCACAGAGTGCATACAAGGGATAAAACTGTGCTTGCCAAGCGCACCGAGTGCTTTTAGTCCCATCCGAGTCATGAGGCGCATATTGCAGACGACGTAGGGAGAGTCTGTGATCTGCACGCCGATCTGATTTAAGGGAGAAGAGAGCGGTCCCATGCAAAAAGGGATGACGTACATCGTCCTGCCGCGCATGGTTCCGCGAAACCGGTTTTCCAAAAGGGCGTGCATCTCTCTAGGATCGCGCCAGTGATTTGTGGGACCCGCATCCTCCTCTCGAAGAGAGCAGATATAGGTGGCCTCTTCGACGCGCGCGACATCGGAAGGGGCAGAGTGGCACCAATAGGAGCCAGGGCGCTTTAAAGGAACAAATGTCCCCTTGGCAACGAGAAGCTGACAGACTGCGTCATACTCGTTTTGCGAACCATCACAAAGGTGCACTGCATCGGGAAGGCAAAGCTCTACCGCCTCCTCAACCCAACCAATCAAATGCTCATTTGTCGTCCACTCCAAGAGAGGGACATTGTAGTTCATATTAGCGCTTTGCGTTTTTTAAACTTATCCAGGTATTCCAGGGCTTTGCCGGTACCTAGACACACAGCGAGAAGAGGGTTAGGTGCGACAATCACGGGAAGACCCGTCTCTTTGATGAGGGATTTATCTAGGCCTTTAATGAGCGCACCCCCGCCCGCAAGCACCATCCCTCTTTCGACGAGGTCGGCTGCGAGTTCAGGTGGGCACTTCTCTAAGGTGAGCTTGACGCTTTCCACGATTTGTTGGATCGGCTCAGCGAGGCACTCGCGAATCTCTACGGAATTAATCCGCTTAGTAATCGGAAGTCCTGCCACTTGATCTCGGCCGCGCACTTCCATCTCAAGCTCGTGATCGCCGAGTGGATATGCAGAGCCAATAGTCATCTTGATCTCTTCCGCAGTGCGCGGGCCGATCATGAGATTATAGGTACGTCTCATGTAGTTGACAATGCACTCATCGAATTCATCCCCCGCAATCCGGAGCGAGCGGGATTCGACAATACCGCCGAGTGAGATGATGGCAATTTCCGTTGTTCCACCGCCGATGTCGATGATCATATTCGCAGAGGGCTCGTGTACGGGGAGGTCGACGCCAATTGCAGCTGCCATCGGCTCTTCGATCAGGATCACCTCTTGAGCTCCTGCGCGGAGCGCGGAGTCTTCGACAGCCCGCTTTTCGACGCCAGTAATTCCAGAGGGCACAGCGATGAGAATTTTGGGACGGAAAAGACTGCGCGCGGGGGTCACCCTTTTAATGAGCGCCTTGAGCATCCCTTCAGCGATTTCAAAGTCGGCGATCACCCCATCTTTCATCGGGCGGACGGCGTGAATTTTGCGGGGTGTCTTCCCGAGCATCGCCTTCGCCGTATGGCCCACAGCGAGCACTTCATTTGTCGTTGAGTCTACAGCAACCACGGAGGGCTCCGCCAGAACAATTCCCTTACCTCGGACATAGACGAGCGTGTTTGCAGTTCCCAGGTCAATCCCAATATCATTCGAAAAAATGCCAGCAAAATGGCCAATTTTATTTAGGGCACCTTGACTTGCTTTATCGAAATAACTTTTAAGACTGAACTGTTGTTTCGTAGATCCCATACCATCTATTTGTTTAAGTCTTTAGTAGCTCAAGCACGTCTTCCCATGTGAGCTTAGCAATTGCTTCATCATCGCAACTTACGACTTTCTTGACCAATCCTTTTTTCCTCTTTTGCATTTCTGCGATCTTTTCTTCGATTGTCCCAAGTGTAATTAATTTATAAGCAGACACAGAATTTTTCTGTCCTAAACGATGAACCCGGTCAGTTGCTTGACTTTCCACAGCGGGATTCCACCACATGTCATAATGGATCACCGTGTCGGCTCCTACTAAGTTAAGTCCTGTGCCACCCGCTTTGAGTGAGACGAGGAAGACAGGAAGGGAGGCATCTTCATTGAACTGCTTGACGACATCGAGGCGATTTTTGCTCGACCCGTCGAGGTAGGCAAAGGGGATTCCCCGATCTTCTAAGTCACTGCGCATGATTTGGAGCATCCGCGTGTATTGGGAGAAGATCACCGTCTTGTGGTTCCCCTCAATTAACGTTTGCAAAAGATCCAGGAGCATATCGTACTTTGCAGAATCGCCCGGCTCTGCTTTTTCTTTGGCAAAGATCGCGGGGTGACAGCAGATCTGTTTGAGACGCGTTAAGGTCGCAAGCACGTGAATCTGCACTCGATCAAACCCATCGCGCTGAACGAGTTTGACGAGCTCGTCGCGTGCCGACTCTGCATAGGAGCGGTATAGAGCCTGTTGCACTTCGCTGAGCTGGCAATGGTAGACGATCTCTGAAACAGGAGGCAGATCGTCGAGCACATCCCCTTTCATGCGGCGCAAAATAAAAGGAGAGACTTTCTTGCGCAGGTATTCGAGATTTTTGTGCTGCTCTTTGCCGGAGACGCGGATATATTTTTCCAAGAATCGATCATAGGTGCCGAGAAATCCGGGCATGAGGAAGTCGAATAGACTCCATAGCTCGTCGAGGGAGTTTTCGATCGGGGTACCGGAGAGAATGAGGCGGTGCTTGGCAGGGACCATCTTAACCGACTTGGCATTTCTCGTACCGCGATTCTTAATATGCTGCGCCTCGTCGAGAATGACGTAGGTGAAATTGCTTAGCTTGTAGCTGTCGATATCTTTTTGCAGTAACGTGTAGGAAGTGACGAGGACATCATAGTTTTCCATCTGATCGATCAGCTTCTTGCGCGCAGAGGGAACTCCATCGACGACCATCACCTGCATTTTTGGATTGAACTTGTGGAACTCCTCCTTCCAGTTGTAAAGAAGAGAGGTAGGGCAGACGATGAGGGCATTTCCAGGGTTCTTCTTCATCTGCTGGGTGAGCGCAACGATCGCTTGGAGCGTTTTTCCAAGACCCATATCATCGGCGAGAATCCCGTTGAGGAACATCATGCGGAGCCTTTCAAGCCACTTGACCCCATCTTCCTGATAATGGCGCAGCGTCGCCTTAATCTCTGCTGGAACCTCAGAGAACGTCAGCACCTGCTCGCCTAGCATCTGCCTGCGAATTTGCATCAGCTGGTCCGTCATGGAAAACTCGACGGGAAGCCCTTCGAACTGACTTGCGTCGATATTCGCCAAGCTCCAAAGCGGTCTTTCAATCGTATGGTTTTGCAACAGCTCAATTCCCATCTCGTCAAAGAGCTGAACGACGCCGCCTAACCTGTCGAGATCGAGCACGAGAATTTTGGGCATCTTGCCCCCTTCCCCACCCTTTTTCCCCTTGGCTTTAGGCGAATCGAGTTCGATGAAGGAGCGCTTGGCACCCATGCACTCCCACAGCTGATCGACGCGCACCCCTTTTAAGGCTCCCTTTACCTCGAGCTCAATCGTATAGGCGTCGATCCGATCGGTATGGCTGAGCTTCATGACAAACTGCGTCTGATCGTAGATGAACTGATCGAGAAGATTTTGCGGGCAATTGAATGTAACCCGTCCCTGATTGCGGGGGATTACGTCGGTCATAAATTCGACAATCTTCTTTTCCGACTTAGAAACATAGACCCCTGTTTCTGTGTTAAAGATAAAGTCTTGGAAGAGATCCTCTAAAATTTGTCTCTCTTCGACGAGATTGCGGGCAAGGACCCCTTCTGGAGTGACAAAAGAGGTGACATCCTCATAGGTCAGCTGGTCGGGATTCGAGGGAATCTTATGTTCATCATAGACAAAGTAGAGGGAAGCGTCGAGCTCTCCATCGAGGTAGGAGATATCGCAGACAGCAGAGACACTGCCAACAAATGGGATCGTAACAAAGTCCTCGATCGCATCCTCATGCGCCACTTCTGCATACCGGGTCAATTGAGGCATCGAATTTTCTACGAAAGTCCCAAACAGGGGCTCAGGAATCGTCATATCCCGAATCTGGCGCAAATTGCGCAGGTGAATGCGGGTAATATTCTCTGGGAACCTGTAGTAGACATTTTTGTAGAGCATCCCCGGCATCGCGCATTCAAAGAAACGGACCTCTTCTAAAGTCACTGCGTCCTCTCCCACCAGAAGATGGGGATTGACCAAGATTTTAGATGTCGGAGGAGGGATATATTCTAGGGAGAAACGGAGACAGGCGTGTAGGGGGGAGAATTTGAGAGGCATCTCCATTGTTCCCTCGTAAAGACCGGGCAAGGAGGGGAAATCCTCATCGCCTGGGACAAATCCATGTTTGCCAATAGATGCAGAATCAAAGGCTTTTGCCATAATCATCCCAAATGTCTCTAAGTCGAGCTGGGCAATTCTAAGGGATCTTTCCGATGTAATGTTCTCTAAAAAACGGGCCTGATCGCGCACCATCCGCACAATCTCTTGCTGCGCAGAGTCAAAAGACTGAAGGGTGAAGCAATACCTCTTGCCTCCAATGAAAATGGGCTCTTCATAGCGGAGCGCCTCTAAAAAAGGCTTTACTTGAGCGATGTAGAGGGGCTTTGAGCGAAAGGGGAGGCGCAGTGCCACCTGAATCTCGACAACTCCCTTAGAGTCCGCCTCCGTACTCGGGTTGAATACCACGGCAAACTCTGCCCGATCGATCTCCTTTTTCTCCTGGGCGCGGAAAAATGGGGAAGCCGCAAGGAGCTGAGAAGAGGTGACGTACTCTTGGAGAAGCTGCCGCTGAAACTGCTCCTCTTGGCGCAAGACCTCTTTCGACTCCGCCTCCTTGATTTTTTCCATTAACTTTTGCTGCTCTTCCTGGTCGACACCCTCCTGCTCTCCCATCTGATCCAAAGCATTTTCTTTCGAGAAAGCGACCAAAATCTTATCGATATGCTCCTCTAAATAGAAGAGGACAGCCGCCAGATGCTGACAGTCGTAGTTGTAAGGGCAATCACAATCAGAGTCGATCGTCTCACACTCAAGCCGATCGATCTCGATCTCACTCTCATAAGAGTTTTCAAATTGGCCAAGGACCTTGGCTGAGACGCGCATCGTCTTGGCATCTAAATGGAGTAGCTTTGCGGAAACGACCTTTTCACTATCGAAGAGCTCGCGACCTTCTTTGACAATCGAAGAGGAGAAATCTTGTTTTAGTTTACGAAAATTCAGCATATTACTCAGTTCTCATCGGATTTAGAGGGCTAAAGCACCATCCCACGCAGAAAATGAAAAGACCTGAGCCACCTGAGAAGTAGGCTCCAATGATCTGAACTCGCCGACGTGATCGGTGACCAACTGTATGCCTTTTACCTTTTTCAGATAAGAGGCGCAAGAAAAAATTCCAAAAAACTAGGCCCTCAAAAATTAAATTAAAGTTTATAGAACCCAGGACCCAGAAGAGTTTTTCTTGAGTCAAAAAAAGGGTGTCGCTATAGTCTTCTATCCTAGTTAGTGCGGGTGTAGCTCAGTGGTAGAGCATCACGTTGCCAACGTGAGGGTCGTGAGTTCGAGCCTCATCACCCGCTATACTTTAGGTTTCATTTTGCGGGTGTAGCTCAGTGGTAGAGCATCACGTTGCCAACGTGAGGGTCGTGAGTTCGAGCCTCATCACCCGCTATTAACAATATTCTAGGGAGTGGTCAATGCAACAGGCGGAAGTACAGACTCAAGAGCATCAAAACACAAACCTCCGTTTTACCGTCCACCGCCGTCCTCATTGCGTTGTCGAGTTGGATATCGAGGCATTTGAGCCCCTCGTATCTGCCGCGCGCCAGCTTGCCATCAAGGCGATTGCAAAAGAGGTGACGCTACCCGGATTCCGCAAGGGAAAAGCTCCGAACGAACTCATCGTCAAAAACTACCCCAACGAGCTCGATAAGGAGTGGCAACAAAAAATTGCGGATGCGGCTTTCGCAGAAGGACTCAAGCTGTGCAACATCCCCCTTCTCCACAAAGACCCCAGAATCACCTATAAGATGAAGAGCCACTCTGCAAATGGCGCACTACTCTCCCTCACCTTTGAGACAGAACCGACCGTTCCAGAGGTTGACCCCAAGGCGATGCAGCTCAAACCCGTCAAGCGCCCCTCTACAGACGAAGATAAGATCAACGAAACAATTCGCCAGATTCAGCTCTTCTTCGCAGAGTGGTCGCATGTAGAAGACCGCCCCGTCCAAGAAGGGGATTTTGTCCTTCTCGATGTCGATGTGATCGAAGAAACTCCCCATACTCCCCTCTTTTCTCACACCCGCTTTGAGGTGAAAGACAAGTCGATGGCGAAGTGGATGCTCGACCTCGTTCTTGGAAAAAATAAAGGCGATACGGTTGAGGGCATCAGCGTTCCCGATGCCGATGCCTCTGAAGAGGATAAAGAAGAACTAAAACCCAAAAAAGTGCGCGTAACGATCCGAGACGTAAGCACTGCAAAACTTCCCGAACTCACAAACGATTTCGCTTCAAAACTCGGCGTTGATTCGCTCGAAAAAATGCGCGAGAACATCACAGAGCTGCTCAATAAACAGGCGGACGCTCACGTTCTTGAAGCAAAAAGAGAACAGGCGAGCGAATTCCTTCTAAAGGAATACGCCTTTGATCTTCCACAGACTCTCGTTGAAAAAGAGGCCCAATTCCGCTTCCGCCAGCTCATGCAAGACCCCGATTTCCAAAAATATTGGCAAGAGCTCCCCCAAGAAGAGCAGAAAAAAACGGCCATGACCATCTACGCCCAATCGGAAAAAGCGGTGCGTATGTTCTACCTCTGCAGAAAGATCATCGCAGAAGCGAAGATCAAAATTTCCGCAGAAGACGTCCAGCCCGCTGCAACCTCTGCCCTCGAGATGCTCCTCGATCCGCAGAAGATGTTCCACCATCAGAAAAATCCTGAAGCAGAACATGCAGAAGCATTTTCTCGCCTCGTGCTTGAAAAAGCAGAAGACTACGTGGTGGAGAACGCGTCTCAATAGGTTCTTGCGAGTTAAATCGCAATTCAGACATACTGAGACATATCCGTTGCACACTTCTCTATGAGGGATCTCTAAATGTATTCAATTCCATACGTCATCGAAGACACTGGCCGTGGCGAACGCGCCATGGACATTTTTTCCCGCTTACTTAAAGACCGCATCGTCTTTATCGGCACGCAAATCGACGACCAAGTAGCGAACACGATCATCGCTCAGCTCCTCTTCTTGCGAGCAGAAGACCCCAAAAAGGATGTCAATGTCTACATTAACTCTCCTGGTGGCCAGCTCACCGCAGGCCTTGCCATCTACGACACGATGCGCTTCATGGGATTCGACATCAACACATACTGCCTAGGTCAAGCCGCCTCCGTTTCCGCTCTCCTTTTAGCTGCTGGGACAAAAGGTAAGCGCTTTGCGTTGCCCAATAGCCGCATCATGATCCATCAACCCTACGGCGGCATCGGCGGGACCTCAGCGGACATCGCGCTCCAAGCGAGAGAGCTGCAAAACCTCAAAAAACTATCGCTCCAGATCCTTGCAACCGAAACGGGCCAAAGCCTCGAAAAAATCCTGATCGACACCGATCGGGAGTTTTTCATGAGCCCAGAGGAAGCTGTGACCTATGGTTTAATCGACAAAGTTGCAGTGCAACCTGCAAAAACTAATCCCGCACCGAAAGCATAATATATGACAAAGAAAGAAAGCGCACTCTGCTCCTTTTGCGGTCGCCCTGAAGATGCTGTGGAAAAACTGATCTCAGGACCCGATTCCTTTATCTGCGACAAATGTGTGCGCCTTTGCATGGAGATTGTCGAAAAAAAGCCGGTACATCACGAGCTGAAACTCCTAAAACCCAAAGAGATTACAGCCGCTTTAGATAACTACGTCATCGGTCAAGAGCGCGCAAAAAAAGCGATCTCGGTCGGCGTCTACAACCACTACAAGCGGATTCGCGCTGTCCACAAGCAAACTGACGTCGAATACAGCAAATCCAACGTTCTTCTGCTCGGCCCTACAGGTTCAGGAAAGACCCTCATGGCCCGCACGCTGGCGAACATTCTCGATGTCCCCTTTGCTATTGCCGATGCGACGACCCTCACTGAAGCGGGCTACGTCGGAGAAGACGTGGAGAATATCATTTTGCGCCTTGTACAAGCTGCTGACTACGATATTGCAAGGGCGGAAATGGGGATTATCTATGTCGATGAAATCGACAAACTCCGCAAGACCACAGGCAACGTCTCCATTACACGCGATGTCTCTGGAGAGGGCGTGCAACAAGCCCTTCTCAAAATTGTAGAAGGAACAGTGGCCAATGTCCCCCCTAAAGGCGGAAGAAAGCATCCCAACCAAGAGTATATCCGGGTCAATACGCAAAATATCCTCTTCATCGTCGGCGGCGCTTTTGTCCATCTCGAGAAGATCGTCGCAAAACGGCTCGGCAAAAGCACCATTGGATTTGATGCGGGCGAATCGACCACGTTTGATGCCCATGAGACCAACTATCTCCTCTCCAAGGTTGAGCCTGAAGACCTCATCCAGTTCGGGATGATCCCCGAGTTTGTCGGGAGATTCAATAGCATCGCCAATTGCAACGAGCTCACCATCGATGACCTCGTCGAGATCCTCATTAAGCCGAAGAATGCGATCATTAAACAGTACCAGCAGCTCTTTGCCGAAGAGAATGTCTCGCTTAAGTTCTCAGACGACGCCTACCGCGCCATGGCGGAAAAGGCCAAGCTCACAGGAACCGGTGCACGTGCCCTGCGCATGATCGTCGAAAGCCTTCTGCTCGATCTCATGTTCGAAGTGCCCTCCGACCCGTCAATCAAAGAGATCCTCGTCGATAAGGAGTGCATCCTAAACAACGCATCTCCTAAGATTGTACGCTCTCATGTTGTTTAAGCGGTCGCACGGTGATCTGTTCTGACAGAGAGTAGCTCTCTTTGCCTGGATAAATGACGTAGAGGTGATCTAGTTTCAGATCTTGGGAAGCTATCCGCATGGAAGGGGTGATTTTAGGGGCATCCATGTATTTAAATTCATAGCCGATGCGCTTTCCATTTCTTATGATGAGCAGGTCGAGTTCAGCTTGTGACTGCGTGCCCCAGAAATAGCACTCCTCTGCGCTCGCCCCCGTTTGGCGGATAATCTCTTCTAGAGCAAACCCCTCCCAAAAAGCCCCCATCTTTGGATAGACATCCATTTCCGCCTGACTTTGAATCCCAATCAATGCATGAAGAATCCCACTATCGCGAAAATAGATCTTTGGAGACTTAATTTGTCTCTTCTCCAAATTTTCAAACCAAGGCAAAAGCACTCTAATCATAAAAGTTCCCGCCAAAATATCGAGATACTTGCGCACCATGTGGTCGGAAATGCCAAGTGATTTTCCCAACTCGCTCGCGTTGAAGATCTGCCCATGGTAATGGACGAGCATTAGCCAGAAACGGCGCATCTGCTGCGGCGGAATCTGAAACCCTAAACCCGGGATGTCCCTTTCGAGGAACGTGGTAATATAGGACTGGCGCCATAGATAACTCTCCGCATCGCTCTTTGCTAGATAAGAAAGGGGGAACCCACCGCGGAGCCACAGGAGCTCTGCATCGTGATCCACTTCATCTAAAGAAAAGGGCATCAGCTCCATATAGCCGATTCTACCTGCTAACGTCTCAGAAGACTGGCGAATCAAATCTCTTGAAGCGCTTCCCAGAATCAGAAACCGCAGTTTTTTTTCCTTGTCATCGATGAGCACACGCAGTACGGGAAACAGCTCGGGTGCCCTTTGGATCTCATCGATAACAATGAGCTTTCCAGAGAGTTTTGAGAGGGTTAGCATCGGATTTTCAAGCCTTGCGAGATCAAGCGGATTCTCGAGATCAAAAAAATGATAGCTTGCGGAAGGGTCTAGCTCTAAAAAAGCTTTTGCAAGCGTGGTTTTGCCAACCTGTCTGGGCCCCAAAATGGCGCAAGCCGGGTGAACACTAAATTGCAACTCTATGGTTTTTAGATACTTAGATCTATTCACGCCCGCCTACCTTGTAAATTCTGAATCTGATTTAGATTTTACAAGGTGCGCTGATTCTTAGCAACTTCTGGAATAGAATTTGATGACTTTCCGGTTTTGCGATATAATGAGTCTATGACAATAAGCGAATGTAAACAAAACAACTTTAAATCACTTAATGAGATATGCTCTATGGAAAATGAGCTGCAACTCATTAAAGACAGGGAAGGGAAGACCTCAGCTGCCTATCTCAATTTAAAACAGCGGCTACAGGAAATCCGGCTTGTCCATCTCCCCTTTCGCACTTATGTGATGTGGAAAAATAAAGACCTCGCATTCCCAAAGCGCTCTGCACTGAAAGGCAAAAACCCTCAAGATAAACAGCTCCGCCAACAAATCAAAAAGGAGCTCCTCAATCAAGTCAGCTCGCCGCGCATCCAGGAGAATTTAAATTTGCTCTCTCAGATTACCTTCCTTCACGGGTCCAATAGCAGCGCCCTTGTCATGATACTCCTTTCTGGCCAAATCCATCTTCAATGCACAGGCGCACTCCTTCAACAGGGAATTGCGCCTATGTCTGGAGAAATTAATGAAGGAATTAGACCTACGGGCGTCAATATGACCAGGATTTCCTGTGAAACCATTCGGGATATCCCGCGCATAATGAGCTACACCCAACTCCACCGCTTTCACGCCGACCAATTCATCGACCTCACACACCCTTGGCATCGCCTCCTCCCGGATAGCGACCTCGGCATTCCTGCATTCACTGCACAATTACAGCAGTGGAAAATCCTGGATCCTACAACCTATGAAACTGCGCGACTCATCGATGCGATCAAGCTCAAAAAAAATCCCCATCTAAAATCTCTACAGAAGCAACTCGAAAGAGGTGAGGAGTTTCCCATCTATGAAGAGTTAAATGAGGATTGGGAATGGAGACGCCTCAGACGCGGAATCACTGACCCACATTATAGCAATACGGAATACCAAAGATGGAACGAACTGGCGGTGAAGCTCATCCGACTCAAACAATGGGATGGGGAGGCTTTTGAAAAATATATCCCCCCCTTACGCGATAAGTGGCTAGAGCGCATAGAAAGCGTGCGTCAAGAGGTGGAAAAACCTCTGAAAAGTCTGATCGATTTGATTGAAAAGCCATTGACTGATGAAGAAGCGACCTCTCCAGATAGCGACTTTACTATACCGACCTTGAAAATTCGACTTTTGGAATATGGGATAGCCCATGAGGACTATTTTAAAAAAGATCTCATGGCACACACAATCGCAGCTAAATCCGCAGGCAGACAGGACCTTCTCGACGAAATGAAACCTCTCTATTTACAAGAGCTTGCCATCGTCGAGGCCCGGTACCACCTGTTTCGGCAAGCGCTCACTCAACCCCCTACTATCCGCATCCCCGATGACGAGAGATTACGCTCTTTAATCACCGATCCCATCCCGCTCATCTTTGCTTCTACGACCATCCATCCTAGTCCATACGGTCTGCCCGGAAAAAAACCTTATGAATATGTGGTCGATGGACCCATTCCTCTAGGAGCGCAAGGATGCAATTTGCTCTTTACGAATACTTTGAAAGCCAAGGAGAGACTGGAAGCGGCTCTTCCAACTCCCCTGAAAGAGGAGATCACGATTCATCTATTCGATAGGCTCGATGCAAATGGAGTTCCCTTGGCTCCAGCTCCCTTTCAAATTACTTAAGAAATCGACGGGGTCATTGGAAATAAACGCAAAGACGCGAAGAGAATCCTTTGCGTTTATTCCGAGACTTTAAGAACGGAGCCACTTACCCTTGCGAGTGGTCGATTTATTCGCCTTTTTTGCCGCCTTTTCATCCTTGCGCGCGGGCCCTTCCATTTCGACGACTATTTTGGTAAGATCGCTGCCGACGTGCAGAATCTTGTCCTTAGATTCTTGCATGGCGCGCCACTGCTCAGGGGTGAAATTCGTCGGGTTATCTGCATATGCGACGAGATCCTCTTGGGTGACTCCTGAACGAGCGACGATCTTTTTCGTCTCCACCTCCATGAGCTGATGCATCTCCCGCATCATGGTCAGAGCCTCGATCTTTTGCTCGTCATCCCCTTCTGACAGCTGCCGCTTGAGCTGCTCGAAGAAAGCAAGCGCCTCCTGGAATACACTCTCTAAGCGGACAGGCTTGCCTTCAGCTCCATCTTTGAATAGCTGCGCTAATCGATCAAATTCCTCTTTTAGCATAGTAATACCCCTCTATAAGGATTATAACAAAATAATATCTTTAATTTTAAATAATTAAATAATAGATATGCAACCTATTCAGGACGAGTAGCTTATGGTTTTGCGAATTTTTTGATTTGCTTTTTAGAATTTAAAACATTAAACCTGTGGGAGACGCTATGATCGAATCTTTACTGAAGACGTTAGCTGAAGAACTGGAGATGGAAGAGGTCCCCAAAAAGCTCGAGGATGGGTCTTACAAGGTCCCGATCCATGAGGAAATGGCGGTTTCTGTCCGGGAACTCGACCCAGGGGTGGCTTTTTTTAGCCCCATTGGACCCTGCCCAAAAGAGAGAAGGGAGGAGCTCTTCATTTTACTGATGAAGGCCAACTTCTTAGGGCAAGGCACGGGTGGCGGGACCATCGCTCTAGACGGGAATGAGAATTTCTTGACACTCTCTTCCGTTTTGCCGTATGACATGAACTATAAAACGTTCAAGGATGCGCTAGAAGACTTCACTAACTATCTCGATTATTGGAAAGAAGAGCTCATTCGACACAAAAACGCTGCGGAAACAATTTAAGACTCAATGGCTGGATATCTCATCGCTGAGGAAGGTCCCCTAGCAGGACTGGTAGTACGGTTTGAAGAGGGAGAGGAGTGGACTCTAGGAAGGGATCCCGACGAAGTGTCGATCCTTCTCGAGGACCCGATGGTCTCTCGCAAACACGTCATTTGTAAGCTCACTGCTGAGGGGTATATCCTCGAAAGCTTGAGCTCGGTCAATCCCGTGACACAAAACGGAAAAGTGTTGACTGACCCCGTTCTTTTGCGCGAGGGGGATATCCTTCAAATCGGAAGCACATTCTTTCGCTTTACGGAGAAAACGCCCCAAGAAACAGAATCCCTCGATGAAATCCTCCCAATTGCAGACAAGGACACCTTCGAAGAGAGAGAAGCGCTCTCTTCTGTGAGCATTGAGACAGGTGGGGATGTGCGCTGGCTGCTCAAGGTGATTTCGGGGCCAAATGCTGGCGCAGAATTTGCGATGCAGCGCTCCTCCACCTATATCTTGGGAAAAGATCCGAATCTCTGCGATGTCGTCTTCCAGGATTTAAGCGTATCAAGGCAGCATGCGCGCCTCACCGTCGATGAGGAAAATCATGTCTTTATCGAGGATCTCGGCAGCCGCAATGGCGTTCTTCTCAACGGAGAAATCTTAAGCGAAAAGAAACAGCTAACCTCTCAAGACCTCGTTGCGCTGGGCACAACAGCATTTTTAATGGTCGATCGAGAGCAAATCCACGAAACGATCATCTCCCCTGCTGCAGCCCCTTTTCCCAAAATGGAAGAGGAAAGCGCAATGGCTGCCGCGCCGATGCAGCCTGAAGTGACCTATGCGGAGAAGAAGAACTGGCGCGAGATCGTCGTCTCAAAAAAACATCTCGTTTTAGCGGGAGTACTCGCTCTTGCTGTGCTAGCGGGCTTTGCAAGCGTCCTTGCGCTATTTAACGCAGAGACCGTCGTCGTCTCTGAAGCAGATGAGAACAAAGAGATCGAAAAAGCGATTGCAGGATTTAGCGCAGTGCAGTTTTCATTCAACCCTTCGAATGGAAAGATCTTCCTCGTAGGGCATGTTTTGACATCTGTTGAGAAACAAGAGCTATTCTATAAGGTGCAAAATCTCCCCTTCATTAATGGGATTGAAGACAATATCGTGATCGATGAGCTAGTTTGGGAAAATACAAATGCCCTGTTGCAGATGAATCCCGAATGGGTTGGGGTCTCCCTCTCATCTGCTGCCCCCGGAAAGTTTGTTTTGCGCGGATATCTTACCTCATTGCAACAGGCAACCGCCCTATCCGATTACATCAATCTGAATTTCCCCTATCTCGATCGATTGGAAAATCAGATCATCATCGACTCTGATCTGCATATGCAAATTCAGAGCATGCTGATCGGCAAAGGATTTACCGGTGTCACTTATCAGCTCGTCGATGGAGAACTCGTTCTTGGAGGAAGAGTCGATCACAAGCAAACCTCTTCATTCAACGATCTTGTCGACAAATTTCATGCTCTTAGAGGAGTGCGCGTCGTAAAAAATTACGTCATCTACACCTCCTCTGATACGATGCAAATCGACATCTCGCAGCAATACAACGTGTCGGGGTATTCGAAGAAAGATGAAGAGAGCCTTTTTGTCGTGATCAATGGGCGCATTCTCTCCAAAGGGGATGTAATTGATGGCATGAAGATCACCGCGATCATGCCAAATTCCGTCCTTCTCGAAAAAGATGGAATAAAATTTAGAATTAACTACAATCTGCAATAAACGCCATTTGGGAGGCAGCCGCTATGTATGGGTTAGGGAAAAAAGATAAAGGGGCGTTCGAGTTTGACCTCGAAAAGGAACTGAAGAGCGATCCGAACAAGATGAAAGAGCTTCTCAAAAAGGTCGAGGGTCGCGTCCAGGAAATTAAAACGGCACTTCGTCAAGGATCTGGCTCTGAAGAGTTCGACAAATTGGGCGTTGTTCTCCACGGCTACACCGCTTTGCAGAGAGTGTTAACGAAACTCGCTAACAAGAAATAGGAGAAAATTCATGACGCAGTGGGCAACCCTATCCTTTGCAACGCTCATCAGCCAGTACTCAAAACTTCAAAGTATGGTGACCTCGCAAGTCAAATCGGTCGCAAGCCGCATTTCTGCTGCCACGCCCGGTAAGTTCTTGCTTTTACAATTCTCTATGAGCCAAGTGACGCAGATTGGAGAATCGATTTCCAACTTGATTGCTCAGGTCAATACGGTCATCAATTACATGGTGCGTAACCAGAAGAGTTAAACATCTTAAAAAGGGACAGCAATGGGACATCTCCAAAATTTCAAAGACGACTTCATCCTCATGGCCGAAGCGGGCTTTATCGCGATCAATCAAATGGACGAGGATGCCGCGCTCAAGCTCTTCAAAGCCTCTGAAACCCTCGAGCCCAAAAACTCGCTGTGGAAAACAGGGGTCGGCTACATGCATCTTTGCAAGCTCGAACTCAAACAAGCGGTCAAGGTGTTTGAAGATTTAATCTCCCAAGAGCCTGACAATGAGATGGCAAAAACCTTCCTAGGCCTCAGCCTCTCCTTAAATCCGACGGAGCTTGCAAAAGGGGAGAAAGTACTCACTGAGGCATGCGGCGCAAAGGATCCTATGGTGAAAAGTCTTGCTGAAAATGCTCTAGACTTTGTGAATAAGTTCGTTAAGAAAGCGCCCTCTCCCATGGAAAAGCAGCCTACAAGCGACAAAAAGAAGAAGTAGACCAAAAACCCTTTTTCGGGTATCTCTGAGGTGTGGGTGGTAAATCCTCCCACGACACCTCAGGATACTTCAATGGCTGAACAAAATCTCCCTTCCGACCTCTCTGTTTCTGAAAAAATCGGGGCCACCCAGCCGATCGCAGGTGGTGAGGAAAAACTCTCTGTCCCCACCCAATCCTTCTCTGCCTTTATGAAGCCGAGTGCTTCTCCGATGGAAACATCGGGAAAAGCAGCGATGGTTTCCCCTTTTGAGCTGATGCAAGGGCAACCCCCTCTTGCTCAAGCGCCATCGATTGATACACTCCTTCAGCAGATCAATAGCGCGCAGAGCACAGCAGGCGATATCCAATCCCAGCTGGCCACCCCCGACCTAAAACTCAAGGCATCGCAGAAATACCTTCTGAAAAATAAGCTCTCCGATGCGACAGAGCACTTGCGCAGCGCGAATGTCAAAATGGGTGCGCCCGTTCCGGAAGAAGTCCAAGTCTCCAAACTAAAGGGACCACTCGGTAAGTTCCTCGGTTACCTTACCGATGGACAGAACCAGCTTGAGTCCGCAAAGAAACAGCTCAGCGATATGAAGGAGAAAGGGGAATCGATGGCCCCTGCCGACTTCCTTACCATCCAAGTGAAGATGAATAAAGCGCAGCAAGAGCTCGAATTCGCCTCCGTCCTCCTCTCGAACGCGGTGTCGAGCTTGAAAATCCTCATGCAGGTTCAGCTATAACAGATGGAAAAGACGCCAAATTTTGAAAACCTGATCACCCACCTCGACGAGATTGAACTCACCACGGTGCATGGCCGGATTACAGAAGTAGTCGGCATGCTCATCAAAGCCGTCATCCCTCAAGTCAAGATGGGAGAAGTGGTGATGATCAAACGGGAAGGAGACCCCCTCATGGCAGAGGTGGTCGGATTCACCAAGGATGAGGTGTTCCTCTCTCCTCTTGGAGAGATGCAAGGGATCGGCCCCTCCTCAGAGGTGATCCCCCTCCGCATGCCGCTCCATATCAAAGTAGGACCTGGCCTTCTCGGACGCGTGCTCAATGGCTTGGGACAACCCCTCGACGTCGACTCAAAAGGCCCCCTCATCGCTGAAGAGAGCTACTCTGTCATCGGACCTCCTCCAGACCCTCTGACGCGCAAACTCATCTCTGAGCCAATCTCTGTCGGCGTGCGCTGCATCGACGGAATCTTGACGTGCGGAATGGGACAGAGGATGGGAATCTTCGCCGCAGCAGGGGGAGGAAAGTCAACGCTCCTGGGCATGATTGCCCGCAATGCCAAAGCGGACGTCAACGTCATCTCTCTGATCGGAGAGCGGGGCCGCGAGGTCCGCGAATTCTTGGAAAACGATCTCGGGCCTGAAGGGATGGCCCGCTCTGTGATCATCGTCTCGACATCAGACCAAGCTGCCCAGCTTCGCCTCAATGCCGCCTATGTAGGCACAGCGATCGCCGAATACTTCCGCGAGCAAGGCAAATCGGTCATCCTCATGATGGATTCCGTGACCCGTTTTGCAAGAGCTCTACGGGAAATCGGTCTAGCAGCAGGAGAGCCCCCAGCGCGCGCAGGCTTTACCCCTTCTGTCTTCGCGACCCTACCTCGCCTTCTCGAGCGCTCAGGCAACTCAGCAAAAGGCTGGATGACCGCCTTCTACACAATCCTCGTCGCTGGCGATGACATGAATGAACCTGTGGCAGATGAAACCCGATCTATTCTCGACGGACACATCATCCTCTCCGCAGAACTCGCGCGCCAGAACCAATACCCCGCCATCGATATCCTCGGCTCAATTAGCCGTATCCTCTCCCATATCGTCGACAAGGAACACCTAGAGCTCATCGGCAAGGTACGAGAGGTGCTTGCCAACTACAAAAAGAATGAGCTCCTCATCCGCATCGGGGAGTACAAGCCCGGCTCAGATAAAGCTGCCGACTTTGCCATTAAATACATCGACAAAGTCAACCGCTTTTTGAAACAACTCGTCGATGAAAAATCGAGCTTTGAAGAGACTCTGCAGCAGCTCAAAGCGCTCTTCAGGTAATCCCATGGTCGACTATCCCCTCGAACAAATCGGCACCATCAAGCAGAAAAAGCTCGATGAAGCAGAGCGCCTCTTGCGCGACAAAAAAAAAGCGCTTGAAAAAGAGGAAGAAAAACTCAAAATTGTGGAGAAAGAGCGCGACGAGGTCAAAAACCACCGCCATGCCAAACTCACCCAGCTGCGCGCGAGTATGGATGAGGGGGCTCCACCTACAAAAATTCAGCAGATGCGCGCCTATCTCAAGGTGGTCGACGAAAAACTCAAGCTGAAAGAACAAAAGGTCAAAGAGCAGCAAAAAGCCGTGGAAGCCGCCCTCAAGCAGGTGGAGATCGCGCGCGCGGACATGCTCAAAAAACAGCAAGATGTCGAAAAAATTAAGATGCACCGCGAGGAGTGGGATAAAGAGATCCGCGCTATCGAAGTGCAAAAAGAGGGGACCGAGACGGATGAGATTGGCTCTGTCCTACACCACCGAAAAAAAACCTCCTCGCCGAAAAAACGAGAGCATTAATCCATCCATTTCGATATAGAAGGTCTCATGGCAGATGTAAGAAGAGTCGGCGGACCTGGCAATATTCCGGAAGGACCTAGCAAAAAAGAGAGCAGCTCTGTTGATCCCAATGAATTTAAAAAGATCATGGACGTCGATGAGACGGATGCGGAGCAGAAAAAAAAGCAAAAAAGACCTGGCGAAGAGGTCGAAGAGATCAGTCGCGATGTGCTCGAAAGCAAGCCCGCTACGGATCCGAGCAAAGTCACTCCCCTTTCCACTACGACAAAGACAGGTGATCCAAATGCTCCCTCTCCCGCATTTCTCGGAGGGATCGACGTGACCCTTCCCCCCTCTGAAATCGCCGATGACAACGCCCTTCTCGAAGCTAGCGCCCACGACCTCGCACCTGGCAGCTCCAGTGCGCAGCTGGGACCAGGAGGAGGCATCGCTTCGATCACCCCCCTCCCTCCACCTCCCATTCCTGAGAGCAAAGTCGACGAGGTGCTGAAGAGAAAGGACAAAAAAATCGCGAAATCTGCTGGGAAGCCCATGACCAGCACCTCAGGAGAGAGATCCAGCACCCCAGAACCCACCCCGACACCCCCAGAACCCATCTCCCCACCACCCCCCGTTACCGCCTACGCGAATCTCCACCCAGAGGTCATGGAACTTTTCGATAGGATGGTCGGCGTGATCACGATCATGTCGATGCAAGGAGTGACGGAAACCACCTTCACCTTAAACGCCCCCCAATTTGCCTCTTCAGTTTTTTTTGGCGCTCAAATTATAATCCGAGAGTACAGTACCGCCCCGAAGGCCTTCAATGTGCAAATGAAAGGCACCCAGCAGGCAGTTGCCCTTTTTCAAAACAACACGAAAAATCTGATGGCTGCTTTTGAGCAGGGCAACTATAATTTCCGGATCCAGCGTCTCGACACGGAGTATCTCACTGAAAAACCGGAGTTTAGACGGAAAGAATCCTCGGGCGGAAAACAAGACCAGCAAGGAGCTAAATAGGCCATGACCGTGCACTCCCGCGATGCTCTCCAAAGAACCCTAAGGCCCATTGAGGATGCTTCTCGCACACTCGAGTCGGATGACGATTTCAGACGGCTGATGAAAGTCGATGAGATTAGCGAAGAGCAGCCAGAGAAAAACCTCTATGAACTGATCGAAGAGGAACATGCTGCCGGCATTGCCCCTTGTCCGGCCCCCTCCATCCTCCTGACGACCCCTACTGCTCAAGCAGTGGCCTCTACTACCTTGCCAGCTTCCCTCGAAGCGCTTTTTGAAAAGACCGCCTCCGCAATGCTCGTCATGCATTCCCAGCAGGAGACAGAAACCACCCTATTCATCGATCACCCCGACTCCCTCTTTTGCGGTACCCGGATCACCATCCGCGAATTTAGCACAGCTCCTCTTTCCTATAATATCGAGATCGGGTCCCATCCTGCTCTCCTCGCCACTTTGGAGCTGCATAAGGCCACCTTTTTAGCCGCTTTCCAGAGGAGCAACTTCCCCTTTTCCATCCACAGACTCGACACCCACATCGAACAGGTAGAAGACCGCCCTGTCTTCCACCGCAAAGAAAGCGACGATCACAAGCAAGAAGAGGGACACACGCGATGAATGAAAGACCTCTTTTCTGGGTAAGACAAATCCACTCGACGCTCAGGCGCGCAGGCGAGATCCCCCTACTCGGCTTCCCTCCTCCCTTCCCTTGGGATGAGTGTGGACTCAAACTCGGAGCCCTCCTGCAACACGCCCCTCTAAAAATCACAGCGCGGCGCACCCACTTTCTCCCCGCTGCAGAGGTGACCTCCGGAATGGGCAATGGGTATGTTCCCATCGCCATCGAAATGCCTCCTCTACAAGGACAGCTCCACTTCGTCATGCCCAAAGAGGAGATCGTCAAACTCACCTCTTTGGCGCTGACCACCTCTACAGGCTCAAAAGGGTTTACGTCCTACAAATTCCAAGAGGGATTCTACCATTTCCTCTGCCTTAAGGCTCTAGAGGCAATCGACGAACTTAAAGCGTTCAAAGACCTCTCCTTGGTGATGAGCGCTCCCCTGCCCCTACCCACTGAGGATGCGCTTTGCATCGATATCGCCATTGAACAGGGGAAACAGACCCTCTGGGCACGGCTGATCTGTCCCTCCTCTTTGCAGGAGGCATTCCGCAGTTACTTTAGCACCGAGCCCATCTCGCTTCACGCTCTATCTCCTGCAAAAGACCTTCCCGTCTCCATCCAGCTCCAGGCTGGGGAAACTACACTCTCTCTGGATCAATGGAACGAGGTCCGCGTCGGAGACTGCATCCTCCTCGATCGATGCACTTATGACGTCTCTACCGGCAAAGGAGCCCTTACCCTTTGTCTCCATGGAACCCCTCTTTTAAGAGCGCGCGTCAAAGAGGGAACCCTAAAAATTGTCGATTATGCCTATTACCATGAGGAACAAGCCGTGATGACACCTGATGAAGAAGAGCCCGATGAGATCCTCCCCTCCGATCTCGACGAAGATCTCTCTCCTGGAGATGAGAGCCATCTCTGGACAACTCCGAATGGAGACACCCCCACAGAAAAAATGATCTCCACCCAAAAGATCCCCCTGACCCTCACTGTAGAGATCGCTCGGTTACATATGAACCTCGACAAACTCCTCGAGCTCCAACCCGGCAATGTCGTTGAGCTCCCCGTCAAACCCGAGCAAGGGGTCGATGTCACCATCGGCGGTAGAGTCGTTGCAAAAGCGGAGCTGATTAAGCTCGGCGATGTGCTCGGTGTCAAAATCCTCCAAATTGGGCAAGCCACCTAAATGTCATGACAGAGAGCTCCTTCTACAAACAGACCACGATGCCCGATCTGATCACTGGAGAAGCAGTCCCTCTTCTCCCTAGCGTCGTAGGTCCCTATAAGATTGAAGGATTTCTCAGCAAAGGGGGCATGAGCCTCCTCTATCTTGGGCTCGACCCAGAGACCCGCCGCCCGCTTGCAATCAAAGTCCTCTCCCCCTCTTATGTCACCCATCCCGAGGCAGTCTCTAGGTTCATGACAGAAGCGCGCGTCATCGGTCTAACCAACCACCCCAACATCGTCAAGCTCTATGGCCAAGGGGAATGGGAAGGGGGTCTCTACATCGCGATGGAACTGATCCATGGGATCTCGCTCAAGCAGTTCATCATGCAGCACTCTCTTTCGATGCGAAGAGCCCTAGAGATCATCCTCCAGGTCGCCTATGCCCTCCTCCATCTCCATGCGCATGGCGTCATCCATCGCGACCTCAAACCAGAGAACATTCTGATCAACGAAGAGGGCGAGGTCAAGGTGATCGACTTTGGAATCGCCCAGGTGCATGAAGAGCCGAGCATCCCTGACGATGCCACGCGTCTGATCGGCACTCCCAACTACATGAGCCCCGAGCAAAAGCAAGACCCCACCTCTGTGACCTTTAGCTCCGATATCTATACCCTGGGCATCATCCTCTACGAACTCTTCCTCGGCAAACTCAGCTACGGAGTGATCCAGCTCACCTCTCTGCCTAAAGGGGTGAAAAAAATCGCCGAAAAGATGCTCGCCATCTCTATCAAAGAGCGTTACCTAGACATCTCCGATGTGATCCACGATATCTCGCAGTACCTCAACTCAGGAGAGCTCGAAAGGGAGCAAACCGGCAGCGATCAGATCAAAGAGATCCACGAGACCCTCCAGCGCGCCAATCTCACCCTTTCCCCCCTTTCCGTTCCCAACTGGCCACAGGTAGAGATCGGCATCTCCAAAACCCGAGGGATGCAGCAACTCGGCCTCTACTACGATTTCTTTCGCCTGCCGAGCAACACCTACCTCATCTTCCTCGCCTGTACCCCTACTTCCACCATCGAATCCCCCATTTCGATTGCAACGCTCAAGGGGATGGTCCGGATGCATGTCCATGAGCTGGCAACTACCTTTAAAGCGGCCTTTAAACCGCGCGAGTTCATCTCGAAGCTCAACCAGATCCTCGCCGAAGAAGGGGGGAGTGGGCAATTTGTCTGCAGCCTCCTCTACCTCGATCCCCTGCGCGATCAGCTCACCTACATCAACTGCGGCCTCGACTCCCTCCTCCATGTCCCCGATGGACAAAACCGTCCGCGCATGCTCACATCGCAAAATGCCCTCGTCGGCGCCTCGCTCGCCTCGACTTTTTCTGAGACAACGGATAACTGGAATTCAGGCGACATCCTCATTTTGCACACCCTCACCGCACCACCTAAAAGCTCCCTCGATGAGCTTCTCAGTGATGCAACAGCAGATAGCCTTCTCCTCTCCGCACCAAGACAAGCGGAAGGGATCCTCAAACGCGCCTCCCTCTCCCCCCTTTTCAACGAGCTCCCCTACCCTAAGGCGCTCTTTTCCATTCAGCGCATTCTCTAGTATCTAGTTCTTGACATTTTCCCTCTTAAGTTAGCAAAATCCTGGCCCAGATTCCGATAACGGTCTTTAACCCTTTACAAACAGGAATGCATATGAGTCTATCGCCTATTTCAACCTCCATCCGCTCCCTCGAAGACGCAGTTCAACACATCGCTAGATCCATCTCAACAGACAATCCTTTGTACCCAATAGTCCAGGCAAACTTAGCCGAATTCCAATCAAAATGCAGCCTCCTTGCATCCACTTCAGACAAAGTGATTGCCCTAACGAATGAAAATGCTCGCCTCCGCGCGCAGCTCGCTTCCTCTGGAACGGAGTCCATTTCTCAGGATCCACAATTGGTTAAAACTCTTTATGAGCAAATCACTCAGCATGAGCAGAGTGCCCAGCAGTTATCAGATCAACTCCTCTCTTTAGAATCCAAAATGGAAGGACAAGCGAGCTCTTTTCAAGCACAAATTGCTCTAAATGAACAAGGGATTCAAGAGAAGAATCAGCAGATCGCAGACCTTAAGCTGCAAGTTCAAGAGCTATCATCTCAAATCGCGGCTCCAGCTGAAACTGAGACAATCTCCTCTCTTCAACGCCGTGTTGCTGAGAACGAGCAAACAATGGGGGAGCAGGACCAGCTGATTCAATCGCTTAACGAGCAAAATCAAAAGCTAGAAGAGCAATACAACTCGAAACTAGAAGAGCTCAACAAACAGCTCAACTGTGTACATCAAAGCTATCAAGAGGGCCAAGCTCAGCAAAGAAAACTCGCAGATGATCTTGAGATAGAAAAGGCTCGGGTCGGATCATTATCAGAAGCTAATGAGCAACATGCAGAGGAATTGTCCGCTCTCACAGCAGAAAATGCCGCGTTGAAAGCCATCATTGAAGAAATAAGAACTAAGGCGTGTGGAACAGGCAATCGATTGACTCAGCGTGAGACAGGAGCGCTCCGCGCTGCATTAAGTCGCTGTGAAGCAAGTAGCAACCTAGCTACACCAGCTAGCCAGGCTGCATCAGACTAATTTTTCCCGAATCCCTCGCTCGCTCCCGCAAGCGAGGGATTTCTAAAGCTCATCTTGACAATTTTTTAATACTTACCGCACAATCCCGCACCGGAATTTTTCCACACACATCAGAGGAAACACTATGACTATATCCCAAGCGATTTCGAACCTCGGTAATTCTACTGCTATTTTGTCCTCTAGCGTGCCTCCAAGCACTCCCGGATACGCATCGATTATGTCCAACTCCGCACAGGTGAATGCAAGTGCAGGAGCAATCCAACAGCTCATTGACCGAGAGATAGCTTTCCGTAATCAGTTAGCTGCCCGCCCCTTCGTTGAAGATAGGGCAACTGCTCGTGAGAACGACCAACTTCGGGAATCTGTATCTGCTCTCACTCAACAATTAAGCAGTGGAGCGCTGAAAATTCAGGAACTCACTCATCAATTGGAGCAAGCTCAGCAACAAGTTTCTAGGCTCGAACAAGAAACTAGTCTTGAGTCAGAAATACAGCAAGCAAGAGCGCAATGCGCTGAACTGGAAAACCAATTAGAGACGGCTCAGCAACAAGTGGCTCAACTAACACAAGAACTCTCAGAAGCACGTGCGTTAGGTATTGAGTTAACGCGCGCCAAATCGGTAAAAAAACAGCTGAAAGAACAGAGTGCTGAGAAAGATAGCCGCATAGCTGAACTTGAAAGAGAACTCCATAATCTCCCCATCGCGCATGAAGAGAAGATTAAAGAGCTCAATAAGTCTATTCTGAAAACCATCGCTAATGACAATAAAAAATCAAGAGAACTAAACCAAAAAACGAAAGAGTGTGAGCAGCTTAAAAAAGCTATAGAGGGAAAAGATTCTCAAATCGAGCAAATGCAAGCCTCTATAGAAGAGCTAAGACAAGAAATCGAACAACTCAAAGAGGGTAAAGCTCTGTTTACAAAATCAGCGGGTGCGCTATTTACCGCAGATTCTGATGCAAATCTTAATCGAGAAGAACGATCTTCATCCCCTCCTCCTTCTTCTTTCGTAAGCCCGTCCCTGCTCGATAGCCCTGCACAATAAGTAAATGGGGCCCCGTAGGCATTAGCTTGCGGGGCCTTTGTTCCATTTCTTGACTTTTTCCCTCTTCTTGCTGTAAATTTTTTGGCCTAACCCACACCACTTGAGAGCGCTATGTCACTATTGCCACCGACTTTTGAACGCCCCTTCCACGCCATATTGTCCCAATCGGATCGAAACAATCCCTGTCTGCAAGCGAATCTTGAAGCCCTCAGGCAATACTGCACCCAAATTAAACATGACGCAGAAACACTCATCGCTCTACGCAATGAAAATGTCCAGCTGCGGCTAAGTCGCACGATCGCTGAAAACGGATCTTTGGAGAGCCAAATTCAATCACTCTCTTCTAAAAATCAGGTACTCGAGCAAACGGTGCAAGCCCTGCAACAAGCGCTTTCTCAAAGCAGCCATGAACCAAAGACCTTGCAGCAGACATCCCAGGCATTGCAAGAGATACAAGCCGAATTAGAAAGGACAAAAAGCTCCCTATCTGCTCTTCAAACCTCAGCAGATGCGGAGAGAGCAGATTTGGAGAGCCAAATTGAATCGCAAAAAGCTGCAATTACCGCGCTACAATCCCAACTAGAAGCCCTCTCTTCTAAAAATGAGCAAGCGGAACAAACTGCGGGCGCGCTTTCTCAAGAGACGCAAGCTCAATTAGATGCAGCAAAAAGCTCTCTATCTAGCTATCAAGCCACGAATGAAAAACTTCAAAGCCAGATCGAAGAATTGAAGCAGCAACTAGAACGATACGGCCGCGCAGATCGTGCCGATCAGGAAGCGAACTTGGCGATCGAGACGACAAAAACCCAGGCAAATGAGACCTCTATCAAAGCTTCTCTGATTTTGGGAAAAACGCCAGCACCTCCACCACCTCCCCTCCCTCGAGCAAAGCTGCCCCTTCCTAAACCAACTAAATCTAGTTCTCGCTCATCCAGCTCAGCTGCTTCTGCTCCCTCTTTCAATGAAGAACTGAGAAGAGCCGTTACACTCTCTGCTGCCAGAAGTGTTCACAAACCCACCGAAAGGCAACACTATTGGAAAAAGTTACCTGACGTAATCAAAAGAGCGCAGTTTCTTGAATCTGAGCTTGCTAAGCAACCAAACAACCTAGTTTTCTATGCTGAACTTGCATCTCTTAGAAAGTTTACGATCCCCTCAGTGCTCAAACAAATGGACGAGGAAATTTCCGGGCTCATCGATATCTGCGATGAGTTTCTCAAGAAACTTGGTGTTGGGAGGGAACAACCCGAAGTATTGCCCCAGGGGGTTGCAGAAGAGACGTTTAACAAGAGAGAGTTGGAAGACTTTTTGATACAGATGGAACCCAAACGAGAAGAAGAATACGATGAATGGGGCGAACCAATCCATAATGGAACTCTCCTGCCTCCTCTTACCACCGGATCTTTGGTCCTGAATTTTGGTGAAACAGTCACTAAGTCAGAAGCTGTGCTAAAATTCCGCGCAAAGCTGCAGCAACTTCAAAGATCTGCAGAGTGGATCGTCCAAGAACTCGAGAAATGCAGCAAGAGAGACTAGGATGAGTGGAGCACTTCGACTGGAGTTTTACGCGCAGCTCTACGATATCCAGCAGCTGTTTTCGACATGCTCGCTAATTGCGGAGCAAGAACTTCGAGAGGAATTGATCAAAGGGGCAGATCACTTGCGCGCTATCGCGCTTGGCCAAGGGGGGGCGATCGATCCGAGCCCTGCGGTGACAAGGATCCTTTGCTCCTTAGGGACAACTCTCGAGGCGCGCTCATTTGATGCCACGAGCAAGATGTTCACCCTAGAGGGGGAGAGAGGGGAGCCCCTCTCTCTCGCTCTGGGGATTATCCGAAATCACGCGCGCTTGACAATGGTAATCACGAGCGCTTTGCTCCCGGTAAAGTAGGTGCAGCACGGCGAAACCTCGATGGAGATCTCCTCTTCGTGAAAATCGAGAGAGGGGTTCTCGATGATCTCCTTCATGAAGTAGTCATCCTCAAATTTCGAGGTGGCGCTACTTAAAAAGCAGGAAAAGCGCCCCTCTTTGCGCAGATGCGACTGCAAGCAGGCTCTAAGGAATTGGTAGAGGCGATCGTTTGCCTGAGGAGGGCATGCCATCTTAGACGCGGGTTTTGCCTCTTCCTGTGTGAGGAGCCCCGCTTCGAGGAACTGGGAGAGAAGGCGCTCTGCTTGGGATGGGGTGATCTGGCCGCGACTTGCAAGCTCATGGAGAAACTGGGCGCATTGGAAGACAACTGCCTTCCCCTGGGGAATCACCTGCGCTGCGAGCTCTGATAGATCTGCATCGCTGTAGCGGATCTCTTTCATGTGGGGAAATGTCTCCTCCACACTTTTGACAAGCGCCTGACCCTGTTTTACGATTCCCTCCGATTGCAGACTGTCTGCTCTTCGCTTTTCAAAGACGGCTTCACTTTCTAGCGGGTAATCGTCGAAGAAAATTGCGTCAAACTCTCCAAGAGAAGCGAGAGCCTCTTGCCAGGTGCTTTCCACAATGGTCACGTTGGGGTAGGATTTGGCCCACTCCCTTGCTCTTGCCGCGACGACGGGATGGTATTCGATGATCGTGTGGCTTTTGGGATGGTAGGATTGGATGTGCGTGGCTGAGTATCCCAGGCCAAATCCCACTTCCAGCACATCTCCAGAGGGTTTGAGTGCATCGATACAGGCGATCATGTAGGGCTTTTCCCACTCCATCATCACTTGAAATGTGCCATCTTTTAGCAGCACCTCTTTTCCCTCGGCATCATAGCCATAGGAATAGACACTTTCCACTCGAGCAGAAATTTCTTCAGTCATTCGGCAAACTCCATTTACAATAATCCAAAAAGTATTTTAGGATTCGATACAAGTCTTTCCAATTCGAGGCGAAGAAGCATTGAAAAGATATTTTTTTACTCGACCTTGCACATTTTTGGCGAGCCTATTCGAGAGAGGCGTTCGATGATTTTATTATTTTTTTGCGAGCCAATAGCCGCACGGTCCCTATTAGCGAGCAAAAAAACAATAAAAGCGCGAACGCTCTCTCCGAAAAGGCCGCCAAAAAATGTGCAAGGTCGAGTTTTTACTCTCCCTTCCTCCTATGCGCGATCGAGTATACCAATAAAGGGGTTTTGGTCCTTATGAAAGAAATTGGAAAACGCCTTGTCTTCTGCCTTCCTTTGATCCACTCGATCATCGCCTATAGCGCCGATATCGACGATTCTCTCCTCGTTGCAGAGACTTACCTCTCAAAGGCAGAGGTAGAAGGGCAGACCTACACGATCAATTTCAACAACATCGCGATGACGGAGTTTGTCCGTTTTGCAAGCAAGATTACAGGGTTTAACTTCGTCTTCGAAGAGGCTGATCTCCGCTTTGCCGTCACGATCGTCTCGGAAGAGCCCGTCTCTGCGAAAAATGTCCTCTCCGCGCTCGCTCAAGTGCTGCGCATGCACGACCTGACTCTTGTCGAGCAAGGGGGGAGCATCCTCATCACAAAGAGCACGCGAGTCCATACGATCCCTCCGATTATTTCAGCGGACATGCCCGGTTCAGAAGAAAAAAATGCGGCGCTTGTCACACGGGTCTTCCGGATTAAAAATGCCAATCTCAACTCCGTTGCCAGCATCATTCGGCCGATGACATCGGACGGGGCGCTCATCGAAGTGTCGAATGAGACGCGTCAGCTGATTGTCACCGATGTGATTACCAATGTCGAACAGGTAGCTTCTTTACTTGCAAGCCTCGATGCACCCCATACCCCGCTAGATGTCGATAGCTACATCGTCAAGAACATCGCCCCGCAAGAGCTCATCGCGCTGACGCAGCAGCTCCTCACTCCCTTTACGGAGGGAAATCCCCTCATTTTCGTCCCTCAGATCGAGACGAATACGATCTACATGGTCTCCACTCCCTATCTGATCGAGAGGGCGATGACCGTCATGGAAGATCTCGATATTCCGCCAAAGCCGATCGTGACACCCCACTTTGCTGGAACCAAGGGGATCTTTATCTATAAGGCCCTCTCCCGCCCTCCCGAGGCGCTCATCGGTGAACTCAAACAGGTCAGCGAGCAGCTGCGCACCGTGGGTGGGACACATACCGCTCTTGAATCGGCAATTAACACTGTCAAGATCATCCGCGGCACAGGGTCATTGATGTTCGTGGCCGATGATGCGACGTCGACAAAAATTCAGGAGATCCTCGCCACACTCGATGCTCCCTCCTTGACGCAGTCGACGTTTTACATGTATCGGATTGCCCATGCCCATCCCGATCAGCTCCAAAATGCGCTTCGCAAAGTCGCTCACAAGGCAAAAGATGTCCCGCAGCCCGACTTTGCCCTGATCGATGCGATCGGCACGATGAACTGGATCGAAGACACGAATTCTCTGACTTTCACTGGAGATACCGACACACTTGAAAAACTCAAGATGATCCTAGAGTCTCTCGATGTGCCAACCAGTCTAGAAGCGCAGTCTATAGCGAGTGGGCCGACCACGTTCTACCTCTACAAGCTGCAGGGCATGCGCGGTGACAAAGTGATCGAAGAGCTCAAACTCCTTGCGACTAAACTCCCTAAAGAGTCCCCCAACTCAGGTCTTCTTGTCAGCGCAATTGATAAAATTGAGTGGGTCAAGGCCAACAATGCCCTCCTACTCACCGGAACGCCCGCTGTGATCGAACAAGTCAAGCAGCTCATTAGCGAGTTCGACTCGGCAGGAGAGTTTCCCTACGGCGCCTCAGCAAGAGCCTTTTTGATCTACAAAGGGCAATACGTCCCTTCGACCGATCTCAAGATGGTGCTTCACAACCTCACCGTCGACCTACAAGAGGGGCAGCTGCAAGATCCTGAGCTCTTCCAAGCGCTCGAATCGATGCGCTATGTCGAATCGACCGATTCCCTTCTCTTTACAGGCACGCAGCAAGCGCTCGACCAGATCCAGATGCTGATTAACAGCATCGACAATGCAGGGGCCACAGGGCCTATTCAACATGTGGGCAATGTCACCTTCCTCCTCTACAAAGTGCAAGCCGCAGCGCCAGATAAACTCGTCTCCGCGATGCGCTCTTTTGCGAGCGACTTGAAGAAATCGAATGTCGAAGACCAGTCGCTAGCCGATGCAATTGCGTCTGCAAGATGGATACGCGAGACCAATTCCCTTCTCTTCACGGGAAGCGCGATTGCACTCGAGCGGCTCGATGAGCTCCTCAAGAAGTTTGACGTCCCCTCTCTTGCTGGCAATCCTCCTCCGACAGCGCGCGAGGCCTCCACTTTCGTCATTTACAACCCAAAACACCAGACGGGCGATGAGCTGATCTCGACGCTATGCGATTTCATGTACAATCTCAAGAGCTCAGGCGTATCAGATCCCGGTCTTTTCGATGCGATTGACAGCCTCCGCTACATGGAGCAGACCGACTCCCTAATTATTTCAGGAGAACCCGCACCAGTAGAAAAAGTACAGGATCTCCTCACCAAGTTCGACGTCCCGACAAAAGAGGGTATAGAAGGAGCCATTGAGTCGATCAACGATACGAGCTTCCTCGTCTATAAACTCCAATTCCACACGGGAAGCGACATCCAAGAGGCGCTCAAGCAGGTGGCGACCAACCTGGCAACAGGGGCTAACCCACCGGCTGAACTCGTCGAGGCGATCAACTCGCTCCAATGGGTCCAGGTGACAAACTCTCTCCTCGGTTCAGGTCAGCCCGATGTGCTGATGAAACTGCGCGAGTTGATCCAAAACCTCGACACGCCGCTGCGCCAAGTCTTCATCGAAGTCCTCGTCATCACGACATCGCTTGGCAACACGCAAAATTTTGGCCTGATGTGGGGTACTGAGCTTCAGTACATGAATAAGACGTTACTGACAGGCGGTAACTTCCCGACCACACTCAACTCCGCCAATTCGAGTAGCTCGACAATAGGACAGACCTTTAGCAATAGTCTGGGGACAATCAACGCCACAACCACTCCGAAAGGAGGCGCGGGTCTTATCCCCTTTACCACAGGGTTTGACCTTGGAGTCATTGGCGATATCATCATGCATAAGGGCAGATCCTTCCTATCACTCGGATCACTTGTCAACGCGCTGCAGCTCGACACCGATACCACCATTGTGCTTAACCCGAAAATCGTCGCGCAGGACAACCGGGAATCGAGCATCTTTGTCGGCACCAACGTTCCCTACACGGGAGCGATTGTCACCACGCAATCCAACAGCACGACGACGACCTCCAACATCGAATACCGGGACGTCGGCGTCAGCCTGACAATTACACCGATCCTTGGCGATAACGATGTCGTCACCTTAGATATCATCAATGACATCTCCCAGGTGACAAATGGCGCGAGCAGCACCTCGACCCAGGTGCTCACCGGAATTACGACGAGCCGCACTCACATGGAAACAAGAGTCCATGTGCCAAACGACCATTTCGTCGCGCTCAGTGGAATGATCCAAGATACGAAGAGCCACTTCCGCACGGCGATCCCCTGTCTTGGCGGTCTGCCTGTCATCGGAGCGCTCTTTAGTGAAAATGACCGCTCGAATACGAAAGCCAACGTCATCATTTTCGTCCGTCCCCATATCATCAACTCTCATGAAGATATGAAGAGACTCACGGAGCATCAAGAGTGGCTCTTTAAAGATAGTGCCCGCCTCCCTGTCTTGAAAGAGGAGTTCGACGAGGGGATCGACATGGTCAAAACCCCCGAGAACGAGTAAAAGACTCTCTTCTTCTCTATGGTCAAATTCTTGCCCCCTGTGGTAGACTCCTACTCTGATGTTTAGATTGCGCCCCCTATTTTTTGTTTTATTGTGCCTCTCTGCGTGCACCCGCGTGCCTGACACTGTGGAGCCGCAGCTGAGCGCCTCTGTGGAAGAGCGCTACCTCAAATCCCTCCCCTCTCCTTTTGCTCCCCTTTCCACTGCAGAGCGCGCCCAAGACTGGGGAAAAGAGATCCTGATTGGCTTTGGGTTTGCCCATCAGCTCGATCTCTACCAGGCGATCACTGCGTTCAAACGGGCGGAAATCCTCCTCCCCGCCTCAGAAAAGGGGCGCGCCCTTGAGGTGCAATATGAGATCCTCCTCTGCTATTATATGGGACAAAGGTGGCAGGAGGTGATCTACACCTTTGAAAATAGCGGCCTGCGCCATGTGGATGAGAGCTTTCCCGCGCTTCACGACTTGCTTATCATCCTCTATGACGCTTATCTCCACGAAGAGATGGAGACAGAGGCAGCCCGTACACTTCAGCTCATCGAGCACTACTTCCCCGATGAGGGAGAGACCCTCTCTCGGTCTAAGGCCCTTCTCGAGGGGGATGTCGCGGCTCTAGGCCCTCTGAGCGCAACTTATGCCGCTCATAAAAAATCCCCAGGTCGGGCTCAGTCGCTCAATGCCCTGCTTCCTGGCGCAGGGTACCTCTACCTCGGACAAAAGCAATCTGCTGCAACTGCATTTGTGCTCAACGGCCTTTTCATCGGCGCCTCCGCCTATTTTTTCTCTGAGGGAAATCTCGCGGCAGGCGCGATCTTTACAAGCTTTGAGGCGGGGTGGTATTTTGGAGGGATCTACGGCGCGGGGCTTGAAGCAAAAGCCTATAATGAGCGCCTCTATGAGAGCCTCGCGACACCTCTCATGCACCAGGAGCGCCTTTTTCCTGTCTTGCGGCTGACCTATGCGTTTTAAATTCCTGCTCCTCTTCCTTCCCCTCTCGTTGCAAGCTCTCCCCGGATACCACGCGCCTTGGGGAAAAGATGCCGATCTAAAAACAATCCCGATAGAGCAGCCACAAGCACCTCCTTCCATCCCTGTGCGTGTAGCGCAAAAGATCATTCGATTTCACCAAAAGGTCCTCTCCCCTGTCGATGGCCCGCGCAGTCACTTTATCCCCTCCTCTTCCCAGTATATGTACCTAGCGATGCAAAAGCATGGGTTCATCGAAGGGTTTATCATGGGTTGCGATCGGCTCATGCGAGAAAATGGGGATGACTGGGTCTACCGCAAAATCGAAATAGACGGCAAGCTCTACAAGACAGATCCAATCCGCTGAGCCGCTTGGCTATAATGGATCAGCTCAAAGGCGCCAATCTTTTGCTCTTCTGTGCCCGCGTAAACCAAATAGCCTATGGGACAGCGCTTTTCTCCGATGAGCTGTTGGAAATAGGAGAGATTTTTTAGGAAATCGCTATGAAAGGTCTTCGATGCTTTGACCTCAATTGGAATGAGCTGATGACCCGATTGAAAAAGCAGGTCTACCTCATGACCATGTGTATCTCGGAAGAAATAGAGCTGCGGGTCGAGTCCTTGGTTGAGCCGTGCCTTATAGAGTTCTAAGACCAGCAAATTTTCCACCAAATGTCCCCGCAATGGATCCCTCTCCATTTGTGCGAGGTTCTCGATTCCTAACAAATAGCTTGCAAGCCCTACATCTGCAAAATAGAGCTTGGGGGATTTGATCATCCGCTTTCCAAAATTTTCGAAATAAGGGGTTAACCGGATCAAAATAAAGGAAGCCTCGAGTATCGAAATCCACTCTTTCACCGTATGGGAAGAGATACCAACATCATTGCCAATCCCCTCTAGGTTGATCAATTGCCCAATTCGCCCTGCGCAGATCCGGATAAATCTCTGAAATTGGGAGAGGTCTTTGATGTGGATAAGCTGTCGCAAATCGCGCTCGACATAGGTTTGGAAATAGTTGCGGTAGGCTTTTGTGGGATCGAGCGCATCTTTGTAGATCCGGGGATACCCTCCGTTTAGCAGGAGCTCGTCTAGAGAGGGTTGAAAGCCCGCATCCTTGAGTTCATCTAGACTCATAGGGAACAATTGGAGAAGGGCCGTTCGCCCTGCGAGCGATTGGGTAATTGCCTGATGAAGCTCTAGTTGATGACTTCCTGTGAGAATGAAGAGCTCCTTGCTGGGATTTTCATCGACGATGAGCTGAATGTAGGAGAGCAAACCGGGTACCCGTTGGATCTCATCGAGGATCGCCCCTTCAGGATAACGCTCTAAAAATCCTCGGGGATCGAGCTGAGCCATCTCTTGCACATCGAGCGCTTCCAAATTGACATAAGGCTTCTCAGGAAACACATGGCGCACAAGCGTCGTCCTGCCAGATTGGCGCGGGCCCATGACCGTCACCACGGGATAGCTCTTTGCAAGTGACTTAAGCTCAATCTCTAACGTTCTTTTATACATAATGTCCGGCTAATCTGAAGTTCAACTTCAGATTAGCCGGATCTGGATTTTCTGTCAAAAGTAGGAAGGGTCGAGGGTGGCGAGCTCTGCCTCTGAAAGTTCCTCTTCCTCGAAGAGGATCTCTTCGAAGGCTGGCATTTCGGTAGGCGCTGTGTCTGGGACGGAATCGCTTTTCTTCTCCGTATTGCGCCCCTTAAGGAAGAACTGGATAGGAGAGCCGATGAAACCATAGGTCTCTCGGAACTGGTTGATGAGGTACTTTTTGTAGGAGTCGACCATGAGCTCTGGCTTATTGACGAAGAGAACAAAGCGGGGCGGATGCACGTCGACTTGGGCAAGGTAGAAGATGCGCAGGCGCTTGCCATCGATCATCGGAGGATGGCACTTTTGCACCGCTCTTTCGACAAACTTGTTGAGCTGTCCTGTAGTGATGCGCCGCTTCTGCTGGGTGTCTACCTCTTGCACCGTCTTAAACAGCCCTTCTAAGTTACGCCCCGTCTTACCTGAGACAAAAAGCATAGGACAGTGGGTTAGAAAGGGGATATCGATCTCAAAGCTCTTCTTGCAGTGTTCCATGCGGAATCCTTTGACAAGATCCCATTTGTTGAAGAGAAGAATACACCCTTTGCCTTGTTCCTCGATTTCTCGGGCAATCCGTTTTTCTTGGATTGTCATTCCCCTTTCCGCATCGACAACCAGGATACAGACGTCTGCCCGTTCAATTGCTCGGTCGGTTCGGACAGAGGCAAACTTTTCAATCACGTCGGCTTCTGCTTTCTTCCTCCGAATTCCCGCTGTGTCGATGAGGATAAAAGAGGCGCCGTCCACGGTGATTGGCACATCGACGCTATCGCGGGTTGTGCCTGCAATGGGGCTAACTACGCAGCGCTCTTCTTGCAGCAGATAGTTCATGATGGTCGATTTCCCGACATTGGGCCGTCCGACAATCGCCATCCGAATCGCACCGATCTCCTCTTCTTCACCGGAGGGGAATTCTAAACCCTCAAAACACTCCTCGAGGAGTTCGGCGATCTGGAAATTTTGGGTTGCCGAGACGGGAACGACTCGAGAGATCCCCAAGGCGTAGAAGGGGTAGAGCGCATCCATTTTGGAGCGATCATCGACCTTATTGACTGCAAGAACGACCCGCTTGCCCGTTTTGAGAAGGAGCCGCGCGACATATTCATCATTCACGGTCACACCGACGGTGAGATCGACGACCATCACGATGACATCTGCCTCCTCGATTGCGGTTTCCGCTTGGCGGCGAATCTCCTCTTGAAAGGGGATCCCCGAACGAGGGTCAATTCCCCCTGTATCGATCACTTCAAAGGGCTGTCCAAAAAAGTCGGCTTCAGAGTAGAGACGATCCCGCGTGACCCCCTCTTCTTCATCGACAATCGCGATCCGCTTCTTGGCGATCCGGTTGAAAAGAGCGGATTTGCCGACATTAGGCCGCCCAACAAGAGCTAATTTGATTTTTTTATTCATAATAGGGCTCTAGGATACCTTAATAGGGGATTATAATACCATACTCTCTGTGGTCTTCTGCCATCTCTGCATCTGGTAGGTGGCGATGAGGCAGAGGAGCCCCCCCAAGAGGAGAACGACGGTGGTATGGGTATAGGCGCAGAGGAAGGATCCCACAAAGGGGGCAATGCACCCGCGGATCCCTACTGCTGCCACGTTGACACTGCTATAGGGGGAGCTATCTTCATTTCTTGAAAAGACAGGGCCCGACAGGTGCCAGCTCAGCTCGCTACCTGCCTGCATGGCGCCATAGATGATATATCCTGCGTAGAGCCAGAAGAGGTGTCCTTTGGCAAAAAGGAGCAAAACGGGAAAGAGCGCTGCAATGGCAGTGACCAAGGCACACATTTTAAAAATAGGGATTTTATGCATCAGATTCGACCAAAAACGGGTCGTCATCGCAAATCCCACACCTTTACAGGCCGAGAGTGCCACTGCAAGCTCTGTGTAAGAGATTTGTAGAGATTCAAAAAAGAAGTGAGGAAGCGCGGGCTGCATCAGCATCAGTCCTCCCCCTCCTAGAAAAAAGCCCCACTGAAAGAGGCGAAAATCGGGGCGCCGTCTGCAGAGATCCCAGGCATTTTTCCAAGGCTCAGTAATAAACTTTTTAAAATCCCGGGGAGGCTCCTCAACTTCTTCACATGCAGGGATAGGAATCCTGAGTTGGAAGAGGGTACTGCTCAGGCCAAGGACGGCAAGCGCCGGGAAGAGATAGCGCCATGCCCCAGGCTGCATATCGAGCAGATCGCCGATCAAAATGGGGAAGACGATCCCCCCGATATAAGAGATGGCAGATCCCAGGGCAAACACCTTCTCTCGCGAGACAGGGGCCATGTGGATTTTAAAAATTTCCATCCACGCGGGGATAATCCCCCTTTTGAGAAGCATGTAGAGAACCCCAGAGAAAATGAAAAACCAAGGGCTCGAGACAAAGGGGAAGAAGAAAAAGGGGACATAGCCAAGAAGCCCTCCAACAATAATATTGGGAACGAGCCGATCCCGCCTTTTGCGCACATAGGCGCTCCAGTAGATAGACAAAATGGAGACAACAGGCTTAAGGGCTAGAAAGACAGCGACTTGGAAATGGCTTGCATGTAAATCTTTATATAAAATGAAAACAAGGAGTCCATAGAGGGCCCAGAAGGGGGCCTTGAGCAGGCTTGTCCATAGGAAAGCTAAGCGCGTTTTTTGCTCTGAGTTTCTCATCGGAAGGGCAGTATAACACTCCTTTGCCTATTCGATCATCCAAAACTGCGGAAAAAAATTGTTGCATCTTTGAAACAATGATTTTAGGATGAAAGTCAGCCTACGTTTTCTTAGAAAAACTCTGGAGGAGAGAATAATGCTCGTTCCCCCGCGATGGCGCGCACATTTGCTATTTTGCGCTTTCTCTTTGTGCTGCGCCACCCTCTCCGCAAGTCCTGTTGGCATCATTGGGGGTTATGATCGTAGCGGGAATGCCTATTCAGCCGTTGTCTCCTCAAATGGAAAACTCCAAGTGCTCGAGTCACTGCCTACCGGAGGGAAGATTAACGGTGTGGCAATCAATAAAATGGGAACGGGATTGATTGGAGGGTTTATCCAAGGACCCCAGTCCTCAATTCCCTATGCGGCTTTTGTCTCTCCAGATGGACATCTCGACGTCCTTTCATTCTCTCACAAGGGTTCGATCATCGGGGTCGCGATCAACGACCAGGCCTACCGCCTCCTCGGCGGGGTGGCCTCCTCTGGAAAAGTCCCCCCCGATAGTTTGGGCGTCCTTCTCCATTCCGCAGGCTCCTCTCAAAAGCTCGAACTGCCGCTCCGCGGTACGATCTTGAGTGTAGACATCAATGATCGGGGCGATGGGATCATGGGAGGATATGCCTCAACGGGGGTTGTCTCTTCCGATCCTTATGCCGTTTTAGTCAAGCATACTGGAGAGCTAACGCGGATCCAGCTCGGGACAGGCGGGAGCATCAATGGCGTAGCCATTAACAATACAGGCCATATGTTAATTGGTGGATCGGAGCACCACGGATGCTATGCCGCATGGGCTGCGCCCGATGGCACGCTCTATCCTCTTAGCACACCGCGCACAGGGCAAATCAATGGCGTTGCCATTAACCAATTCGCTGAAGGCCTAATTGGGGGTACAGATGGATTTGGATGCTACGCAGCGCGTATTTCCACACGCGGGGAGACCTTGCAGCTTCCCATGCCTGAGTCGGGTCAGATTTTCGATGTGGCGATCAATGATTTTGGCACAGGCCTTGTCGGGGGCACGGATGGGACGAAGAGCTATGCGGCATTTGTCACCTTAGATGGCGAGATCTTGCGTCTTGAAACTCCCGACTCAGGAGAGATCAAAACGGTCGCAATCAACAACACAGGGAATGCGCTCATCGGCGGAAGGGATGCAAATGGCACCTATGCTTCACTCGTCACGGCGTCAGGTTCCATGATCCTTCTTCCCACTCCAGCAGGTGGCGGCGGCGAGATTTTAAGCGCAGGACTCATGGCCTTCACGCAGATTCCGACAAGTGGCCTTTCTGGAAACACTCTTGCCTTTGCCAATTACATCAACAAGCACGACCCCGATGCATGCTTCTACTTCATTCCCTCTGTAACCGATGGAACGCTCACCGATGCGCTCGAAAGCGCCATCCCGACGCGCAATGCATGGACTGTCTATACCGTCGATAATAACCTCTTTTTCTTTAACCAGAGTTTTTCCCGCCATGCGCGGGATTTGCGCCACTCCCGTTGCTTTAGATGCCGCAGCAGAGACCCGAACCGCAAAAGATATCCTGAGCCCCCCTGTTCTGTTTGGGCGGAGGTCACCGGCCAGCTCTCCTATCAAAAGCCGCAGCACCAGTCGCAAGGATTTGATCCGATGGGCGGTGGCGTGATCTTCGGAGTTGACGGCAGGGCGACAGCCGATCTTACATTCGGCGGTGGAGCAGCCTTTTCCAGAACGCATATCCATGAAGAAGATGATGACGGTTATAGCAACATCAACCAGGAGTACATCTACATCTACGGGTTATGGAATGGTTGTGGCTTCTATGTCGATACGGCGATCTGGGCGGGAGCATTTCAAAGTCATAACGTCCGCGAAATCCACATGACAGGTTTTGACTTCAAATCCAATAGCCACATCGATGGCTACCAGCTCGCACCCCACCTCGAACTGGGGTATGATGCCAACTTCTCGAGTATCGGCTTGAATGTGGAGCCTTTTGTGATGTTCGACTGGGCAGCTAACTTCCAACAACCCTACTCAGAAACGGGCAGCGGTCCTTTTAACATCGATCAAAGAACCCACTTCTCTTCCTTCTTGCGCAGCGAAGGAGGTCTTCGCCTCTCAGAGAAGATCGCGTTTGATGACTGGTGCCTGGTATTCCAAGAAAAAGTCGGTTTCGTTAACCGCAAACCGATCGATGTAGGCACGGTAACAGCCACCATCGTAGGTGCTCCCGGATCGGGAACCTTTACGGTTGAGACGCTGACCACACCGCAAAATGTCGGTGCTGCAGAGTTTAGAGTCATCCTGCAGCCAGTCAATCCCCACTACCCTTCTGGATCCTTCTCCTATCAAGGGGAATTCAGCACAGCATTTACATCCCACCAGATCGCCGCCAACTTCTCCTGGAAGTTTTAGCGACTGCTCGCATCTACATCTTTGTTGATCAGCCATAGAAGCTGCAAGAGCTCCTCTCGGTCGAGCCCCTTGATTTGGTCCTGCTCATCGAAGCCGATCACCCCTTCCATGAGAGTGAGCTTCCTTTCGATCAGATGGTGGATATGCTCTTCGATCGTGCCTTTGGTTACCATTTTGAACACTTGAACGCCCCGGTTTTGCCCGATGCGATGCACTCGGTCTGTCGCTTGATTTTCACGGGCAGGGTTCCACCACCTGTCGTAATGGATCACAACAGAGGCAGAGACGAGATCGACACCGACGCCTACTGCTTGCAAAGAGGCCAAAAAGACCTCGCAGTTTGGATCTTCACGGAACATGTCGAGCTGCGCCTTGCGATCGCGCGTGCTGCCGCGGATCGAGGCATAGCCGATCTTGTGCTCTTTGAGGTAAGCTTCCATCATGCTGAGCATGTCGAGGTATTGCGAAAAGATGACGACTTTTTGGCCGCTATCGCGAATCTCATCGAGGAGTTCGACGAAAAGATCCCATTTTCCCGATTGGTGTTTGCGAAAGTCTTGAACCTGTTTCGTGTAGAGACAGGGATGATCACAGATCTGCTTGAGCGCTGAGAGCATCGCAAAGACATGCAGTAGAGGGACGGGTTTGCTCGGGTTTTCTAAATCTTGGATCAATGCATCCTTGTGTTGGAAAAAGGCCTTCTTATACAGCTCCCTTTGCTCTTCCGATAAGTCGCAATAGGAGATCTCCTCGATCTTCTCGGGAAGCTCGAGGAGCACTTCCGCCTTTTTGCGCCGGAGGATGAAGGGTTTGACGAGTTTAGAGAGGAGCGCTTTTTTCTCCGCATCCTGATGCTTTTCAATCGGATTAATGAAAAGTTCCTTGAAGTGGGACTCCTGCGGCAAATAGCCGGGAACAACGACATCAAAAAGGGCCTTGAGTTCTTGAAGGCGGTTTTCGATTGGCGTTCCAGTGAGACCAAGGCGCATGGCAGCGTCGATTTTTTTCAAAGCCTTATGGGTTTGCGATTGAGGATTTTTCGCGATTTGCAGTTCATCGAAGATAGCCAGTTCAAAGGGAATTGCGGAAAGGGCCTCTCGCTCACTGCGCAAAATTCCGTAGGAGGTGAGGAGCAAGTCTGCCTTTTCTTCAATGGGGGAAAGGGTGCGCGTAATGCCGTAGAACGTGTGCACGCGGAGCTCTGGGAGAAACTTTTTAAGGAGCTCTTCCCAGTGGTAGATCACCGAGGTCGGGCAGACGACGAGAAACTTTTTCTTCTGATCGCTTGCATTCTTGAGGACGGCAATCAATCCCATCGCCTGGTGCGTTTTTCCAAGACCCATCTCATCGCAAAGCAGCCCGGAAAGGCCATTTAGATAGAGAAACCAAAGCCAGCGCACGCCCATCTCCTGATAGGTGCGCAGCTCCGATTTAAAACCGGCGAGATCGATCGGTTGATCGGTTTGAAAACTACCGAGCTCTCCCATGAGTTGACGGGTCTTATTGTCCTCTGGTGTGCCGGGCGGTGGAGGGCGCAAATCCTCGAGGATCGCCAGGCGCATCCAATCAATCGTAGAAAGGCGGAGCTGCTTTCCCTCTTTCAGCCACCGTTTCTTGGGGAAGGTTTTGAGCCAGTTGAAACGGGGGTGTTTGAGAAGAATCAGCCCTGCAGAGGAAAAGAGATATCTCTTATTGTCTTGGACTGCGCGCCAGATCTCATATAGTTCGACTCTGCCGAGCTCCGATTCTAAAACGAGATCCATCACCCACTCAGGGGCTTTGGTGCGCCCACTTTTTTGCAGGCGGAGCACGCGCAGATAGAGATCTTTGGGCTTCTTCAGTTCTTTCTGAATCGAGAAGATATAATTTTTTAATGCCTCGAGCTCGTAGAGGATGAAGTAGTTTTCATCGGTGAGTGTGATGATCCGCTCTCTAGTATAGGCCTCTGGGACCCGCTTTTCGTAGGGGATCTCGCTAAATCCCTCTCCTTCGACATAGGTGAAGTCGCCAAAAATCTTCACAGCTGAGGGATCATAGAAGGGGTGCCAATGGAAATGGGGGCGGACGACAATTCTGCCCGTTTCATTTAGAAAAATTTCCAGCTCGCTCTTTTCTAGAGGGCATTTCTCAGTGAAAAATCCAGGAAGCTGCTCGAGCTCCTCTCGATGTGCGCGGATGAAGATCGGCACTTCCATCTTTAGAACACTCGTCCCAGGGCGGATGAAAGCGCCGCTTCTTCCAATCCGCCGCGCAAAAAACCCTTTTCCCTTGAGATAGATCCACTCCCCAAAATCGTACATCTCCTCGCCGCCGTCGATCAGCTCCAAGGAGGTTTCAAATAGGAGCGTCCCCTCTTTAGATACGGAATAGGATACCTGCGATTCGATGGTATGTACGTGGGTTTGAAATCCCTCAAATCCCCCAAGCCAGACGCGGTGGCGATTGACAAATTCACTTACCCCTTCTCGTGGGACGATGTGGGTCGCTCCCTCAAAGAGCTGATTTTCCAGGCGGTAGAATCCCTTTGACGGGAGATAGGCCCAAGGTCCAAAGCAAGCAGCTCCCTCTTGTTGGAGATCATTGGGCGCAAAGAGGTAGGCCTCGAGATGGAGCTGCTGTTTTTTGTCAAAGAAGACGCGGCATTGTACCTGTTGAGGATTTGTATGGATTTTCGCGTTTGCAAGGTACTTTTTCAAGATCGCCCCATGATGGCTAAGAACCGAGGCGATCCGCTCCTTCGAGATCTCCTTTTGACCAAATAGAGAGTCGCTGCGCGCGGGGAAAAATCCTTTCTTGGGGAAAAAGAGCCACTCCCCGACGGCAATCCCTTTTCCCTCCTCCTGAGGTAAAATCCTCTCCGCTTTTTTGGGTGGAGCCGATGTGATTAAAAACCGCTGCTTTTCCGCGTCATATTCGATTTTCTCTAATGCCCCGCCCTGAAATTCATGGACAGGAAGAGGGGACAAAACGGTGGAAAGGGAGGGGATGAGCTGAGACCAATTTGCCTCGGCGATATAGAAGCGGCTCACGACATCGGCAAATTGGATCTGAATCCACTGGGGAAGAGCCCCTTCCTCTCCTTCGAATTGAATTTGGTAGGGATCTTCCTGCTCTTGATACCCCATGAACCACTTGGCAAGATCGGACCAGAAAGAGAGCTCGTATTGCAGATGCACGCTCGGCTTCCCCTCTTTCCATAGGGCAATTTCTTCAGGAGATAGATTGGAAAATTTGAGAGAGGTCTCCTCCGTTTCAACAGCCCGCTCAAAGAGGATCTCCTTGAGACGCTTTTTTCCAGCGGGCGTTTTCCCTTCAATTGTAAAGAGGACCTTGTGGGTCGAAGAGCTTGCGCTGTAGACTTGCCCTTGCTGTTTGATAGCAGAAGCATCATATCCATGACGCCGGCTAGCCATCAGGCAAAGATGGTTCCAGAGCGAATCCCGAAAGCGGATATGTAGCGGCAGCGCTTTGCCGTGAAAAATCTTTTGATAGGCAGCGTATAAGTGGGGGCACCGCCTGTGCTTTTCTGCCACAGGACATGTACAGAAGCAATCGATGAGGTTTCCCTCTTCATCGATCTGCAAAAAGGGCCATACCGACTCGTTTTTTCCCTCGCGCACTTCAGCTTGGTAGGTTCCTTCGGAGAATAGGAGCTCTCCCACCTTGCCCGCTTTGAGAAGTTCCTCGCCCTCTTTGCTATCTGTGGGAGAAAAAGGAGTCCGGTTCAAAGGTCTTTATAGGAGGTCACGATCTTATCGAGCAATCCGAATTCGAGCGCCTCTTCCGCACTCATCCAGTTGTCGCGATCGATCGCCTTATCGATGATTTTGGGGTCTTTTCCTGTCGCATTTGCGTAGATATCGACAATCGCTTGACGCGTTTTTTGAATCTCCTTTGCGTGGATATCGAGGTCGATGACAGCGCCGCGGATCACACCGCCAATGAGCGGTTGGTGGATCATGATGCGGGCAGAAGGGGTAGCAAAACGGCGCTTGGGCGCAGCGGCAAGGCTGAGCACGGATCCCATCGACGCGGCAAGACCCGTGACGAGAGTCGTCACAGGAGAGGTGATCATTTGAATCTGATCCCAGATCGCAAAGCCGGCATCGGTTGACCCACCCGGGGAGTTAATGACGAAGAGGATCGGCTTACCGGGACCTGTTGCCTCTAGATACCACAGCTTGCGGATAATCTCTCTTGTCGAATCATTATCCACCGCATCGCATAAAAAAATCCGCCGCGATTTGAGAAGCGTCTCGGTGATTTTATCCTCGAACATGCTGATCGGGGGCTTTTTTGCTGTCTCGTGTTCTTCATCATTTCTAAATGGCATTGGTCTCCTCACCTTTCCTCTATTGTCCTCTCTTCCGATTTTTTTTTCAATCGATTACGATCTCTGGATAGAGAGGGAAAGCGGCGAGAAGTGAGGCGACTCCATGGTGCACCCGAGCGAGCGCCTTGGAATCGATCTCCACCTTTGCCCGACTCACCCCCTCCCCCTTTTCCGCAGCTGCGGGCTTTGTGTGGCGGAGCAGATCGACGATAAGCCCAGCGATTTGTTCCATTTCAGACTCGCCCATTCCCAGCGTCGTCATCGCCGCAGTACCCACCCGAACTCCCGACGTGTACCAAGGCCCATTCAGATCAAAAGGAAGACTATTGCGATTGACCGTCAGGCGCGCTTCGCGAAGAGCCAGCTCTGCCTGTCTGCCCGTGAGCCCAAAAGTTTGAGTGACATCAAACACCATGAGGTGGTTATCGGTACCCCCTGTCGTAAGCCTGACGCCACTTGCCGCAAGATGCTTTGCAAGGGCGCGGCAGTTTCCGACCACATGGTGTGCGTACTGCTGAAATTGAGGGGTGTGCGCCTCTTTAAATGCGATCGCTTTACCCGCCAAAACGTGAGGGAGTGGCCCTCCTAGGACAAGAGGGCACCCCTTATCGACTACCTCTTTGAGCTCTCCATGGCACAGGACAAGACCGCCGCGTGGCCCTCTTAGGGTCTTATGGGTCGTCGACGTGACGATATGGGCATGGGGAATCGGGTCAAAATTCCCTTTCATCACTTTCCCTGCAACCAGCCCTGCAAAATGGGCCATATCGACCATTAAAAAAGCCCCTACTGAATCTGCGATCTCCCGCATCTTGGCAAAATCGATGAGGCGCGGATAAGCGGAATATCCCGCGATTAAAATAGTCGGTTTTTCCTTTTTGACCTGCTCAGATAATGCTTTGTAGTCGATCAGCCCCGACTCCCGATCCACCTCATAGGGCACCGACTGCATGAACTTAGCTGACAAATTATGTCGATAGCCATGGGTTAAATGCCCCCCTGAATTCAGGGAGAGCCCCATCACCTTCTGGTTCATGAGGAGCTGGCGCATCTTCTCATATTCTTCCGGGGTCATCTCATCGATGCTCTTCTTCCCTAGCCGCTCCACCTCTTTATTTTGCACCCGATAGATGAGCATGGCCCAAAACGCGACGAGATTGGCATCTGCGCCCGAGTGGGGCTGCACATAAGCGTGATCGGCTCCAAAAAGAGTCTTTGCCCCTTCGACTGCTGCCGATTCGATCGCATCGACATTTTCACACCCTGCGTAAAAGCGGTGGAAGGGAACCCCTTCCGCGTACTTGTCTGTCAGCCAATTCCCCATAGCCAGCTGGACGGCAGCAGAGCAGTAGTTCTCAGAAGCGATGAGCTTGAGGTGGCTTCTCTGATCCTTCAGCTCTTTTACAATTCGATCCGCAATGAGTGGGAAAGCTTCATGGACGTGATCGAGACCTGCTAGAAACGCGATGGCGCTCCGGGCTCGTTTTCCCTCTGGAACCTTATTAAAATATTTTTCAAGATATGACATGTGTCCCCCGTAGATCCTGCATTTTTATTTTTCTGCGGATTTTTGTATATCCTCTCCCTCTGGGAGAAAGATATTTTTTGATCTTGAGATATTTCGCTTGAACCGTTAAGCTGAGCCATCAAGAAATCATATTTTCATCTGTGACGTGAGAGAACCATGCTAGAAGACCTCAAAAATATTCTGAACATCCAAGAACTCGACATGAAGATGATCCGTCTCATGCGGGTCAAAAAGGAACGAGTCAAAGAGTTGCAACAGATCGAGGATCTTCGCAGAGAGCTCAACTCACAAATCTCCGACAAAGAGAAAGAGATCGAGGATCTCGGAAAAAGCATCCAAACCCTCGAGCAAAAGATCCATGACATCAACATGAAGATCAAAAAACTCGAAGGACAGCAGTCGCAGATTAAAAAAGCAGATGAGTTCAACGCCCTTACCCAAGAGATGACTCAAGCGGAAAGAGAGCGGATTGCCGTCGAACAAAAAGTCTCCGATCTCGTCGACAAGAGAGTCGCTGAAGAAGAGATGCTCACCCGCATCAAGGAGAGCCTCAAAGGATCCACTGAGAACAGCCTCGCCCTCGAAAAAGAGATCGCTGACAGCGTCCAACTCATCAATGATGAAGGGTCAAGCCTTGAGATAGAGCGAGCAAAACTGACACGCTCTGCAAATCCTGATGTGCTCCAAATCTATGAGCGCCTCCTAAGAAATAAAAAAGACCGCGTCGTTGTGCCGATTGAGAACCGCACCTGCAGTGGATGCCATATCGTTCTGACTGCGCAGCACGAAAACCTCGTCCGCAAAGGAACGAACCTCGTATTTTGCGAACACTGCTCCCGCATCCACTACTGGCAGGAGACAGAGGCGCTTGAGGGTTCCGCAGGGGCGACAAAACGCCGAAGACGCCGCGCGGCATCCTAAAAATCGATTTTCGGGAAAGCAGGCAATCGCTGCTGTGTCATCACAGGAGAGGAAAGTCTGGACTTCGCAGGAGAAGATACCAGTGAAAGACTGGGGGCCGCAAGGCTACGGAAAGTGTAACAGAAAACATTCCGCCGGCTCTGCCGGACAGGCTGAAAATGCCGCCTTCATGAGGTGGCCATACCTGCAGCAATGCAGGGTGCTATAAACCCTATCTGAAGCAAGAAAAAGGGCCCATCCTGTTCTCCGCAGGGGCTCTTTTAATAGCGCTTGAGGATCCTGGCGACAGGATCCCTAGAGGAATGATTGCTCAACGACAGAATCCGGCTTATCGCTTTCCCGAGTTTTTTCTAAAGGATGCGCCTTCTCATACACCTCCCTTTTAAGACGCGTGGAGACCTGCGTATAGATCGTAGTCGTCGCAAGCGAGCTGTGCCCTAGCAAGACTTGAATGGTCTTGAGATCCATCCCCTTTTCCAGCCAGTGAGTGGCAATTGTATGGCGAATCGTGTGAGGCGTGATTTTCCCGACAAGCCCGCTTGCCTTGAGATACCCTTCGAAGTTCCGATCGATCGACCGCGTGGAAAGGCGCCCCCCCCACTTATTGAGGAAGATGGCCTCCCTATCCACCTCCGGCTGATGCTCTTCATCTTCCACGTAGCGCAAGGGATGAGTTAAATAGTTTTTTAGCCACTCCGCCGCCTGGCGCGTGATGGGAACCATCCGCTGCTTTTTCCCCTTACCAAAGACGCGTAAGCAGAGATTTTTCTCGTCGAAATCTGATCTACTCAGAGCCGCAAGCTCGCTGATACGCAGGCCGCTGCTATAAAAAAGCTCCATGATGCACCGATCTCTTAGCCCAAGGTAGCTTGCCGTATCTGGCTGGGCAAAGAGCTGTTCGACCATCGCATAGGTGAGAGAGGGAGGAATCCTCTTGTCGAGTTTAGGAGCCTCAATTCCCTCGAGTGGATCTGCTGAAACGATTTTTTCCCGAACGAGATGGCGGAAAAATGAACGCAAGGAGGAGAGGCGGCGCAGCTGCGTTCTCTTTGCTATTTTTTGGCTTGCGAGGTAGGAGCGGATGACCTTCTTATCGACATGGAGCAGGTCGACTTTCTCCTTTTGGAGGAAGGCTTGGAAGAACTTAAGATCAATCGCATAGTTACGCAAGGTGTGCTCTGAGGCATTTTTAATCGCGCGCATATAAAGTAAAAACTTCGAGATCAACGGTTCGAGCGGATCCATAAATTCTTGTCCCCGATTTCTTGTTATGATAGAATGACGGTTCATTTTTTACATCACTCATAGACTTATGATCACTCTGCGCGAAATTACAAAGAAAGTGGGAGCGCGGCTCCTTTTTGAAAACGTCTCCATCACGTTCAATACGGGCTGTCGCTACGGTCTGACGGGTCCCAATGGGGCGGGCAAGTCGACCCTCCTCAAAATCGTCATGGGAACAGAAGAGGCAACGAGTGGCACGGTCACCTTGCCGCGAAAAGTGGGCTTCCTCAAACAAAATATCGAGCAGTTTCTCGATTTTCGGGTGATTGACGTGGTCATCATGGGCAACAGCAAGCTGTGGAATGCGCTTGCCGAGCGGGATCGGCTCTATGAAGAGGAGATGACCGATGAGGTAGGAATCCGCCTGGGCGAGCTCGAAGAGATTATTGGAGAGGAAGATGGCTACACTGCAGAGGCCGACGCAGAGATCCTCCTCAATGGAATGGGGATACCGGCTAGCTTCCACGAGCAGAAGATGCGCGTCATCCCGACAGATCAGCAATTCCGCGTCCTTCTTTGCCAAGCACTCTTTGGAAATCCCGATGCCCTCCTTCTCGACGAACCGACGAACCACCTCGACCTCGAATCGATTGGGTGGCTCGAGCGCTTTCTGCACGACTATGAAGGGACACTCGTCGTCGTCAGCCACGACCGCCACTTCCTCAATGCGGTCACGACCCACATCGCCGATATCGACTACGACACGATCATCGTCTATCCTGGTAACTATGACAGCATGCTCGTGGCAAAGACCTCGATCCGCGAGAGGACAGAATCAGAAAACAAATCGAAGGAGAAGAAAGTCGCCCAGCTGCGCGAATTCGTCGCAAAGTTCGGCGCGGGCACGCGGGCAAGTCAAGTGCAATCGCGCCTTCGAGAAATCGAGCGCCTAGAGCCGCAGGAGCTAAAAAAATCGAATATTCAGCGCCCCTATATCCGCTTTTATCCCCCAGAAAAACCGTCAGGACAGCTCGTCTTCAAAACGACGGAGCTTTCGAAATCCTATGACGGCAAGCCTGTGATTCGCAACTTTACCGCAGACATCGAACGGGGCGACAAAATCGGCGTCATTGGAAATAACGGAAAAGGGAAAACCACCCTCCTCAAAATGCTTGCTGGGGTCCTCCCCTACGATACAGGGCGCAACGAGCTGGGACATCAGGTCCAGATCGGCTACTTTCCCCAAAACCACTCAGAGGTCATCGACAAAAAAAGCTCGATGACGGCATTTGATTGGCTGAAAAAAAGGCGAGAAGGGGTCTACGACCAAGACATCCGCAGCATTCTGGGTAAGATGCTCTTTTCTGGAGATGATGCATTTAAACCCATCTCCCATCTTTCTGGGGGGGAGACAGCGCGTCTGATCATCGGCGGGATGATGCTGTGCAATTACAACGTCCTCATCCTCGATGAGCCCAACAACCACCTCGATCTCGAAGCGGTTTCCGCGCTCTCGTGGGCCCTTCAGGACTTTAAAGGAACCGTACTCGTGGCAAGCCATGACAGGGACCTGATCAACAACAGTTGCACCAAAATCATCGCCCTTGAAGAAAAGGGATGGCGCCTTTTCGACGGCAAGCTCGATGAGTATTTCGCATGCAGAGCCTAACAGAGGGAGAATTTCTCCAGCTTTCTGAAAGAACCCGCCATAAGAAGGCGGGACGGTTGCTGCGCGACAACTACCAAAATCCCACGGCACACGGCCTTGCCCTTTACCGCAAAATTGAGCGCTGGCTCGGACTTTCGCCCCTTCCCGAAAACCAGTTTGAAGCGCTCTCCGACCGGTACCACTACCACTTCTACCTTGCGGAAGGCTCCTGGCAAGAGCACAACCTTTTGCATCATATCCACCAAAATGACTGCCCCTCCTCAACTCCCTATCTTCCCCTCACCATCTACCTCGACAACCTCCGCTCTGCATTCAATGTGGGGAGTATTCTCCGCACTGCCGAGGCATTTCGGCTCGGCACCGTTGCATTTGGGAAACAGACCCCCTACATCGACAATCCCAAGGTACAAAAGACCTCAATGCTCACCTATGACAAGATTCCCTGCGCGCGCACACCACTAGAAGAGCTCCCAAGACCCCTCATCGCCCTCGAAACAGACCCTGATGCCCCCTCTCTTTTTGACTACACCTTTCCCTCCACCTTCTCCCTGCTTTTGGGAAATGAAGAGTATGGGCTCTCCCACGCTGCGCTTTCGATGGCGGATGCGACTGTCCGGATCCCTCTTTATGGCTTTAAAAACTCGCTGAATGTCGCCTCGGCTTTTGCCATCGCAGCGGGCGTCATCAGCCACCAGCTACGAGGTAAAAAATGACCCTTACCACCTCGAAAATCGATCTCATCGCGGACGCATTTCGCACCATCATGGAGACGCTCGGCCTAGATCTCACCGATCCCTCCCTAAAAGACACCCCTGAGCGCGTGGCCAAAATGTACGTTGAAGAGCTCTTCATCGGACTCGATTCAGAAGCGTTCCCCGTGATGCGCACCTTTGAAAATCCCTATCCCTCTTCAGAAGATGGGATTATCCAAATCGATGAGATTTCCGTAAAAAGCGTCTGCGAGCACCACTTTCTCCCCTTTGTTGGCAAAGCGCGGATCGCCTATATCCCAAGCGATCGGATCCTCGGTCTTTCAAAAGCGCATCGACTCGTGCACTACTTCTGCAAGCGCCCTCAGCTGCAAGAGCGCCTCACCGTCCAGATCGCCGATGCACTGTGCCATATTCTCCAAACAGAAGATGTGGCCGTCCTCATAGAAGCGGAGCACTTCTGCGTGACCATGCGCGGCGCCTCAGACTCTGGCAGCACAACCCGCACGCGCATCCTCCGCGGCAAATTCCTCAAAGCCCGCGATCCATTTCAATAGAAGTTTTAGATATGGGAGCTGAGGATCCGTTATCTCTATCGAAACGGATCTGAAACTCTCAGCCCTCTAAACCAAAAATTGACAACTTTTGGTAGAGGGCGCTAGAGTTGGGATATGTCAGAAATACAAGGCTTAGGCTCCTCCCAGTTCCCGCAGGATATCACCACGAACCTCCCCGAAATGGGTAGAAAGATGGCTTTAGGAGCGGAAAAGCTCTCCGGGCTGCTTTCCAACCTGAAAGAATCGGGAGTGCTAAGCACCAGTCCAGAATTCTTAAACGAATTCGCCCATACGGTTCAGGAGCTAGTCCCTTTAATTGAAAGTGCCAAAAAGCTAAGGGGTTAATTGATGATCCGAGAAAACCTAAAAGATAATGCGGAGATTCTCGACAACATCCTCAATCAGCCACTCGAAATTAGCGGCCTCTCTGAGAATATGTCTCTTCTACAAGCAGTGGAAAACTTCCCCGGTCAGCAAGCTGAGCATTCCGATCTAGCCAAGATGCTCCGCACCTTCGCGAGCAACCCGGAAAACACGGCGATCCTCATCCAAGAGCTCGATCTCATCATGAGAGATCTTTCCCGTTAGAAAGGGATGACTTTGAGGTCTTCTGCGGCGATTGTATTGGGGAAAATCTGCTGCGCTTCTTTCTCAAAATCCTCAGGGTCTTGATACCGCGCAGAAAAGTGGGTTAGGACGAGTCTCTCTACGCCTGCTTTTTTCGCCATCTCCGCAGCTTGTTTTGCTGTGAGGTGGTGGTGCTTTTTAGCAAGCTCCCGGTGGGTTTCGAGATAGGTGCTCTCACACAGAAACAGCTTAGCGCCTTTTGCAAGATCGACGACGGCCTGACAGGGCAATGTGTCGATTGCAATTGCGAGCACATCGCCTTTGCGGATGTGGCTGACCTCATCCAAATGGATCTCCTTGCCTCCGATGAGCAGCTTTCCCTGCTTTTCCAGAAGGCGCACATTGGGTCCTTGGATCCCCGCCGCGTCGAGCTTCGCCTTGTCAAATTTGCGCTGATCCGTCTCTGTAATGCGCCAGCCGATGTTATCGACGCCGTGTTCTAAGAAGCGGGCTTCGATTTTAAAGTTCTCATCATCGACGACAATCCCCTCTTCTTTGACAGGGTGTTCGACGATTTGAATGTTCTGGTGGTAGATCGTCCCGTAGCGGAGCCGCTCGAAGTAGGCTTGCCCACTTGCGGGATAGTAACAATGAACCGGGTGGGGCACCTTATCGAGGTTAAGGCGCATGAGCATCGACCCGAGTCCAAGACAATGATCTCCGTGGAAGTGGCTAACAAAGATGCGCTGTACGCATGTGGGGGCCACATTTGCAAAGATGAACTGCCGCTGCGTCCCTTCACCCGGATCGAAAAGGAGCCCCTCTTCATTCCAGCGGACAAGATAAGCTCCATGGTTGCGATGACGCGTCGGTTGCTGACTAGAGCATCCGAGAATAATCAGATCGCGCAAGCTCATGAGGAACTCCTCCCAAAAAACCCAAATCTCCCCAGCCACATTCCGACGAGCCCGCCCACGATATGCGCCGTATTCGCAATGTTTGGCACGAGATTAATCACGGAAAAGGCCTCCAGGGCAAACGTGAAAATTTCCAGGGCGATCATCGCGAGGACAAAAAAGAGGAGGAATAGGAGCGTCCCCTTTTGCAAAGGGTATCCTTCCCAGGGAGCTCTTTTTTGCCTTACCCAGATGAACCCCGCCATTCCGACGACGATCCCAGAAAATCCAAGAAAGAAGGGGCCTCCCATGAGGTACTGGGCAGAGTTAGAGACCACTCCGATGATCAGAAAGAGGACAATGAGCTTAAAAGCGCGCATCCGCTGTTGCATTTGCTTGCCTAAGATCCACACCCAAGCCATGTTGAAAAAGATGTGCAAAAAGTCGTAGTGCAGAAGGCACGGGGTAAAAAGGCGCCAAATCTCTCCCGAGCGGATCTTCATGCAAAAGGCAACATCTGTCGCTTCATGCCACCCCTTCTGTCTCCAAGTTTGGAAAAATGGGTAAACCCCCTTCCAAGAGGGAGCATCCTCCTCTTTTTGCAAAAGGGCCATCGCGCCAGGGGGCAGTTCTTTTATTTCTTTGTATTCTTTTGTTGGGTAAGTCGCAAAAAGCTCGTCAACGTAATCGTAGCTTTTCGGGAAATCAAATAGCAGGGTCCGATCCACACCCGTCATGAGAAGTAGGGTTCCTATGGGTCCGTGCTCTTTTTCAATCTGCACCTCTTCAAAACTGCTCCAGATGAAAAGAAAAGCGCAGAGTAATATCGTCAGATGGACCACTGTCCAGCGCATGGGGCGCTTTTGCACGCGAAGGGTCCGCGCGGTTTTCCATTTCAAATCCTCTTTTTCTGAAATCTCTTCGTACTGAGGTGTCGGTGGCACATTTTGATAGGGAAGATCGGATGGTAAAAAGCGGGGATCATCGGGATGCTCCTTACACGTGGTGTACCAGTCGAGCGCACTTTGCAGATCCTCTTCATCATAGACCCACACGCGGTAGTGCTTGAGCCGCGTCTTCTCATCGAGGAAAGGCTCATAGATGTTCTGAATCTTCTCCTTGAGTAAGAAGGAGTAGAACGCATAGGCCTGCTTTTCTGTTTCAAAATCTCCGATTAGGCGCATGTGTTTACAATTTTTTGTATAATCTGAGAGGTGGAGAGCCCCGGCACTAAGGAAACGATGTGAACCCTCCCGCCGTGGGAACGGACCACCTCTGCCTCAATGCAATTTTCTCCATATTCCGCTCCATTCACGTGAACATCGGGCTTAATGTGGGATAAAAGGGCTCTCGGATCCGTCTCATCAAACCAGGTGACATAATCGACAACTCCCAGCGCGCTGATCAGCCGCATCCGATGTTCTAGGGGGATGATGGGGCGTCGGGCATCCTTATACTCTTGAATCGAGCGGTCTGTATTGAGTGCGACAATCAGCACATCCGCCTGCGCGGCTGCTGCATCGATCATTGCGAGGTGCCCTGCATGGAGAATATCGAAAGAGCCATTGAGAGTGGCAATCGTCTTCCCCTCCGCACGGAGCTCTGCTGCCTTCGCGCCGATTTCTTCAGGAGAGACCCATTTTGCTTCACTTCTTGGGAAACGCGACATGAAATACCTCATCATAGTGTGTCACGAAGTGAACTCGGATCCCCTTTTTTACATGGGCGGGAAGCTCATCGTAATCTCTTCGATTCTCTTTGGGGAAGATGAGCACCTTCACACCCGATCGCTTTGCGGCGATGAGTTTCTCTTTGACACCCCCGATCGGGAGCACCTTCCCTGTAAGTGTGAGCTCTCCGGTCATCCCGAGATCCTCAAGGACAGGCTCATCACGAAGCAAGGAGAGGAGCGCTGTGGTCATCGTGACTCCCGCAGAAGGACCATCTTTTGGAGTCGCCCCTTCAGGAATGTGGAGATGCACCTGACTCTTCTCAAAGAAGGTCTTGCCCGGCGCGAGCTGTCCCACGTGACTATGTAGGTACGTCCAAGCGATTTGGGAAGACTCCTTCATCACCTCTCCCACTTGACCCGTGAGTTTCATCTCTGTTTTCTCTGCAGATACACGCGTCGCTTCGACATAGAGCGTAGCGCCTCCATGGGCAGTCCAGGCGAGCCCCATGCACACACCCACTGGAGTCCGCTCATAGAACCGATCGGTCGTAAAGATCGGCTTGCCGAGAAACTTCTCCAGATTTTTTTCAGAAACATCGACCTTCGTAAAGGGCTTCCCCGTCTTCTCTTCTGATTTAACGAGCTGAACGGCGACTTTGCGCATGATCTTTTTGATATAATTTTCTAAGCTTCTCACTCCCGCTTCACGCGCATATCCATTGACAATTTGGCTGATTGCAGATGTGGAAAAACGGAGATCTTTTGCTTTAAGACCCATTTCCTTCATATTGCGCGGGATCAAGTACTTCTCTGCGATCTTCACCTTCTCTTCCAGGATGTATCCCGATAGGCGTAAAATATCCATCCTATCCTTGAGAGGCTCTGGAATCGTATCGAGGACGTTTGCCGTCACGATGAATAAAATCCGCGAAAGATCGCAACGCACATCGAGGTAGTGATCTAAGAAATCCTTGTTTTGCTCGGGGTCGAGTACTTCGAGTAGGGCAGATGCGGGATCCCCTTGATAGCTGGAGGACATCTTGTCGACCTCATCGAGCATGATGACAGGATCCATCACCTGTGTGAATTTCAGAGCCTGGATCAGCTTTCCCGGCATGGAACCGATGTAGGTGCGGCGATGCCCCTTGATCTCCGCCTCATCGCGCATTCCCCCGACGGAAAAGCGGTAGAACTGCCTGCCAAGCGCCCTTGCCACGCTCTTGCCGATACTCGTCTTACCGACACCTGGCGGCCCCACGAGGCAGATGATACTCCCCTTCACGCCCCCTGAGAGCTTACCCACGGCGATGAATTCGAGAATCCGCTCTTTGATGTCGCTAAGGCCGTAGTGGTCCTCTTCGAGGACGCGCTTAGCAAATTTTAGATCGTGCCCACCCTTTGGCCCTTCACTACAAACGCCCCAAGGGACGATGGTGAGCCAGTCGAGGTAGTTGCGACAAACGGCATACTCAGCCGATTGGATCTCAAGCACGCTGAGCTTCTCCATCTCCTCTTTGATTACTTGCATCACATCATCGGGGACAATCCGCTTTTTTAAACGCGCTTCAAATTTCTCCAGATCGCATGTCTTATCCTCTTTTTCAAGACCGAGCTCCTTCTTGATCGTCTTGAGCTGCTCACGGAGGAAAAATTCTCTCTGCGTCTTGGAAATCGTCCCTTCAATTTTCTGGTTGATGCTGTTTTGCAATTTGCTCAGGTCGAGCTCTTTTTTTAGGAGCACAAGCGCCTTGTCGATCCTTCCTTGCAAATCGTATGTCTCTAGAACATCTTGCAGCTCTTCACGCGTTGCTGTTGTCAGCGCGACTGCGAAATCAGCGAGCTTGCCCGGTTCCGTAAAGTCGGAGTGGCTGAGAAAAATCTGGAGCTCTTCTTTGAAAAGGGGGTTGAGCTTGAGAAGCTCTTTGATCGTCGTGATGATGCTAATCGAGTAGGCCTTGAGCTCTCTCGACTGCTTCATGGGCTCATCTTCGTGGTAGGTGACCTGAGCTTTGAGTGTTTTAGAGGATTTGAGAGGTTTGCGAATCGAGATCCGCTTTTCCATATTGAGCACAACCTGCGCTCCTCCCTGCTCCATCGGGATAATGCGCAAAATCCGCGCCAGAACTCCCACGTCGTAGAGGTCATCAAAAGAAACTTTATAGACGTTGACATCCTCTTTGCGCGTGAGGAAAAGCCCCATGCACTTGTGCTCAGACTTGGCCACGTTCTTCAGCATCTCATAGTAAGCGCCCGGCTCAATCACAAGAGGAGCTGCCATCCCTGGGAAAAAAGGGCGGCGAGAGAGCGGCACGATAAACACCTCACTCGGCGTATCGACAGAAGCCTTCACCCGCTTTTTCGCGCCGGCGGACTCGTGGACCGCCTCGATCAAAGCCTCTTCCAAACTCACCTCATCCATCATCATGCTCTCTTTTTTCTATAGTATGCAAAAGGATCTCAATCTATCAGCTAGATCTTTACAAATCTACCAGATTTCGCGTACACTTTCTCCCCTATGGCCACCCTGCTTATCGATACGAGCTCAGAGCACTGCATCCTCGCCCTCCTCTCCCACGGAGAGGTCGTGCGCCAGGAGGTTTTCCTACATAAAAATAACTTGTCCAAAGAACTGATGCCCGCAATCGAAACCCTCCTCATGGGCCAGCCCCTTGACTCTATTGCCGTCGGAACGGGCCCTGGATCCTACACAGGCACGCGGGTCGGCGTCGCTGTTGCCAGGTCCCTCGCCTTTGCTCTCCAAATCCCCCTCCAAGGGTTCTGCTCTTTGCTTCTCTTCCTGCCGGAGGCCCTCGGCACCTTCCTCATCACCCTCCCCAGCAAATCAGGGCGGTATTTTATTTGCAAAGGGAAGGATGCACAGCCCGATTTTCAGGGATCCATCTCCCCCGCTTCTCTTCTCGAATACATGAGGCAAGCTAATATTGTGGTGTCCCTGGGCGAAAAAATGCCCCCCAACCCGGCAATTTTCTCTCAAATTCCTTTCACTGAGACCTCTGAGCTCTGCTACACTTGATCTAATATCTGCTTTTCTTTTAATATTGAGCTCACACAAGGCACATTTGTGTTTAAACTCAATTTTTTAGGAAAGGAAGTACATGCCAAGCGTTAAAGTCCGTATGGGAGAGCCGATCGACAAAGCCCTGAGAGCATTGAAAAAAAAGCTAGATAAAGAAGGGATTATGAAGTCTGCCAAAGCGCACCGCTTCTATGACAAGCCTTCTGTGAAGAGCCGTGCAAAATCGAAAGCCGCTCTCAAGTACAAAAAAACTAAGAGAAACATCTCTCTCTAACCTATGACCGATTACTACGAGACCCTAGGAATTTCTCGCAGCGCAAGCCAAGACGAGATCAAAAAAGCCTACCGCAAAAACGCCCTTAAGTATCACCCCGACCGCAATCCGGGCGACGCGGCTGCGGAAAAGCAATTTAAAAAAATTTCTGAGGCCTACGAGGTATTAAGCGACGAGAAGAAGAAGCAGATGTACGACCAGTATGGTCCTGAAGCCTTCCAAGCGGGTGGCATGGGATCTGCAGGCGGTCCTCACGGCGGCTTCTCCTCCATGGAAGAGGCTCTACGCACCTTCATGCACGCTTTTGGCGGTGGTGGAGGGGGCGGCGGAGGCGATTCGATTTTCGATTCCTTCTTCGGCTCCGATGCAGAAGAGGGGGGCGCGCGCCAAGGCTCGAGTAAGAAGATGAACCTCACGCTCACCTTTGAAGAGGCGATGCAAGGGGTAGAGAAAGAGGTGGCTCTCACCAATTACGTCTGTTGCGGCAAGTGTGATGGCTCGGGCGCGGCTTCAAGCAGCAGCATCAAGAAGTGCTCCCGCTGCAAGGGATCGGGCCAAGTCCATCAAAGCCGCGGCTTTTTCAGCATGACCAGCGTCTGTCCTCAGTGCTACGGCAAGGGCAAGATGATCTCCGACCCCTGCACCGACTGCAGAGGAGAGGGGCGCGTCAAGAAGAAAACCCCCATTACGATCAAAGTCCCCCCCGGTGTCGATACAGGGATGCGACTGCGCATGGCAGGCCATGGCGATGCAGGCGAAGGAGGAGGCCCTGCTGGCGACCTCTACGTCTTTATTTCCGTGGAACCCCATTCCCTCTTCCAAAGAGATGGCGACGACATCCTGGTCGATCTCCCCCTTAGCTTCCCTGAAGCGGCCCTTGGATGCAAAAAAGAACTGCCGACTGCTCTGGGTGGCACCTGCCGCATCGGCATCCCTGCTGAAACACAAAGCGGAAAAGTGCTCCGCGTGAAAGGAGAAGGAACCCCTAATGTACATGGCAGAGGGCGCGGCGATCTCCTCGTCAAAGTGCTAGTCGAGACTCCTGTCAATCTCAACGAAAAGCAAAAAGAGCTCCTCCGTCAATTTGCTGAAATGGAACGGGAGCAAAACTCCCCGAGAAAGCGGAGCTTCTTCGACAAACTGAAGGTTTTTTTTTCAGACTAATTCGAGGTAGGTCTTGAAATTTCCGCCTGCTAAGCTCAAGACCTCCCTCTACGCTAACGAGCTCAAAAGAGCTAAAAGAGCGCTGCTCCCCTACGATCCCAAAGTATCCCACCCCCCTCTTTTCTCCAAAGAATGGATCTGTAAGCTACACCAATCGCTCGGTCTAGAAGGGGTCTATCGCGATCGGCAAAACTGGATCGGTCCTAAGGGATGTTCGAGGGAAGAAGCCTATTTCTTTCCCCCTCCAGCTAGCGACATCGAAGCGGAGATGGACAAGCTGATCTCTTACGGCAACCAAGTGGAAAAAGAACCCCTCGTGCAGCTCGCTCTCTTTTTTGCCAAACTGCTGATCATCCACCCCTTCATGGATGGCAATGGACGTCTCGCACGGGCCATCGTCCCCTACTTCCTCTATAGCCGAGGGATGCTGGCAACCCCAAATCTCTCCGTCACTTCCTATTTCAAAAAACACCGCCTCCGCTACTTCCAAAATCTCTATAACATCACAGATGACGGCAACTGGGAAAGCTGGATTGCTTTTTTTCTAAAATGCCTGCAAAAAAAAACCCCGAAGATCTCTTCGAGGTCTCATCCTAAACGCTCAGAAACAGCTTAGCAAACGCAAGCGGGTCCTGTTCCTGCAGCCTCTCCACCGGTCATGCTCTTTCTCATCATGGCAGCAGTCGGTTTTTTCTTCTTCGCTGCTTTTTTCTTCTTCTTAGGAGCTGCTTTCTTTTTCTTTGCAGCAGGTCTTTTCCTTGCAGCTTTTCTCTTCACGACTCTTTTTTTTGCAGCTACTTTCTTTTTCTTAGCTGGCTTTTTCTTTGCCGCTTTCTTTTTTTTCGCCATTGTTCTCCTCCAATGTTAAATAAGGCTAACAAGTTCACACTCGCATGAACATTATTTTTTATTCAATAGCGAATATCTCCAGCAAAAAGGCTTATGTCCATTAATCATGCCGATTGCTTGCATGTAAGCATACATAATGGTGGAGCCGACGAAAGTCATTCCCCGCTGCTTGAGATCTTTAGAGAGGGCATCGCTCTCTCTGCTTGTAGTTCGGCAATCTGAATAATGCTTCGTTTCATACCCGACAAAAGACCAGACGTAGCGATCAAACGATCCAAACTCTTCCTGGATGCGCAAGAACACTTCAGCATTTTTGCGCGCTGCGTAGATTTTTAACCGATTGCGAATGATCCCAGGATGGTGCCGGAGCTCTTCCAAATCGCTATCTTTCATCTTCGCGACTTGGCCAGGGTCAAACCCATGGAAAGCGCTTCGGTACCCCTCGCGCCGCTTTAGGATCGTAGCCCAGCTAAGACCCGCTTGAGCCCCCTCCAGAATCAGCATTTCAAAGAGAAGTCTATCCTCATGCACGGGAATACCCCACTCGCGGTCGTGGTAGTCGGCATAAAATTCCTGACCTGGCTCATTGCCGAAACAGCGTTCCATACTTCCTATAGTAAATCAAAGTGCCAATGGAGAGAAAAGCCGCAACGAGGAGGATGAGTTTTGAAGATAAAACGAGCAGCGCGCCGCCCACTAAACAAATCAACCCATCGCATAGAACCCGAAGGGACATCTGCGTGCCCATCACCTCTCCCTGAATCGAATCGGGCGCAGAATCAGACAGCTTCACTGTGATCAAAGTCACTCCAAGACCAATCACAAGACCGATGAGACCAAATAGCGTCATCATGAGCCCCACAGAATCCACAAATGAGATCCCCGTGACAAAAACCGCAAAGGCCAAGATCGAAAAGGAAATGAGTAAACGCGCCTGCGCTCGGCGCGAGAGGAATCTTGGGAGCCACGCATTCCCTACCGCCAGCGCAAGGCACAAGATCCCATTGAAGTAGATCAGCTGCGCTGGCCCGACGCCCCATTTGACAGTCAAGTGGACAGGCGCAAATTCGTAGAAAATATCGATGGCAAGGGTAAAAATCGTCGAGACGATCATGAGAAATTTGAGCTGCCTATTTGCAAAAAGTGCAGACATCCTTTTCACAAGATTAATCCGCTCCCACACCGACCTAACGCGAGCTGCCGATTTCACATGCGCTTCATGCAGCACAAATGCCGCTACACCTGCTAGGCCCACAAAGAGAATCGTGATCAGAAAAAACGGTGTCGCTATGGTTAGCCCCTCGAAAAGACTTTTATCTGTGAGTAGCCCACCAAAAAAGGGGCCGATGAGAAAGGCAATCGAGGTGACCGCATTGATTTTCCCAAATGATTCGTGCTTGGAGATCGACTTAATGTCCGCTGCCATCGCGCGCGCAATGGCGATATTGCCCTCCATTAGCCCTGCCATAAAGCGGCTAATGATCAAGAGGACCAAATGCTGACTCTCTACGGCAAAGCCCGTAAATAGGTTGCAGACAGCAGAAATGAGCAAGCTCCCTGTGAGCAGCTTTTTTCGGCCATAATCATCAGATAGAGCCCCTAAAATCGGTGATCCGACAAACTGACCGAGCGGATAAGCGGCGAGCACCCCACCTAATATCAAGGCGCGGCTCGTATCGGTCCATCCTGGAGGCAATATGGAGAACTCGGGGTTGAGAAAAAGAGAAGGAAAAATGAGATAGGGCATGGAGATGCCCAAAAAACCCAGAAATACGATCGTCAGTATGACCCAAAGCTGTCGCCTCTCTCCCATAAATCTCCTCATCACTAGAGCATACAACAGATCCCTGTTTTCTGTGGGAAAGATTCCACGACCTTTGCGTGCCTCAAAAAATATTATACACTCAAAAACATTAAATTTAATTTCGATTTTGACATAAAATGTCATTAACATTATAATTAGTTCTATTATTAATGGCCAAACAATGACACATTTTGCAGGAATTAATCGCGGACTTTTATTTGGTATAGGCGAATGCCCATATAAGGATTACGTCTATGTAACCCATCCCCAATATCCCCTAGACCCTTTTGCGAACCTGAAACTGGAGCAGGTATTTCACTCATCTGCAGTAATCCTCTCTGATTTTGAAGATGTCTCCAATGAACAGGAAGTAGCAGAGTTCTTTCACACCCTGCCCGTACTCTTGCAAACGTGCTTATCCCCTGCTGATCTTGAAAAATTAAGGCACTCTTTAGAGCCCATTCTAGAGCGGCTCCCCGCATTAAAAGAACGTTGGGCTCCTAAAAATGAAGCTGCCGCAATCACCGCTCTTGCATTATTTGCCATTCTAAATTCGATCAAAACACGCCACAATCGACTTGAGGGTCTCTCTAGCGAGCTACCTCCTCATGAAGCGACTACAAAGCAACACATACAAAACCGCGCAACACTCCTATCGAAGCACATAGTCCCTCTCTCCCTTCAAGAGGATATGCCAAAAGTTAAGGACGTATTTTCTCTGCTCATGCAAGAACCGGAACTTTTAAGGGCTCTTTTATTCGCTTTCACCCAGCCAGACATCCTCTCTCTTTTTTCCGATGTAAATGCATTTGAAAGGGGCTGGTATGATAAGGAGCAGCGCATAATCCCAGATATGATGAAAGAAAGACTCTTAAGAGCTTTCCTCTCCCAAGAAGGGATTGATCTAGGTCACCTGTTGCAAAGCCCCATAATTCCCCAGCTCGCGGCACTACTGAGTGCACCATCTATTCCTGAAAAGATCGTCAGTTTTGTTCAGACGGATATACGCCACCTATTTTTTGTCTCCCCTTATACATTTGAAAAGTGGCCTTGGCATTCTTTCCCATTAACTCAAATCAAAACACGACTAAAACCTGTTGGGTTTTACTGGACGGTTCGCGACCAGGAGGGACATGAAGGGATCCTAATGGGCTCTATGCACACTACAGCGGAAAAATTAGTGAATTACCCGCAGAGGATTCTGGAGCTATTCGATCGTTCTGATGCAATGGCTATTGAAATTGACATCTCCCGAGAAGATATTGTGAAACGTCTTCACGAAGTCAGCTGGGAAAAGTCCCAAGCACAAGAATTAGAATCCCTTTCTTCAGCGGATAAAGAAGCCCTGTTTCAGCTCCTAAAGACCGAGTATCCCTACATAGAAGCTCCCTCAACGAATCCGTTGGATCTTGATGCAGAAACTCTATTTATCCTTGAGACTCTACAATTCATTCGATTAGCAATTTTATCTTCTTATTCTGATCTGAAAGACAAAGACACAGGTCAAAGCTTTTGCAGTACAGGAATGGAAATACCTCTTATGCAAAGGGCAAAAGAAAAGAAAATTCCCATTAGAGATTTGGAAAATTTTGACGATCGCGTCTCATCTACTAGACCTTCCTGGCCCATCTTTACATGCGAACAACTGAAAAAACGGATTAATCCCTCTAAAGAATCTATAGAGAGCACCAGTAGCAGCTCGGATGGAAGAGATACCCTGGATTCCCTCTTCGAGACGCTTCAGAAACATCCTCTCCAAAAACTGACTGACACCATGGAAAACGGGGATATGGATGCACTAGAAGTGATCTACTTAGCAGCTATGCAAGATCCTGTCCAACAAGCCCTCAACATACAGCGCAACCAAAACATGGCAAAGAGAATTGGGGATTTCATGAAAAGTGGAAATAGGCACTTTTGTATTGCTGGAGCCCTGCACATGGCAGGACCTTCAAGCATTGTAGCTCTATTAAAGCAGACTGGGTATACAGTTGAGCGTCTCATAGTGGAAGAACCATTAGAACCTTGCGCTGATCCAGACAAAGAAGTAGCACCCCCTATGGAGCCATCCACCACGAATCCTCCTGAAGATTCGGCTAGCTGGCAAACCATCCCCGCAAAAGCTATCTCTTACGTTGTAAATATCATAAGCTGGCCATTGAGCAAGCTCCCTGTGAGGAGCTTTTTTCGGCCCTAATCATCTAATACTACGTCTAAAATTAACGCCCCCCTGGTAACACGGAATACTAAGGCATGGAAGTTTTATTGAGAAATATTCCGTCACCTTGCTACGATTTGCGTTATGCAAGCCATCGTCCGGTTTCTAAATCAGCCCATGGTAAAGGAGGGAATCAAGAATGTCGCAGGCACTATCACTTGTGCCTTCGGAATCCTGGAAGTCTACGATATCTACCAAATTTTGCGTGGAAACAGTTCTTGCACAGAGGCAAGCGGATGGGTCAAAACAGCTCTTATCTGCGCAAAGCTCTCCCTGATTTTGAGTGCAGCGACAGCTAGACCCTGTGTGCTTATCTTCTCAGCCGTTTTAGGTTCAAGTGGGATCTTTGCCGAGAATCCTTGGCACCCTCGTCATGTGTTCAGCATTGTGGCGGTGATTTTAGCGCTCCCCGCTATTGCCGTGAGATCCTCTACTCAAAAGAGAAACGAGCCGGGCCCCTGGCTTACCGATGCAAAGGTGCGTATGATGGCCGGCTTTAACCTAGTTACCAGCCGGCCTGTGCTCCATCTCGGCAATCAACTCTGCAGAGTTTGAGCGGGAAGGAACCGATAAAGCGCTGCTGCGCCTTCTTTTTCAGATGGCTCGTCAGCTCGATCGATCACAAATCCGTTCTCATCAAACCCTCCAATAGCCACCCTCATCTCGTCTACTTTATCAGAAGTTAATGTATGAAATTCACTGAATAAATATTGCGATGTAATGAGTTTATGGAAAATGCATACTGCAAGAAGCGCGGTAAGAGGAGGAGATTGATATCCTCGCGCTTCAAGGTGCGCATCTCTTTTAAGAACAGTCATTTCCCGAGTTCCACCGAGAAGGGAGTTGGAAATCACCCCTACATAGGGTTGCTCTAACTCGACATCCCCAATTTGAGATAGAACTTGAGACCACACAGAGTAGGGAGATATTCCGTTTTCCACACCAATCTTCAGCAACTTTTGAATAGAAATCCCTTGAGGCATGGTGATCACGCTGACCCCCGCAAAATCTCTTACACGTTCTGCCATCGGGGTAATCACAGAATTCAGGCTCTGTTCATCCGGATTGACCACACCCTCAAAGCTTAGCCTATAAGCTTCTAGATCCACATGCTCTTTCCAAACACCTTCATTGATCACTAAACTCTGCATCGCAATTGACATAAAAAAACCTCTATTATTATATATTACCTTGTAGGACTATTATAATAAAAAATAACATTAATTTCAATATAAATAAAAAGTAATACAGGATCCGAAAGAAGCGACTTATGTTGTTAACATTGTGCTACTTGAGTTGCATAAACTGGAAGCTTTCACATAGTGGATTAGAGACAGTCCCTTAGGCTTTCTTGAGAAAGCAAGTTTTAAGCACGATGGTATTTCTACCTTTTCCGCACTCGACCTCTTCCTCATCCTCTGTGAGACGGATATCCTTATATAGGGTGCCCCTTTTAATCGTCATGGAAGCGCCTTTGACCTTTAGATCCTTGATGACGGTGACACTGTCACCATTTTTAAGCTCAGTGCCGTTACTATCTTTGACGCTCATTGAGAAATCCTTTGGAAAGAATGCTCGGAACAGGAATCGAACCTGCACGGGATTGCTCCCAGGAGATTTTAAGTCTCCAGTGTCTACCGTTCCACCATCCGAGCATGGACCTACAGTTTAAGCGCTGAGGTCTCAAAAATTCAAGAAGAATATGGGAGCAGGGCGCTCCCATGCAATCTAGTATCTAGTTCCGAAAGTCCGGTGGCTTATTTCACTCATCTTTTCCAGTCTGACGGCCTGAGCAACGCCAGGATGACTTGCCCAAGTCTACCCTGGCGTTGCTCAGTTGTCAGACAGAAAAATCTGAGCAAAATAAGCTCACGGTCTTTTGCAACTAGACACTAGAAAAAGAGGCTCGAAAAATTGGTTGAGGTGAAGGCAGGCAGCTCTTGCGTTTGCATCTCGCGGTGCAAGGGTGCAGATTCACCTGGTTCCTCAGGAGGAGAATTCTTTTTCTCCTCTACCGCTTTTTGCGGAGGAGTCCCCTCAGCAGACTCTTTATCTTTGAGGTGGCCGAAGGTTTCAGAGATGAGGGTGGTGGGAGGAGGGATGAGTCTGCTGAATATAGGAGATGAAACTTTCGCTTCATCCTCTTGTCCACCTCCTTCCGACCGGGGCTGCTCGGCATTTGGAGACTCTTGTGCAGGTCTGCGATCGGACCACTCTTGTTCATCCGATCCTCCGCGGCGACGACGGCGGCGATGGCGATCGCGGCGCTTATCAGAGCGGCCGCCAGCGCTAGATTCTGTTTGTTGTCCCTCGGCAGCGACGGGCTCTCCCTCCTCTGCGTGAGACTCTGTCTCGCGCTCAGGGGCAGCCTCGCGTGTGGAGGGGCGCATCGAGGCATCTCGACCCCCGCCGATCTTGATGTTGCGCTCGTGGCTTACATTCTTGAGTGCTACTCTCGCTTCTTTCACTTCCAGTACTTCATAGTCCGTAGCGGGCACGACAAAGGGTTTTGGTCTTTCCAGAGAGCGAAAAAAGAGCGCTCTTCCAAAGGTGACCACTTCAACAGCGTCTACATAGTATTCTTCTGCAGCTCCACCCTTGCTGCTGCGCACGAGGAGCTTAAATCCCTCTCTTGGGGAAATAATCGTTTCAATGATGGGTTCTCGAGTAAAATTCACGTAGTCATTTCCTATTTAAGTGTTCAATTCCCCTATAGGGGAAGAAAAAATTTATTTGTCTTGGGCTGCCATATAGCGAAGTAGGTCTACTACGCGGTGGGCATATCCCATCTCATTATCATACCATGCGACCAATTTATAAAAACGAGGATTCAACGCGATTCCCGCACCCTGGTCAAAAATGCAGGAGTGTGTGTTCCCAATGATATCGGAAGAGACGAGCTCTTCCTCTGTATAGGCTAAAATCCCCTTCATAGGTCCTGCGGCAGCCTGCTTCATCGCTGTGCAGATCTCCTCATAGGTCGTGTCCTTCTTAAGACGAACGGTCAAATCGACGGCCGAAGCGTCGACGGTCGGCACTCTAAAGGCCATCCCAGTAATTTTTCCCTTTAATTCCGGGAGACAGAGAACGGCCGCCTTAGCAGCCCCTGTAGATGCGGGGATGATATTCATACTTGCAGCTCTCCCCCCACGCCAATCCTTATGGGAAGGGCCATCTACGGTGGGCTGACTTGCGGTCATCGAGTGCACTGTCGTCATGAGCGCTTCTTCGATGCCAAACTGATCCAAGAGCACCTTGCAGAGGGGCGCTAGGCAGTTAGTCGTACAAGAGGCGTTCGATACGACGGTGTGTTCCGCAGGACGATACTGCTTTTCATTGACCCCCATTGCAAAGGTGGGAAGATCCCCTTTGGCAGGAGCCGTGAGGATGACCCTTTTTGCCCCCGCTTGAAGGTGCATCTTTGCATCGTCGACATGGGTAAAGCGCCCTGTCGATTCAATGATGTAATCTGCTCCAAGTGCTTTCCAGGGAAGCTTCGTCGGATCCTTTTCTGAGATCACCTGGCTCCTCTTGCCATCTACAACGAGGTTTGCGCCCTCTGCATGCACCTGAAAAGCGGGCGAGCGGTGCACTGTATCGTATTTGAGAAGGTAAGCGAGGTTGTCCGCTGGAACAAGGTCATTGATTGCGACAATTTCTACGTCGGAATAGTGCTCATGGAGAATTCGGTAGCAGAGCCTACCAATCCTTCCGAAGCCATTGATTCCAATGCGTATTGCCATAAACTTCCTCCTGCCAACGTCAGTTCATCATAGCTAGGAAAAAATAGATTGTAAAGGAGATATGCGGCCTGCAGGATGCAAGCCGCACTAGAGGGACTTATTGGGGAAGATACTCGATGAAACAGCTCGGAGCGTTATCGCCGACCCGGAACTCTTTCTTGATGATCCGCGTATAGCCGCCGTTGCGTGTTGCAAAACGGGCAGCGAGCTCACCAAATAATGTGCCGATCACTTTACGATCCCCATTGCGATGGTCTTCTTTGCCCGCTTTTTGAGCGCGCGCCTGCTTAGGCGTAAGGGTATTGTAGGTGATCATCAGAGCTGCGATGGCCTGGCGCCTAGCTGCTAAGGTGTTTTTCTTCGCGAGAGTCACCATGCGGTCAGCATGGCGGCGCAGCTCAGAAGCCTTGCGCTCAGTTGTTTCAATGCGTCCGTGCTCGATTAGCGATTTGAGCATGTTCGCAATGAGACAACGCCGATGGCTTGCGGTTCTTCCAATTTTAAACGTGTGCTTTCGGTGTCTCATAGTTGTTGCATTCCTGCCTTTTCACTGATATATTCAGCGATAATTTCTTTCACGTTATCGCGGTTAATTCCAAGTCTGGCCAAATCCATCCCGAGTGAAAGCCCCATCTCTTCGAGTTTAGACTTGATCTCATTGAGGGATTTTTTGCCGAAGTTTCTAAATTTGAGCATCTCTGACTCAGGCATAATGACTAGCTCTGCTATAGTGTCGATATTCGCACCAGAGAGGCAGTTAGTAGACCTTACGGAGAGTTCGATCTCATTAATGCGCAAAGCGAGTTTTGCCATCAGGGCATCTCGGTCTGTGTTGAGCTCTTCTTCGCCGTGATCAAATGTCAAGTTATGCAGCTTAAGCTGATCGAAAACCTGGAAGTGCAAGATGCCGATCTGAGTTGCAAACGCTAGAGCTTCCTCAGGAGAGATACGCCCATCTGTTGTAATCTCAAGAATCAGCCTGTCAAAGTCTGTATCTTGTCCAACACGCGTATTTTCTACGAAGTAGTTCACGAGGCGAATTGGAGAAAAGGCGGAATCGATCAGAATCTCATCTACCCCTTTCTCATGAGCTGTGTGGCGCTCAGAAGGGACATACCCTCTTCCGATTGCAACTTTGACATCTACTTTACGCACCATGGGCTTGGTCACGTTAAAGATCGGAAGCTCAGGGTTGACAATATCAAAATCTGAGGAACCGATTAGATCCTTCAGAGTGACGGTGTACTGCCCATTATTCTTGTCGAGCATATCGGCAGAAATGTCGAGCGTCTTGGAGAGAACTTTTGGCTCCCTGGAACCGATCTCATCATCGGTAGGCAGCTTGCGCAGGAGCGCATTTTTCAAATTCAAGACGATATGTGTCATGTCCTCAATGATCCCATCGATGGCCATATACTCGTGAGATACCCCTTCAATTCGGATAGACATGATGGAGGGCGCTTCTAAAGAACTGAGCGTAATGCGTCTCAGTGCGTTACCAACAGTGTGTCCATACCCTCTTTCAAAGGGCTCGGCGATAAATCGCGCGTAGGTCGCAGTGCGACTCGATTCATCGACTTTGATTTTTGTTGGCAACTCAAACTTACCATACTTAACGGCCATGTGCGAACTCCATAAAGTAAAATTAAACTCTTCTTCTCTTGCGCGGACGGCATCCGTTATGTGGAACGGGCGTCTTGTCGCGAATGATCGTAATCGCAAGTCCAGCGCTCTGCAGTCCACGAACGGCAGACTCTCTTCCTGCGCCAGGCCCTGACAGATTCACTTCGATCTCCTTCATACCGAGACCCATTGCAACCTTCGCTGCATCTTGTGCTGCAACAGTTGCAGCAAATGCGGAAGACTTACGAGACCCTTGGTAACCTACTTTTCCAGCAGATGCCCAGGAGATCACATTGCCAGTCAGGTCTGTGATCGAGATGATTGTATTATTAAATGTCGCAGTCACGTGTGCTACGCCCGCTGGGACGCTGCGCATGGTTTTCTTGCGCGCCTTAGCAATCGTAGGCTTTTTTACCATCGTACTTTTTTGCGTATCCTTAGCCAAGGGTCACCTTCCTTTATTTCTTCTTATTAGCAACGGTTTTTCTCTTCCCTTTTCTCGTACGGGAGTTAGTCCGCGTGCGCTGTCCTCGAACGGGCAGTCCCAGGCGATGGCGCATCCCACGGTAGCTGTGAATGCTAATGAGGCGCTTAATGTTATTTTGCACTTGGCGCCTTAGATCCCCTTCCACGACATACTGTGACGTGAGCATCGCGTTAATTTTAGCGACGTCTTCTTCAGTCAAAGTGTGCGCTCTCATGTTAGGATTTAGGCTAAGCTTAGCGCAGATTTCGTTCGCACGGCGTCTTCCTACTCCGTAGATGTAGGTCAGGCTGACTTCCAACCGCTTATTATCAGGGATATCAATCCCAATCACTCTTGGCATGAAAAATTTCCTTTTTTCAACAAACGTTCACAAGAATTTAACAGATGTTTTGTTTATTCACAACACTTTCATCTTCCTCTAAGCCGCCCACGGGTCATAAAGCCTTCATAACGCTTCATCATCAGGTGGGATTCTATTTGCTTAGATGTATCTAAAATAACCCCTACTAAAATCAAAAGGGAAGTTCCCCCAAAGAAATAGGTGATCGAGGCATCAACACTTAAAATTTTTCCTACCACAGTTGGCAAGATCGCAATGAGTGCCAAAAACAGGGCTCCTGCAAATGTAATCCGGCTCATGGTTCCCTCTAGGTAGTCCTGTGTGGGCCTACCCTGGCGAATCCCTGGGATAAATGCCCCATTCTTCTTCATGTCAGAGGCGATCTGCTCGGGATGAAACTGGGTAGCGGTCCAGAAGTAAGTAAAAAATACAATGAGAAGAACGTAAATTAGGAGGTATAAGGTGCTACCAGGGGAGAGCAGACTAGCAACCTGACCTAACCAGTTGCCTCTTCCTACAAATTGCCCAATTGTAGCGGGCAGCATGAGAAATGCGGAAGCGAAGATCACAGGCATAATTCCCGCATAGTTGATCTTCAGAGGGATATAGGCATTCCCTCCCTGAACCTCTTGTCTACCGACTACGCGTCTGGCATATTGAAGCGGAATTTTACGCTGGCCCTGAATAATGAGAATAGTGCCCACAATGATCGCTACAAAAACACCTGAGAGGACAATGAGGGAGGTGAAAGAGAGCTGTCCTGGTTGCTGGGAATCGAGATTAAGCTGACGGATAATGGATCCAAGTGTACTTGGAAGCGAGGAGAGAATCCCAACAGTAATGACAAGGCTAATCCCATTTCCAACTCCCCTCTCTGTAATCTGCTCTCCGATCCACATGAGAAGAACGGTGCCCGCTGTCATCGTCACCATCGTGATCAGATAAAACAGCACAGGAATCCCAAAAAGGTGGACATCGATGATCTCACTGACAATGACTCCGGGAGAACCCGCATTGAGTTGCACGACATAGCGACCAAATAGTCCCGCCTGAAAAAAGGCAAGGAAGAGGGTGAGTGTGCGTGTCCATTTTCCTAGTTTACGCTTGCCTGCCTCTGCATTTTCTCGCACCTCTCTTTGCATCGAGGGGATCAAAGTCATCATGAGCTGCATAATGATAGAGGATGAGATGTAGGGCATGACCCCAAGAGCAAACACGGTCATATTGGCAAAAGCGCCGCCTGAAAAGACGTCCATGAGCTGTAAGAGGTTCTGTCCTCCACCAGCCGCTGTGCGGAAGATCTCAACAGCTGCATCCCCATTGATACCGGGCACGGGCACATAAGCCCCGATTCGGCATACCATGAGCATCAGCAGCGTGAAAACCACTTTTGCTTTCAGCTCGGGTATGGCTAAAATCCTCTTAATCCCTTCAAGCATTGGCTCTCGCGTTCATTTAAGTTATGGGTTGGCCTTGAGCGGCACTGCAAAGCAGCTCCGCTCAAATAGCATGCAATCTTAGACGACGTCAGAGACGTTATCTGTCGCTGCGAGAGGAATTTGTTCAAATGGAATCCCTTTCGCCTTCAGCTTTTCGATCGCCGCCTCAGAAAATCCGACAGCATGGATCGCCAGCTTCTTTGTGATCTCTCCACCAGAGAGGATTTTTAATCCCCCAGTAATTCTGCGTGGAGCCACGCCTTTTTGCTGCAACGCTTGCAGGTTTACAGTCTCTCCATCGTTAAACAGCTTGTCGATCAAGCTAAGATTGATGGAAAACACCTTCGCTTTGAAACGCCCATTGGTAAAGCCGCGGCCAGGAAGCTTTTTATAAAGAGGCATCTGCCCCCCTTCCTGCCCTTTGTGGGTTTTGAATCCGCGTCTTGCGCGGTCCCCTTTATTCCCACGTCCGCATGTCTTGCCCTTTTTGGAGCCAGGACCGCGTCCGCAACGAATACGCCCTTTATGTGGACGATGGGTATTGGATAAGTCAGATAGCGTGATCATTGGCTTAAGCCTCGCATTTCCAGATTCTTTTGACGATTTGTAAGTTTAGTTAGAGCAAGAACGGTCGCTCTTACCAAATTAAACGGGTTGCTCGAACCAAAGCTCTTCGCTACGATATCAATCACTCCACCCAAAACGAGTGTCGAGCGGACTTGCGATCCGGCAGTAACACCAGTTCCCGGAGGCGCAGGCTTCAGAAGCACTTTTGAGCCATCCCACTCACCGACGATCTCGTGGGGAATCGTAGATCCTTCTCTTTCAAATGAGACGACATTCTTGCGTGCAGCCTCCGTTCCTTTGCGAATTGCATCGGAGACTTCGTTGGCCTTGGCAAAACCAAAACCCACGTGACCTTGTCCATCGCCTACTAAGACGAGAGCGGAGAAGCTAAACTTTCTTCCCCCTTTTACAACCTTAGAGCAACGGTTGATGTACAAAACTTTCTCTTCAAACTCTGTTCCGAAATCTTCGGCTCGGCGTCTTGCTTCATTCTTTGACATGTTTGCTTCCTAAATAGCTGGCTAAAATTGTAGTCCTAATTCACGGGCACTATCTGCAATCTCGGCGAGCAAGCCGTGATACTTGTAATATCCGCGATCAAATACGAAGCGCTGGATATTGCTTTTCTTGGCAGCTTCTGCAAGCGCCTTGCCAATCTCACGAGCCGCTTCTTTGCTACGGCCAGCGATCTTCTTACCTCGGAATTCTTTTGTAACAGTACCTGCGCTAGCAAGGGTTATACCCTTCTCATCGTCGATGAGTTGTGCGAAGAGGTGCTTATTCGACTTAAATACGGACAAGCGGGGCTTTTCGCTAGAGCCGCGAAGGTGCTTTCGTACGCTCATCGTACGGCGAGAGCGTCGTTTATTGCGTTTTCCTAACTCGTTTATCATAGCTTTAATATCCTATCTTAACCGGCTTTAGCCTTCGCAGCTTTTCCTGCTTTCTTGCGAACAAACTCATTTTCGTAACGGATCCCTTTCCCTTTGTAGGGTTCTGGTGGCTTCATCGCGCGTACAGTCGCTGCAAATTGTCCGACTGCATGCTTATCGATTCCCGTAATAATAATGAGCACACTTTTCTCCACAGTGACGTTCACCCCTTTTGGCACCGCTACTTTCGTAGGATGGGAGAACCCGAGTTGCAGGTCGAGCGATTGCCCTTGAAGTGCTGCTCTATAACCGACCCCAATCAGGCTGAGTCGCTTTTCGAAGCCCTTTGTCACACCTACGATCATATTATTTATCAGTGCGCGGAATAGGCCGTGTGTCGCTTTGGGCATTTCCACCTTTTCATCGCGCTGTACAAAAAGGTTCTTATCTTCTGTTTTCACAGAAATCCCCTCACGCGCTGCAATTGAAAGGTTACCCTTAGGCCCCTTCACATGGATTTGTCCACCAGCGATATTTACCTCTACTTTATCCGGAAGAGGAATCGGAGATCTTCCAAGTCGTGACATGCATTTACCTCTTATATTTTACCAGACCAAGCACAGCAATTCGCCGCCAGTTCGTGTTCTGCGAGCCGTTTCCCCGTCAATAATTCCCTGTGGGGTAGACAGGATGGCTACTCCCATACCGCCGTAAATCTTTGGGATCTCGCGATACCCTACATAACGTCTGCATGATGGAGAGGAGACGCGCTGGAGGCCCTGAATGACAGGCTCTCTTCCACCTGCGTATTTTAAAAACACACGAGCGAGGTGCTTCTCTTCATTTACCAGACACTTCTCGACGAAGCCCTGCTCTTGCAAAACGCGGATAATCTCCATTTTCATTTTGCTGAGAGGAAAATCGACAAAGCGATGGCGCGCTACCTTCGCATTGCGAAGTCGCGTTAATAAATCTGCTATTGGATCATTGATTGCCATGGTGTCTTCCTCAGCTGTTATTAGTCTCTGCAGTTTTAAACGGGAATCCGAGCATTTTTAACAACTCAAAGCACTCCGCATCGGTCGGTGCTGATGTAACGAATGTAATATTCATCCCTTGTGCTCTTTTCACTTCATCCAAATTAATTTCGGGGAAGATCTGCTGCTCTGTGATTCCAAGAGAGTAGCTCCCTCTGCCATCACATTTAAGCGGAAATCCACGAAAGTCAGGAATACGCGGTGCAACAATGTTGCAAAAACGATCAAAAAAGTCATACATTTTCTTCTTGCGAAGCGTCACTTTTAGACCAATGGCTTGTCCTTCTCGCAGCTTAAAGTTCGCTACTGACTTTTTAGCGCGTGTAAAGATCGGCTTTTGGCCTGATAAGAGCGCTAGCTCCTTCACGCAGTCCTGCACTGCATTTTTATCTTTAGTCGCTTCTGCAATTCCCATACTGATAACGATCTTTTTCAGCTTTGGAACCAGCATGATGTTCTCATAGCTGAACTTCTCTTGCAGATCTTTCTTTACGACTTCATCGAAACGTTTTTTTGTCCTAGACATCGCTTATTCAACTTTATGAAGTTTTTCTGATTTGTCGGAGCGTGACCTCTTTGCCACCATCGACATAATATAATTCTTTCGGTTTGCCACCCTCAGTGCGTACGCGCACTTTGATTGGCTTCCCATTTCCATCGCACAGCGCGACATTGGAAATGTGCACAGGAACTTCAATCTCAAGGATTTGTGTTCCAGGAGCTTTTTGCTGGCGCTTGGCGTGCTTTTTGCGGATGTTGACGCCTTGCACAATCACGCGATCTTCTTTACGCGCGACGACCTCGCCTGTTCTACCCCGCTCATTTCCTGTGATGACGACGACTTTATCGCCTTTTTTAATCCACTTGCTCATCTTCTACTCCTCTAAATCACTTCAGGTGCAAGAGAACTGATCTTCACAAATCCGTGTTCACGCACTTCGCGAGCGACGGGTCCGAAAATTCGGGTCCCTTTAGGGTTATCTTTTTCATCCACGATCACGCAGCTATTATCATAAAAGCGAAGGAGGGATCCATCAGGACGGCGCACATAACTTTTTGTGCGGACAATCACAGCGCGGACAACATCCCCTTTTTTCACGCTTCCTTTAGGATCAGCGTCTTTTACGGAGCAGATGATCACATCGCCCACATGCGCATATCGGCGCTTGGAGCCTTTGAGAACTTTAAAGCAGCACACGCGCTTAGCGCCGGTGTTATCTGCAACTTCTAACTCTGTTTCTTGTTGGATCATTTCTATATCTCTTTAAGTTGGAAGAACTTCTAATACGCGCCATCTTTTCGTTTTGGAGAGAGGTCTCGTCTCTTCGATACGCACGCGCTGTCCTTCAGCGATCTCTCCATTTTCCACGTGAGCATAGTATTTCTTTGCTCTAGAGATCACCTTGTCGAATTCTGGGTGACGAATCGTTCTCTCTACCTTCACGGTGACGGTCTTCTGCATTTTATTGGAGACGACTACGCCTTCTCGAATTTTCCTCTTATGCCGTGTGCTTGTATCCATAGTTCTCCTTTAGCTAGTTGCGGGTGCTTTCTTCTCACGAAGAACGGTCAACACACGTGCCCGATCTTTTTTCTTCATTCGCACGAGATGGGGTTTCTCCATTTTGCGCGTAATCTTTTGCTCGTTGCGAAGCCCAAATAGCTCCTTAGACAAGTCTTGATAGAGCGCTTGGAGCTCTTGAATGGGTTGATCTCTCAATTCTTTTGCTTTAACCATATGCTCTCTACACTCTCTCTACGCGTTCTACAAAACGGGTTTTAATAGGGAGCTTCGCTGCAGCACGTCTTAAGGCGTTTTGCGCTAGCTCTTTAGAAACTCCACCTACTTCAAACATCACACGTCCAGGGCGGATAACTGCTACCCAATGATCGGGTGCTCCTTTTCCTTTACCCATCCGTGTCTCTGCAGGTTTCTTACTGACAGACTTTGCAGGGAAAATCCGAATCCAGACTTTTCCACGGCGATTGAAGTAGCGGTTAATTGCAACGCGGCATGCTTCGATCTGACGGTTGCTAACTCTTCCTCTTTCAAGCGCTTGCATTCCAAATTCACCAAAGTCGACGAAGTTCGCAGCTTTGCTGAGTCCAGCATGCTGCCCCTTCTGCATTTTTCTGTATTTCATCCGTGCTGGCATCAAGGCCATAAAAGTTAGCCTCCTACAACTGCTCGATTCGTTTGTTGATCGCCTTTATTAATCCAAATTTTTACGCCGATTGACCCATATGTGGTCTCAGCTCGGCCCATTGCGTAATCGATCTCTGCGCGGAGAGTATGTAGGGGGATTCTTCCCTCTTTATACCACTCGGTACGCGCGATCTCTGCTCCGCCGATTCGGCCAGAAATTTGAATTTTAATTCCTGCAGCGCCAGCATCCATGGTCGCTTGCATCGCTTTCTTCATGACTCGGCGAAAGGGAATGCGGCGCTCTAATTGCTTTGCAATCCCATCTGCTACGAGTTTTGCGTCGAGATCGGGTCTTTTAATCTCTTCCACTTCGATCCAGATCTCTTTGCCAGTAAGCTTTTTCAGTTCCTGCTTAAGGACGTCAATTTCTGCCCCTTTCTTCCCGATCACAAGTCCGGGACGAGCCGTGTGGATAGTCACTTCGACTTTCCCGCTCATTCTTTTGATCGTAAGCTGTGAAGCTCCGACGCAACATGGCTTTGCCATGAGAAATTTACGGATCAGCCTGTCTTCGCCGAGAAGATCGCCAAACTCTTTTTTATTGGCATACCAAACTGAGCGCCACTTTTTGTTGAGCGCTAATCTGAAGCCGATTGGAGATGTCTTTTGTCCCATTTTTTCCCCTAAATTTACTCTGCAGCCACAATGACTGTGAAATGGCTAGTTCTTTTCATAATTGGGTGGCTTCCACCTCGGTTTTTTGGCTTGGAGCGCTTAAGGATCGGACCGCAATCGACGCGAACCTCTTTCACAATTAAATCGCCCCTTTGCACGTTGAGCTGGGTTTCTGCATTCGCAATTGCACTTTGCAGTGTTTTGCCGAGGATACGCCCCGCTTTCATCTTGCAGAATTGGAGCTGAACCGCAGCTGCGTCTACACCCTTTCCGCGGATCAGGTCAGCTGCTAGGCGCGCTTTCCTTGGACTGATGCGGATATATTTTGTCTTTGCTTGAGCATTTGCCATAGTTCTTTATCCTTTTGCTGCGGGTGCGGGTTTAGCTGCGGCAGCGGCAGGTCCAGCAGCTTCAGCGCTCTTCTTGGATCCATGCCCTTTGAAAAGGCGCGTAGGAGAGAACTCCCCTAAGCGGTGTCCAACCATGTTTTCCGATACGAACACACTAATAAACTTGCGGCCGTTGTGCACATCAAAGGTATGTCCGACCATTTCTGGCAGAATCATTGAACGGCGCGACCAGGTCTTAATCACGCTCTTTTTACCCGTTTGGTTCTGCTTTGCCACCTTACTGTGTAAGTGGTGATCGACAAAGGGTCCTTTTTTTAACGATCTTCCCATAAAGCTACCTTTCTCTATTTCCTGCGATCTTTGACGATCATTTTGTTAGATTTTCGTTTGCAACGGGTACGGAATCCCTT
>JAFEGI010000007.1:107340-125419 GCA_018240135.1 Verrucomicrobiota bacterium
GGGTTCATCGCAGTACCGCGAACTGTGGGCCTAAAACCTTTCCAGCGCGTGCGTCCCGCCTTACCTTCCACGCGCAGGTTGCGCTCTGGATTGGAAACAGCACCGAATGTCGCTTTGCAATCTTCATTGATCATGCGGACTTCGCCAGAGGGCATTTTGAGCGTGACATACCCACCGCTACGCGCCATGAGCTGCGCAGAGAGTCCAGCAGAGCGGACGAGCTGAGCGCCCCTTCCCGGATAGATTTCGATGTTGTGGACAGTGGATCCCAGAGGCATGCACTTCAGTCGCATGCAGCAGCCGACATTAAAGGGGCCTTCATCATCATTGAGCACGCTATCTCCTGCTTTTAACCCTTGGGGCGCAATGATGTAGCGTTTCTCTCCATCTGCGTAGATGAGGAGTGCAATGAATGCCGTGCGATTCGGATCGTATTCGATCGAAGCGACGCGCGCGGGTATCTTTTCCTTATCGCGCTTAAAGTCGACTAATCTATAGAAGCGAGATGCTCCCCCGCCCCGGTGACGACATGTGACGTGTCCGTGGTGGTTGCGACCGTTGGTTCGGCGCTTTTTAACTAGGAGTGACTTCTCTGGCTTGACGGTAGCGCGCTGGTTTTTGCCTTCGCGCGTGAGCTGATCAAACTTTGTGAGAATGAGATGCCTTTGACCGGCGGTAATTGGACGAAATTGCTTTAACATATCGCTCAAGACTCCTCAATTATACTTTATCTTCGATGTTGTCGCCGGCTGCTAAGGTCACGATTGCCTTCTTAAATCCTGGCCGTGTTCCCGCGCGTCCTCGGACTCTACGGGCTTTTGGCTTGGCATGCATCGTGTTAACTGAGGCTACCTTGACTTTTTTCTCTGCATAAATCTCTTCGATGGCCGCTGCGATTTCTTTCTTATTCGCGCGCTTATCGACAACAAAGACGTATTTAGGCGCATCACAGGCTTTTACACAGCGGTTGCTTGTCGCATGCTGGAGCTGACCGAGCACGCGTGCTTTTTCTGTAACATGGCGCGAAAGGATGACTTGGTATGGGCTTTTCTTTTGCATGGCTAGCGTTGTCCCCCTAAAATGACCTTGAGCTGATCGACTGCAGGCTCTAAAATGACGAGGTCTCCACTGACCACCACATCATATCCACTAGCAGCTGGCAAGCGCATGAATTCGCTTTGCGTCAGATTGCGAATGCTCTTGATGAAATTTTCATAGTTTTCTTTAGGCGCTACAGCTTGTCCTTCTTTAGCACCGATCTCCATTCCTTCTGCAAGGAAGAGTACGCGATGGTTTTCGATCCCTCGTTTTTCGAGGAATCCGGAGAGAAGCTTTGTCTTAGGCTCCTTGAGACCATCAAACTGAAGAACGTGGAGACGACCTGCAAGAATTTTTTCGACTAGAAGGTGGCGAATTGCCGCTCTTCTCTCTTTTTTATTGATACGCGTATGGATATCTTTTGGCCGAGGAGCATGCACGCGTCCGCCGCCTTTATACTGTGGCGCTCCGAGATAACCTTGGCGCGCATTTCCCGTTCCCTTTTGGGGGTGAGGTTTTTTCCCGCTATGGTTCACCTCAGCGCGGGTTTGTGTATTCGCTGACCACTGGCGAGCATTCGCCTGGATGGCAACAAGATAATCTTTGATCATTTGCGTATTGGCAGAGGATTTTAGCCACTCATCGTCAAGTGCGATTTGGCCAATCTCTTCTCCCGATAGATTGTATTTTTTCAGTACGGCCACTGCTCAACTCCTATTTTTTCTTGCTGCTCTGTTTCTTTTTCGCTTTTGCGATATAGACGAGCCCGCCTACAGGTCCGGGAACTGCTCCCTCAACCACAATGACCTGTCTCTCTTCATCCACTTTGACAACGCGTAGATTCTGTGTTGTCACTACATCGGCACCCATGCGACCTGCCTTTTTCTGACCTGGCAAGCAGCGTCCTGGGGACGATCTCATACCGGTCGAACCCCCATGTCTATGGAATCCAGAACCATGTGATGCAGGACCTCCCGCAAAGTGGTGACGCTTGATCACCCCTTGGTACCCTTTTCCCTTAGAAACACCCGTGATGTCGACGTATCCAACATCTGCAAAGTGAGCCACGCTAAACTCCTGACCAACCTGAAACGCCTCAGTGCTTTCAACACGAGTCTCTGCTACATGAACGCGCGGCTCAATTCCCGCTTTTTTGTAGTGCCCCTGTAGAGGCTTGGTCACATTTTTTGTCTTAGAAGGCTTTACTTTAAATGCAGCGAGCTGGATCGCCTCATAGCCATCCGTGTCCTTGCGCTTGATCTGAGCGATCACGTTCGGTTCAGCGGAAATAACAGTGCAAACGACGTTGTTGCCTTTTTCGTCGAAAAGCCGAGTCATTCCTCGTTTTTTCCCCATCAATGTAATTGTCATAATGCTTTTCCTTTATCCTGATTATCGCTGCGGCTAATCTCTTGACAGACGTTCCAGGACTGCTCCTGACCCGTCTAATTTGAAGAGTCTACACTTGACAGCGACAAGTAGTATACGTGTACATGAGTTGCGTACTTGCTTGTCCGTTTGCCTCTGTTAAAAGGCTAAAGGGAGAATGCTAGCAAAATTCTTCATTTTTTCACAAACGTTATTTTTTCCGGTCCTTAAGATTGCCAGGCGATCACCGCCAGCGCGAGGAGAAACCCAAGGATTATTAATAGAGCAAACCACTCCCTAAAGTATATTTTTGTCACGACATTCCCTCTTATACCTCCAGGCAGCAATCGAAAAGACCAGGCTAACAGTGAGCAGGGCTAGCGAAAGTCCAGTATAGAAGGGCACCGCTGCGATTAGGGAGGCGATACCAAGTACACCCCAAGCCGCCATGGTGACACTGGCCGCAAGGCGAATTAAATTTAATTTTACCTGCTCTGTTTTGCTGGCGCCGCTTTGCCTTGCCGCCCAGAGATCGAGAGAGAGGGAAGCGGTCCGAGCGATGGCATTCACGAGCGCCGACCCATATACTAGGCCTTTAACAATGGAAAATGCCTTCCCCAAATCCACCCACTCAACCTCGTGCGTCCACTGCAATGCGGCAGCCCCTGAGCCTACCGCAGCAACGCTCGATTCAAATGCCTTTTGGGTCGATTCGAGTAGTCCACCCCAGCGCTGGGTACACAGATCGTCATGACAGGCCTGCTTGAGAGCGATCCCATCTTCGACCATACCAAACAAATTCACAACGAGCATACCCATCCAGAATATGCCATTTAGCATCCCCCAAGGCCCTAGATGGGGCAGCGGCCTGCTTTGAGCAGGAATACGGCTGATGGCGGCTGTCATGCAGGACGGGTCAATAGGATCTGTTCATAGAAGTAGGCAGCCATTTTTGCAGCGAGCCATACGGTAGATAGCGCGAGTATGCCTACAGCATAAAGGGTCACCGCATGGAAGGCAATACCAAGAGCAAGGCCGACAAGCGCGATGACTGCAAGGGCAACAGAACTAATTGCTTTCACGAATTTCATACCTGAGAGCCAACCCTGCTCAGAATTGCCATAATGGTAGACTTTATACCCTTGATCGACGACTTCGACTCCATCGCCCAGAAGATTCGTGACATTCATCACGCTATTTGCCGCAAAAGAGCTTTTGGGAGAGAGATCGAGAATTTTCCCCTGTTCTAAGAATAGAACAACTTGCGCAAATGTATTCACAAGCCAGTTCCCCTCTACGGCACTTTGCTTGACAGCGCGCGCAAGTCGGCTCGAACGATTTGGGTCGGAGTGGGCAAGCGCAGCCGCATTCTGCACATCACTAAAGGCATGGCGCAGTCCATTGATGTTGCAGATCGCCTCAGGGATACAGAGACCTGCACCCAGGTTCGCACTGAGGGTGGAAGCGCGGTCTGCAAGTGTATTGCTTTGATTTCCCGTTAGTAGTTTTACCCAGGAAAAGACGTTTTCGAAAATGCGGTAGATGTCCCAGGAACCGGTGGGATTGACGTGTTCTGCAAACCTGTCTAGAAGATCGGGTTTAGACTGAGGAGTGGGATTGGTCGTAGGAGCAAATAAGGAGTTAAAAGTGATCGACATAAGCTCACCAAAATAAAATTTGCCCCACAGCATAATGCAATGGGGCAATTAGATCAAAGGTTACGCAGCACCTGGCGTTGCCAGCCTTGTATTCTCCGATCTTAGCCACTCATTTTCTCTTCTGAGATTAATAGCAACTTTTGCGGGATCAACGCGATTGACGACGAGTTTTTCATGGAAATAGCCGCCGACTGTGAAGAACAGTCCAGATGTCAAGCAAGCTAGCATGACCCATGGGATAAATGCAGTTCCTGTGATGATGCAAAGAAGACCAATTACACCCAGCGCCACATAGGAAACATCGCGGGCGAGGTTAAGGAGTCTTTGGGACGTTTTTACTACATTGACCTCTGGCATCTCGCGAATTGCCTTCACTTGCTCGTAGGCGCTTAGACCGCAGCCTACCGCTGATGCACCAAAGTTTACCCCTTTGAGGACAGTAAAGGAGTGTTTATCGACAGGAACATAATCTTTTGCAAAGTCTACGCCATCGGTAGTCGCATTAACCAAGAGGGCACCATTTTGCACGAGGCTACGGCCCGCCTGCCAGCTAGGCTTCTGAATAAACTTTCTTCCACTTTTATAGAACTTGTTGGCCCTTTCAGGAAGCTCTGTGATGCTAATGGCGTTTTTTACCTTAGACATCGCTCCGCTCAAGTTATGCACCGCTTGGGGCATGTCGGGCTTTGCAACAGTACACCAACCTGCGGCATATCCTACTGCCTTAATGACGGCTGTTGTCTTTTCTTTGAAGAATTTGATAATTGTTTCACGCACTGTGCGCTCTGTGTTGACATACGCAGGGGTAGAATTCGAGCCAATTGCTGAGGTTGACATACTAGGTCCTTGTGTTAAGGAATGTTTAAGACCGGGACGAGTTTACACGATGTCAAAATTATGGACAAGAACCTATGTCATCAGAAGGGGCTCATGGAGCCCGCGAACAAACTCTCCTATAGCAAGAGTTTTTTTACCTTCTAGCTGCACTTCGAGAAGGCTAAGCGACCCTGTCCCACAGGCTACGATCCAATGCGCTTTATCTAAAGCGATTAGTGTGCCAGGAAGGGCAGCGGGAGCATCGACAACAAGGGATTTTTTTATTTTGAGCCGCTTGATCTCGCCCCCCACTCGCACGCTACACCATGCCCCTGGCTTGGGCGAGAGTGCGCGGATTTGATTGTGAATTTCAGCGGCGCTTCGATTCCAGTCGATGGCCTCCTCTTCTGCTAGAAGCTTCGGTGCGAGCGTAGCAAGGGAATGGTCTTGAGGGGTTCCAACGATAGGCCCTTTTTCGAGCTGTTTAATCAATTTTTCAACCAGGGCGATACTGAGGGCACATAGCTTGGGCTCCAACTCCCCAAAGGTCATCTCGGGAGGGATTGGAATTGCCTCTTTAGCCAGAATAGCGCCTGCATCCATTTGGGGGCTCATTTCAATGAGGGTAATCCCCGTCTCTTTGTCTCCCGCCATCAGACAGCGCTGAATAGGTGCGGCGCCTCGGTATTTTGGGAGGAGAGAGGCGTGGATGTTGACACAGCCAAGCCTTGGCATACTGAGGAGATTCTGCTTGATGATCTCGCCATAGGCAACGACGAGAAATAGATCGGCATTCACTGCGCGGAGCATCTCTGCCGCATCGGGAGCGGACGCTTTCTCCGGCTGAAAGATAGGGAGCTGACTCTTCATAAGCTGCAGAGTCTCTTTCACAGGTGGAGGAGAGAGCTGGAGGTTGCGCCCTCGAGGCCGATCGGGCCTTGTCACTACCCCAACGATCGGATAACCGTTTTCTATGAGCGCTTGTAGGATACGGGCTGCAAAAGAGGATGTACCGAAGAACAGGATGCGCATCATACCCTTTCTTCTAGCATCTCCTCGAGCTCGTCGTACTCTTCTTCCGATGTGGAGTGAGAAGAGACGCCCTGGCATCCGATCAAGCCGCGCTGCGAGCTACGGCAGAAGCGAATCCAGTGCTGGACATGGGGGTTAGGCTCCACAACGCTTTCGATCAGATCCAGTGCTTCAGAAAGTCGCAGACCAGAGCGGTAGGTAATCTTAAATGCTTTTGAGAGCGATTTGCGGATTTCTAAGGGGAAGCCATGCCGTTTCAAGCCAACGAGATTCAGACCGCCGAGTTTATAGGGGGAACCTGCGCCGATGGTATAGGGAGGGACATCGTGCGTAATGCGGCTGAGTCCTCCTACCATTGCATGGTGTCCAATGCGTGAAAATTGGTGCACAGGGGTCATTCCGCCAATGATCGCAAAGTCCTCAACGGTCACATGCCCTGCAAGCATTGCACCGTTTGCCATGATGACGCGATTGCCGATTTCACAGTTATGTGCGACATGGCAGTAGGCCATGATGAGACACTGATCTCCAATGCGCACGACGGAATTTTCCTGGCACGAGGAGTTAATGGTCACAAATTCGCGAATCTCGCAATTTTTCCCAATGACGACGTAAGTCGTCTCCCCCTTATACTTCAAATCTTGGGGCTTGGTGCCAATGCTAGCGGAGGGCCAAATCACCGTGCCTTCGCCAACTGTCGTATTTCCATCGATATAGGCATGTGACTTCACAACGACATTGTCGTGCAATGTCACCGTTGCTTTGACGACGGCATAGGCTTCAATCGTGACGTTGTCGCCGATCTTAGCGCCAGGTTCTACAATCGCGGAAGGGTGTATATTTGAACGAGACATGAGTATCCAAATTCTATAGTTAGAGCTGCTGTTTATCAACCATCGCAAATGCGATTTCCGCCTCTACAGCGAGCTGCTCGCCGACGAGCGCTTTTGCCATAATTCTCCCCCCCTTGCCACTAAAGTGCAAGCCTTTCGCGTGGAGCATCAGAACATCACCGGGAACAACGGGCTTTCTGAATTTGGCGTTGTTGATATTTAGAAGGACTGCAATTTTTTCGTTGTATCCTTTCTTGTGTACAAGGATCCCCCCTGCCTGAGCGAGCGCTTCCAGAATCAGCACTCCCGGCATAATCGGAGCATCGGGGAAATGGCCTTGAAAGAACTGTTCATTCATCGTGACATTTTTCTGTCCGATGATCTCATTATCCTCGAGATTCAGGTAGGTGACTTTATCGACGAGCAAAAAGGGATAGCGGTGCGGTAGGATCTTTGAAATCTCTTTAATATTCAACACGACAGAGGAATTAGAAGCTGGGGCGCCCATCACGAACTCTCCATTTTTATTCAAGTGCCCACGCCCTTGCCTGGACTGTGCAGGCTCGCTAGGCGAAGAGACGCTAATATGATTTAACAACGCTTTGGCGAATGTTGTATTAGAGGTGTGGCCAGAGCGCACTGCAATAATATGCGCCAAAAAGGGAGGCATCAGAGAGAGATCTCCGATTACATCCAAAATTTTATGGCGCACCATCTCATCGGGAAAGCGCAATCCTTCAGGATTAGCAACAGCCCCCTCTTTGATGATGACAGCATTCTCTAAACTTCCACCTTTAACGAGTCCCTTCTCTATCATGGGAGCGATTTCTTCATAAATAGAAAAAGTGCGACAGGGAGCAATCTCTTTTTTGAAATGCTCTGAATTGAGCGTAAAGGAGTAAAACTGGGTGCCGATTGCCGCCTCATGGGGATAATGGAGCGTATAGCTAATGCGGTATTCTTCAGCAGGCAGGGCAATGATATGCGTTTCCCCTTGAGACCAGTAGAGAGGAGTTTTTAACTTGATCACTTCTCTTTCGACATCCAGTTCTCGAACGCCCGCCTCCTCGATCATATTCACAAAGTGGGCTGAGCTCCCATCGAAAATGGGGACTTCACTGCCTGAAATTTCAATCAGGAGATTGTCGATTCCATAAGCGCGAAGAGCCGCGAGCAGGTGTTCTACCGTCTGGACTTTGTCTGGGCCACTCCCGATCAATGTGCAGCGGGGCGTACCTTGAATATTTTCAAGGCGAGCCGGGATAAGGGGCTGATGGGGAAGGTCTGTACGCTTGAAGAGGATTCCCTGACCTGCTTCAGCAGGGCAAAGGCGGAGGGTCACAGGCTCACCGGTGAATAGCCCAATTCCATCTGCTGAAACCGCTTGATGGAGGGTGCGCTGTCTCTCCTTTAAACTTACACCAGAGAGGGGGGGCGCTACCGGGAGTTCACATTGGGATGTCAAATCGAACCTCTTTCTTACAGACAAGGTCTTTAGACTCTATCTTAAATTGCGTCTTTTATTCAAGCTTATCAGACTCGACTTTGTACATTTTTCGGCGCAAGTTTTGCAAGATTTTGATCTGCAATGGCGTATTCAAGCCGATTGCAGGGTCGAACAAACCATTGCAGGTCAAAATCTTGCAAAACATGTAAAAAGTCGAGATCAGACAAATAAACAGGCAAATTGCAAGGATTGCTGCATCACCCCACAGAGTGTAGAGAGTGGGATGCGCATGAATTTTTAATTCGCATGCAAGAGTTGCCGCTTGGGATTCTCCCCCTGATAGGCGCGCACAAACCCTACCACGAGAATCCACCGCCGCTGTTACTCCTGTATTGCAAGCGCGCACAAGGGGGGCTCCATTTTCTACTGCCCTGAGCCTTGCGTGGGCAAAATGTTGCTCGGGAAGGCTCGATTGCGGATAATAATTGTCATTTGTCAAATTCACAAGCAGCTCAGCTCCTTTGCGCCTTCCCTCCCGAATCACTCTAGGGAAAGTCTCCTCGTAACAAATCGATGGGCTAATACAGACTTTTTGACCCATGACCTTGCTTTGGGTGCCGTGTGAGAAGAATTCAAAAATTCCATATTTCTTGGTCAGCTTGTGCAAAAATGCAAAAGGAAGATACTCCGCAAGGGGGAGTAAAATTTGTTTGTCATACCGCTCTAGATTCCAAGAGCCTGGTCTTAAAAAAAATGCGGCATTGTGATTTTTCTGCGATAGACGATCCACACAATCGAGCCCAACGAGCATCTCTGCTTGGTATATATTGCTTAGAGCCCTACACCAAAATAGATTGGAAACGCACCATCCCCCTCTCTTGGAGGCATAGGGGGCTGCTAGCGGCGGAAAATGGGCATGGACCCCAGAGCCAAATGCGTCTACGAGTAATTCTTCAACGGCTTCATAAGGGTAAAAACAGAGGTCCGCAAGATAAGGGACCGCCGCCTCAGGCAAAACGATTAAATCCCACTGGCTCCTATTGTGCTCCTTTAACGAGGCGACGATTCGCCTCCACTGCTCAATAGGAGAGATAAAATCCTCTTTTCTCTCCCAGAAAAGGACCTTTTGAGAGGGAGTAAGCCCTGTTTGCACAAGTGCAACTTGAAGGGATGGCCCCCTTTTTTCAGGCAGAAGAAGAAGGATCCCTCCAATGAGATAGGGGGAAATAGTCGCCAAAATCCAGAGCTTGCCATGCCCCCGTTTACCACGCAGGAAATTGAATCCGAGAAGATTGGTTCCCATTACCCAGAAGGAAAGCCCAAAAACTCCCAGCACGCTTGCAAGTTGCACTCCCAGCAGGCTTGTTGCAAGGGTCATACCAATTGGATTCCAAGAATAGCCGCACAAAAAAAAGAGGCGTGCCCATTCAAATAGCGTCCAAAGAGCTGCAAAATATAGGACTCGGTGAAGGGGGATCTCTTCTTCTTTGAGAACATACGCTGTGAACGCGCCAAAAAATAGACCGATTCCAATGGCAAGTCCCCCATAGACAAATAGGATATAAATTCCCTGGAATTCAATCGATGTCATCCAAGAGAGTTGGATAAGAACGATGGTCCCAAACCAACTAGCCGCTGCGAACGCTTTCCGAAGAGGTGAGAGGGCAAATGGGATGGAGAAAAAAAATAGAGCGAAGCCAAGCGAGGCAGCCAGTGGCCCCAAAAAACCCAAACGAACGGGCTCTCCTAAGGCCACAATAACTAGGCTGACACAATAGTTAAGAACTCGGTTTTTTATCATTTACTGCTGGCTTCTCTTTCCCTTTGCCATATGCCAGAAGGAGCAGAAGACCACCCATGATAGCCACATTTTTGAGAAAATTCCCCATCTGCAAGTCGCGATCGACGCCCATCAGATCCCAAAAATGGTGAAATAAGAGCGTAGTCGGAACTAAAAATATAAATAGTAAAAATGCCGCAAGTCGGACCCATAATCCCAAAAAGATCATCAAACCACAAAGCAATTCGATCGTTACCGCTGCTAAGAGGAGAAGGTGGTGGTCAGCCAGCGCCCATTCTAAAAGTTGTTCAATGCCAGGAGATCCTATGTAGGACTTAATCCCTTCCCCAAGGGCTTGAATGAAATATTGCTCTGCACCCGTCCAATCTAAGATTTTATTTAGTGCGGCCCCTAAAAAGAACAAGCTGAGACACACGCGCCCTAAAAATGCGATAAAACTCCGTAACATATGCTTCCTCTGTTTCCAGGGAAGATAAGAAATTCTTTGATCCCTGTCAAGAAATCGTCCTAGACCGTATAATTGCCCCTATGAAGAGCCGCTCATTTCGCGAAAGCCATCTCCAACATATTTTAAACGCCTTCGATCAAAGTGGGGGGAGACCACTCGATGCCCTGCTTCGCGATTATTTCCGGCTGCATACCGCGATTGGCTCGAAGGATCGCAAATTCCTCGCCGAGACAGTCTATGGCGTCATGCGCTGGCGCAGTTTGCTCGATTACTTATCTGAGGGAGCTGCATCCTGGGAGAAGCGATGCGCCGTTTTTTTGCATACTCCTTGGCGCGAGCAGATAGAAAACCGCGCAATTCCGCCTCATATTCGCCTGAGCTTCCCCAAACCATTTTATGAGCTCCTCTCCAGCAGTCTTGGTGAAATGCAGGCAAACACATTTTGCCTTCAAAGCAATGAACCTGCACCCACAACAATCCGTGCCAATGCACTCAAAATTTCCCGCAATGATCTCGTGGAGAAGTGGAAGGGAGCACCTTTCCACATGCGCCCCTGCATCCATTCGCCCTATGGCATCCAGTTCGACAAACGGGAGAACTTTTTTGGAATGGCAGAGTTTAAGGAAGGACTCTTTGAAGTGCAGGATGAAGCAAGCCAACTCGTAGCAAGTCTTGTTTCTGCAAAGCCGGGCGATCTCTTCCTCGATTATTGCGCTGGGTCAGGGGGAAAAACGCTCGCAATCGCTCCCCAGATGGGAGGACGCGGACAAATCTTTCTACATGACATCCGCCCTTATGCACTCCAAGAGGCGAAAAAACGGTTGAAAAGAGCAGGGATTCAAAATGCGCAAATTCTACCTCACGATTCAAGACAGCATGCTGCCCTGCGCGGTAAGATGGATTGGGTCCTTGTCGACGCTCCCTGCACCGGGACGGGGACTTTAAGGCGCAATCCCGATATGAAATGGAAATTTGATGAGGAGATGTTAGAGCGCCTTATCCAAGAGCAAAGAGCCATTTTTGCAAATGCACTGCGCTACCTGAAGGAGGGCGGGCATATCGTCTATGCGACATGCAGCGTTCTTCCTCAAGAGAACCACTCCCAAGCGGACTATTTTCTAAAAAACCACCCAGTGGAATCCATTGGAGAGCCTTTTGCCTCTTTCCCCAAAAAAGGAGAAATGGATGGGTTTTTTGGGATCGTTTTTAAAAAGAACTCTGCTACAATCAGTCCCACTGAGGACTCTTTATGAATTATTTTCGCCGCGCGCTCCTTCTTATGACCTGCTTTTCGGGGGCTATATTTGCCGATTCCCCCTTGATGCCCGAACCGGAAAACTTGATCGTCTATAATCGTATTTTGACCAAGGTCAATGGCAAGACCATTTCGGTGATCGACCTAATGAAGAAAATGGATTTCTTCCTTCAGAAGCACTACCCCGATCTTGCCCAATCCAAAGTCGCCCGCTTCCAGTTCTACAGCACCCAATGGAGAGAATACCTCAACCAGCTCATTGACCAAGAGCTCATGCTCGCCGACGCGATCGTACTTGAAGTAAAGGTGACCGATGCGGAAGTGCGCGAAGAACTTCTCAACCGATTTGGCCCCAACCTCATGGAAGTCCTGGATCAAATCCAGCTGTCTTATGAAGAAGCCAAAGAGATGGTCCATGACGAGATGATCGTCCAGAGAATGACCTGGTTCCGCGTCCACTCGAAGGTTCTCAGCCAAATTAATTCCCAAGACGTCAAAGAAGCCTATCGCGAGTACTGCGCAAAAAATCCCCCCTTAGAAAAGTGGGACTACGAAGTGCTATCGATCCGCTCGGAATCTCAGGAGATCGGTCAAGCCCTTGCACATCAAGCCTCCCTGCTTCTCCAAGAGAAAAAGGCCATTGCCGCGCTTCCCGATTTGCTCAAAGAGGGTGACGTGAAACTTGCAGATTTTAGCGGCGATGAGCGAACGCTTTCAAAAGCGCACCTCGACGTATTAAGAACGCTCGCAGTCGACGCCTACAGCCCTCCGATCGCACAAACAAGTCGCTCAGAGGGTGCTACTGTTTACCGCATTTTTCACGTCAAACGCCATGAAAAGAGCGATCTCCCTCCCTTCAACCAAATAGCAGACCGTCTGAAGGACGAGCTTCTCGGGGAACAGGCCCGCAAGGAAAACGCTCTCTATATCGCTCGTTTGCGCGAGAGAATGGGTTATGACGAAAAGCAAATGATGGAGGTGCTCCCTCCTGACTTCCAGCCCTTTGCTCTGAAATGAGCAATGTCTATAAACCATCTGAGCTCCGCGCCTTCTTAAAAAAAGAGGGCGTTTATGCAAAAAAAGCGCTCTCTCAGAATTTTCTCATCGATCGCAATATTTTAGATAAGATTGTGCGGCTCGCTGGCGTCGAAGCCGGTGATCGAGTGGTCGAAATTGGGCCTGGACCAGGCGCACTGACCGAAGCCCTGCTGCGAAAAGGGGCCCATGTCATTGCGATCGAAATGGATTCCCATTTTGCCCCGCTGCTAGAGCGACTCCAAACAAGCGATCATCGGCTCCAAATCCTTCAAGCGGACGCCCTAGAGCAGTCCTTTGAAAAGCTTTTCCCCGGCTCTTCGTATAAGGTAGTCGCCAACCTTCCTTACCATATTACCACACCTTTACTTGTAAAACTCTTGCCCCTATACCCTAAGATCCAATCCCTTACCATCATGGTCCAAAAGGAATTTGCGGAGCGGATGCTTGCAAAGCCTGGCAATAAAGACTACAGCAGCTTTACCCTCTTCACGCAATTCTACTCAAATCCCGGAGGCCATTTCCTGGTGAGTCCCACCTGCTTCTACCCTCAGCCAAGAGTGCAATCTGCTGTCGTTTTATGCGCGCTTTGCATCCCCCCTCTACCTGCCCATGAACAGGATCCATTTTTTGAACTTGTCCGTAGCTGCTTCCAGAAAAGGAGGAAAATGGTCAAGACAGCGCTAAAACCGCTCTATCCCTCGATCGAAAAAGCACTGATCTCCTCCGGTCTAAATCCTGAAACGCGGCCTGAGGATCTCTCCTTAGAGCAATTTATCGCACTTTTCCGCGCGGTCTCTTCCTGTGAGTGAAATGATAGGCCCCATAGAGAAGGATGACCCCAAATCCCGCCAAGATCGGCGTTCGATGAGAGACCATCTTCTGCTTAATCGCGGCAAAAAAGAGGTGGAGCATATGAGAAAGGGTTGGCTCCACAGACTGAACTGCATAAAGTGGCTGGGATGCCAGTCGGATTTTCTCTTGAGACAGGATTTCCACCTCCCCTACGCGATCCCCAATGTGAACGGGCAAGGTGAGGGAGTCCCAGTGGATGACAGGTGTAAAATCAGGCTCCTCTGAGGGGTAATACTCCAAAAGGAGATCTTCAGCAAGAGCTCCTTTCAAAGGGCGATTTCCCCCAGGCACTGCACAGACAAAATCGTCAAATCCTTTCGAAAAGAGGGTGCGTACTGCCCTTTTTTCTTCAAATGCTGCATCGAATAGGGTGATAATGTCTCGGTAGCACTGTTCTCTGCTCTGGCAGCCAAATACGACTGCAACACACTGGCGCTGCGGGTCCTCTGCTGCAGCGACCAACGTATAGCCACTCGACACCGTGTATCCAGTCTTCCCTCCTAATGCCTTAGGGTAGAAGAATTTACCCGGTTTAATTAGCGCATTGTGGGAGGTCAACACACCTTCTGGCTGTTTATTTGTCTCATGCCTTGGAAATTCTCGTGTTTGAACAATATCCCGAAAAAGGGGATGCCCTATTGCTCGACGCATAATCAGGGCCATATCGAAAGCCGAGATCTTATGTTCTTCAAAAGGAAGGCCATGTGGATTATGGAGTTCTGTATTGCTACAACCAATGGAGCGGATGTAGGCATTGAGTTCTTCCATAAACCGAGGGACACTCCCTGAAATGTGTTCTGCAAGTACATTTGCCGCATCATTTGCAGATGAGAGCATAAGACCATAGAGCAAAGTCCGCATCGAAAGAGCCTCTCCCGGCTTGATCCCCATGTGAGTGCCCCCATACTCCAACCGATAAGGAAGGTGTCTCCCATCCCCTGAGCGACGTGCAGTCGGTGAGACGACCGCCACTGCGTCGGGCGAGGCGGTCACCAGTCTGTCAACCTCCCCTCCCAGTCTCTCCAGGGCATATAGAGCTGTAACCACCTTGGTTGTACTGGCGGGATACAGAGGTAAATGCGCATTTTTCTCATAAAGAATACGGCCTGTGTCTGCATTAATTAAAACCGCCCCCTTCCCCGCGACCTCAACTTTAAGAGGGGCAGAATAAAGGCAGGAAAAAACCGCAAGGAACAGGGCTAAGACACAGATTCTCATGTCGATAGGATTGCAAAAATTGGATCAAATTGCAAGGGAGTAAAAAAATATTTTACATTTCCGCTTCCCAAAAAGGAGTCCCCTACTGCATATAAAAAAAATAGTTAACACTCTTGACAACCCCCTATCCCGACGGCTAAACTAAGTACAGGGCGGAATGCGGAGCACTAAGGAGGCATGCGTGAGCGACATGATTAATCCCAGCGTTTTGGAAGCGGCTTTCGGGGAGTTTTCCAAAAATTTGCAAAAATGGGTTCCAGACGGCATCATTCATGTCGACCTGAAGCTACTTAGCGACTTAGGCCTCCTCAATCACGCCGAGCTTGAGCACACACTGACAGATGCTCAGCTCAATCACCACTTCCACATCATCGAAACCCCTGAGAAAGTGACCCTCTTCAACGACCAATTCGCGGTATGGATCGTTCCGCAGGTTCTCGACGAATGCCCAACGACAACGACTCTTATTGCCCTTTTGCACGGAGGGCGTCCCCATTTGGAGATCGCCTACCAAACCGCCGGGGTCTACAACACGCCAAAGTATATCCTGAAAATCCTGCAGCTGTTCCTTGCTGAGGTTCAAGATACAGAGGCTGTAATCTCTGCTATAGGCAAAAAAGCTTAAAGACAGTCTCTAAGGAATTTTTTTACGCAAAGTAAGGACATTCCCTTCAGAGCGGCGCTCATAGAAGACCTCATCGACATTTTTGCGCATGAGCAGAATGCCCATGCCCCCCTCTCTCATCTCTGAGATAGGCGTTTCTACCTGCATATCGGGAATTGCAAGCAAGGGATTGAATGGATTTCCCTCATCACATAGGACGAATTCCAGGTCGCGATTTGGGTGAAATCGGCTGGTAATCCGCACAGGCCCTTCTCTTAAAGGGTAGGCATAATGGATGATGTTGACAATTGCCTCTTCAAGGGCCAGCTCATAGCGGTGCAGGTCTTTGCTTCCCGCACCCGTCTTTTGAATTTGTCCCCGCGCCCAATCTAAGATGGTAGGTAACCACTCCATTGAGGCAATTGACATGATCTCTTCTGTCCAAAGAGGCTGACTCATAGTCCCCCTAGTCACAGCCCATTATAAGGCCATCTACAATTTTTTGCGCTAGGGATCGAAACGCAACCACCGTCGCATCGTCGTGAGCCCCTTCAATCGAATCGAGCTGTCCCAGAGAAACTTCAATCACTGTTTGAGGCCCCTGTGGGGTAAACGTCACTAGATCGTAAATCGAATTCGAATCGACATAGTCGTATTCTGACTGTCCCTTGATCACGAGGGGTCCTAAAATAATCTCCTCGGAAGCGGTATCGATCAGCTTCATTTCGCAAATCAGAGTGCGCCGGTTTTCTGTTCCTACGATGTTATCGCGTCGTTTCCCGGTGGTGGGATTGCGGTCATAGCGGTATCCAATCCGCTCATCCCCATCCCCTATCACGCTGACAAGCAGCGTCCACTCTCCCCCTGAGCTGGTGTAATCAAAGCGTCCTGTCTCTACGAGGGTTCGGATCAGCTCCTCTGTCAAAAGTCCATCAATATCCCCCTTGACGTAGGGCACTGATATGGAAGCGATCACCTGATCACTCCCTTCCCCCTGAAAACGGTACCCACAGCCACCACACATCAACAGGATGAGTGAAGCGATCAGGGATTTAATCACGGGAGTCCCCAGGTGTGGCCTCGACGAGAAGCCCTTCTGCTACCGGAAGATCCAGTAATGGAGAGCTATCGTTAGTTGGCAGAGGAGAGGCTCGCACGGGCTCTACCTCTTGTATCGAGGTAGCAGGCTTCTGATAGCGGAGCTGTCCCATTCTTCGGGTCGCATTTTCTGCGACGCTTGTTTGGGGATATTTTGCAAGAATCCGGGTGTAGTAGATTTCTGCGGCATGGGGCTTATGGGTTCTTTCATAGAATCGAGCTGTATCATAGAGGTCACTGGCAAAAATCTCGCGCATCTCTTGAAGCATCTCTTCTGCAACGGCAACTCTCTCTTCCCCTGGAAAATCCTGACGAAACTTCCTTAAATTAATCTCACTCAAATCTAAAAAGTCTTGATCGGGATACTCATTCTTCGATTGCACAAGATAGACGTGTCCAATCCCAATATAACTTTCAGGAGCGAGCGCATGTTTAGGAAAACGGCGGATGAGAGTTTGATAGGTCTCTATACTGGATTTGTATTCCTCATCTTTGAGCAAAAGCTCTGCCTTTCCAAATAAAGCTTTTGCAGCGAGGTCATGATGGGGAAGTGCTGTGATCACCTCGTCATAAATCGAAACCGCCTCTTCGCGGGCAGGAACCCATTTTGGCATCGCTTCCCATCCGAGAATATGCCTTTTGGCCCCATGGTGGTATTTTTCCCCAATTTTAAACTTACACTCAATCGCCTCTTCAAAAAACTTCGGTGTGCTCTGTTTTTTGAGATAGGTGCCGAGAAACCGGTTGGCATATTCGAGTTCGCCGAGCTCAAAGTACCCCATTCCAAGGTAGTAGTAAGCCTCACTGGCAAAGGGAGTTGCGGGGAAATTGCGGATCACGACAAGCGCTTGAGCGACTGTCTCTTCAAAATCGCGCGTTTGATAGGCATCCATCATGGCGCTGTAGTGCTCCTGGACGGAGAGGGTGGCGACCTCCTCGCTTTTGATCAGCTTTCCATTCTTAAAAGTATAGGAAGCATGGGCAAACAGGGGAGCACAGAGGACCGCAAGGAAAACAAGCATCTTATCCATAGAACATACAGAGTATCTCACCGCAAGGATTTTGTCAAAAAAGTTGGGCGATTGAGTTCTGGGAGAGTTTTTTTGTTAGTTAGGTAAGAGTTGAAGATCCGTTTCCATAGATCTGTCGGGCGGTATGTCCTTCGGCATACCCCCTGCGACCCCCTTGAGTCTCATCTCACTGCGCCAAATCGCGTCCTCGTCGGGGGGTAGTATCGAATACAACTCCCCCACGCCGGCTCCAATTGACCCTCCTGATGCCGCTAGGCTTCGGGAATTTCAGACTGTCTACTGCGGCATCGAAGGATCAACCGGAGCCGGCTCTCCTGCGGGTGCGATTTTGCATTGTGATCTGAGACCGCGGGCTGCTCGTGCGCTCGTTCCCAGCCGGACTTCGTCTCGGTGGCTGGGACCCTCTTCGCGTCACTCGCAGTACGATAATAGGAATCCGAAGCAAAACCTACCCATCTGCCTATTTCAAGGCTAAGAAGAGCAGTCTGGTTGGGGTGGCTTTGGATTTAAATCTAGTTCTGCGAGTGACGCGAAGAGGGTCC
>JAFEGI010000008.1:0-59576 GCA_018240135.1 Verrucomicrobiota bacterium
CGCAGGGATGACAGGTCCCACTGGATCCACTGGACCTGCCGGGCCAATTGGTCCCACAGGTGTTCCAGGAGAAACGGGCGCTACAGGACCCATAGGCTATCTGGGTGAAACAGGAGCTACCGGCCCCATGGGGGTCACAGGACCTACAGGACCTTTAGGAAATGATGGCGCAACAGGGGTAACGGGAATTAAAGGGCCAGTCGGTCCAACGGGGACTACGGGGCCTACAGGACCCACGGGACCTTTCGGCCCATCTGGGGTCACAGGAGCTACCGGCCCTGCAGGGCAGACGGGCTCTACCGGTCCTGCCGGAGTCACAGGCCCTACAGGTCAAATAGGACTCGCAGGAGCTACGGGAAGCACAGGGCCTACAGGGCAGATGGGTGCAACGGGTGTTGAGGGGATGACCGGCTCTACAGGGCCAGATGGATTCACAGGACCCAGAGGATTGACGGGTTTTCCAGGACCCACAGGACCATTAGGCTTGACGGGCGACGAGGGACCTACCGGCCTTACAGGGATTGGCGGTCCCATAGGTCCTACGGGAATCCCAGGATTTACGGGAGCCACAGGTCCCACCGGCAGCACAGGGCCCACTGGACCCACCGGGCCTAAGGGAAGTACGGGCCAGACGGGAAGCACAGGGTTCACCGGCAGCACAGGGCCCACTGGACCCCTCGGCAGCACAGGAGCTACGGGGCCAGTCGGGCCTACGGGTCAAACCGGCGACCTAGGAGCCACAGGACCTACGGGACCCACAGGCCTGCTCGGGTCGACGGGCTTTACAGGAGCGATAGGCCCAACAGGACCACAGGGAAATCCAGGAGCTACAGGCGCCACGGGACCTACTGGGATGACGGGAGCTACTGGAGCACAAGGATTCACAGGAGCTACAGGACTCATAGGCCCAACTGGCGAAACGGGACCAGCAGGGATCACAGGAGCATTTGGCCCAACTGGCGAAACGGGACCTACTGGACCCTCTGGCCCCACAGGTCGGGCGGGCGCTACGGGCGCGACCGGCCAGATGGGGATGACAGGCTTTACGGGGATGACGGGAGCTACGGGAGATCCTGGTCCTACAGGCACTACAGGAGGGGCAGGACCTCCTGGCATGACGGGAGCTACGGGAAGCATAGGCCCGACAGGGGCCAGAGGACCTACAGGCTATACGGGACCTCTTGGAAAAACGGGACCGACTGGACCCTCTGGACCAACCGGACCTACTGGGATGGCGGGATCTACCGGCCCCACAGGATCTACTGGTCCCACAGGAGCCACAGGACCTAGAGGAGCCCCAGGACCCACCGGTCCCACAGGACTGACAGGGCCCAAAGGACCTACCGGCCAAACCGGTCCAATGGGCCCAACAGGGCAGACGGGAGGAACCGGGATGACGGGGCCCACCGGCCAGATGGGGCCGACAGGACCCACCGGTTTAACTGGATTTACAGGGCCTCAGGGAGATACCGGCGGAACGGGAGCACTTGGACCAACCGGTCTTACGGGAGCTACGGGTCTTATGGGACCTACAGGCCCCACCGGATTTACAGGAGCCACGGGATTCCCCGGGTTTACAGGGGGAACGGGAACGATCGGAGATTTAGGACCTACAGGCCCTACCGGCCTAGAAGGACCCATGGGTCCCACGGGCATGACGGGAACTCAAGGACCAACAGGAGCTACGGGGCCCTTTGGCCAGCAAGGCGCCACCGGCTTTACGGGATCGACAGGAAGCCAAGGACCGACCGGAATGACGGGATCCTTTGGGCCAACAGGACCTACCGGATCTACCGGGTTCATAGGGCCCACAGGACCTACAGGACCGCTAGGTCAAACAGGGATCACAGGACCATCGGGACCCACGGGACTAGCCGGGTCTACAGGACCTACAGGATCCACAGGGCAAAGAGGAAATACAGGCCCAACGGGTCCATCAGGACCATTAGGATCTACAGGGCCCACAGGACCTACAGGCGCGACGGGTCAGACAGGGCCTACTGGATCTACGGGACCTACAGGCTTAACAGGGCCCACGGGACCGCAGGGTCCATCCGGATCTACGGGAACTACAGGACCCACTGGACCTACGGGGGCAACAGGTCCCACAGGCAGAAATGGACCGACTGGACAAACAGGATCCGTCGGATCGATCGGATCTACGGGAGCTACAGGTCCGACCGGACAGACAGGCGCTACAGGAGAGACCGGTCAGACAGGACCCGTCGGTAGCTCGGGACCTACCGGAGCAATTGGTCTTACAGGCATAACGGGCGCAACCGGCCAAACTGGGACTCTCGGTCCCACGGGATCTACAGGAGCCACTGGCCCCACGGGATCTACAGGACCTATAGGACCTAGAGGCCCCACAGGATTTACGGGACCGCAAGGACAGACGGGAGCTACGGGATCTACAGGACTCGTGGGGAGTCAGGGCCCAACGGGAGCTACCGGAGCCACAGGATTCACAGGGGCTACAGGTTTTACGGGGCCTGCTGGACAGACAGGGCCTACAGGCCCCCTGGGGCCTTCGGGAGCCACAGGAAGCACAGGACCTACGGGAAATACAGGTGCTACAGGCCCCACAGGTGCAGATGGACCTACGGGTCCCACAGGACCCACAGGTCCTCTTGGAGCCACAGGAGCGTTAGGACCTACAGGAGCTACAGGCCCCACGGGTCCCACGGGAATGCTAGGCCCCTCTGGAATCACAGGGCCCACAGGACTCACAGGACAAACAGGCCCTGAAGGATCTATGGGAGCAACCGGTCCCACAGGCGCTACCGGAGCTACGGGAAGTACAGGTCCTACAGGACCTACAGGCGCAACGGGTCTTCTAGGACCCACAGGGAGCACCGGGTTTACAGGATTACTCGGCAACACGGGATTTACAGGACCTACGGGGCCAACAGGACCTACTGGCTCTATGGGACCTACGGGCCTGACGGGGCCAAGCGGCTTGCCAGGACCTACAGGAAATTCTGGCCCTACAGGGCAGATAGGATCCACAGGACCTACGGGACCGACGGGTCTCACAGGAGCCACTGGTTCCGCTGGACCCACAGGCCTCGTCGGATTTACAGGAGATCTAGGAGCCACAGGGGCTACGGGCCCAACGGGATCTACAGGACCCACAGGCCCCACTGGCCTCACAGGGCCCACAGGATTTACAGGACCTCTTGGCGCCTCCGGATCGACGGGACCTACCGGCCCAACGGGAGAGACAGGGAGCACAGGAGCAGTTGGCCTCACCGGTCCTACTGGACCCACCGGCTTGATCGGATCGCTCGGTCTTACAGGTAGCACGGGCTCCATCGGACCCACAGGAGCGACAGGTCTAACGGGACCTACCGGAGCTACCGGCAGCACGGGACTGACAGGCGTTTTAGGTCCTACAGGACCTACCGGATCACTCGGCCAGACGGGATCCACAGGGTCGCTGGGAGCAACGGGTCCCACAGGCCCGACCGGTCTCACTGGACCCACAGGCCCGACAGGACCGACGGGGCCCACGGGCCTCCTCGGATCCACTGGTCCTACAGGGCCTACCGGTCTCACTGGACCCACAGGGGGAACAGGAGCTACGGGTCAGACCGGCCCCACGGGAGCATTGGGACTTGGTGGACCTACAGGCCTTACTGGTTTTACAGGTCCCACAGGGGCAATCGGTCCGACGGGAGCTACCGGTCCAGTAGGCCTTGCAGGAGCTACGGGACCTATAGGGCCTACGGGATCCACAGGCAATACAGGACCCACAGGTCCTACAGGTGCTACAGGGACTACGGGCAGTACAGGACCCACGGGAATGGCTGGCCCTACTGGAGCTACAGGACCTATGGGAGCCACAGGCGCCACGGGAAGCACAGGTCCGACAGGGAATACCGGTATGACAGGTCCCACGGGCGCTACCGGAAATACAGGACCTACAGGCCCTCAGGGGCCCACGGGCCCAACCGGGATTCTGGGATCTACAGGCGCCACCGGTGCGACCGGATCTATAGGTGCAACGGGGCCTACGGGAAGTACAGGACTTCTTGGCAGCACCGGACCCACCGGTCTTCAAGGGCCTACAGGATCTGCAGGAGCGACTGGAGGGACGGGCTCCACAGGACCCTCAGGACCTACGGGACAGACGGGACTTACAGGACCTACAGGAACTACAGGGTCTACAGGATTTCTAGGTTTCACGGGATCTACTGGACCTCTAGGACCCACGGGCCAGATGGGGAATACAGGAGCCACAGGACCGACGGGCATGACAGGGCCCACAGGGATCACGGGACCCACCGGACCCACTGGACCTACGGGCAGTGCCGGATCTAGCGGTCCGACGGGCTCGACCGGCGCGTCGGGACCTACGGGACCTACAGGAACTACCGGACCTACAGGAGCTATCGGACCTACAGGATCCACAGGACGAACAGGCCCTACCGGATCCTCACCGACAGGTCCCACAGGACCTACGGGACCGCAAGGCCCCACAGGACCTACGGGACCTACAGGACCCACAGGCCCGACAGGTGCAACGGGCTTAGTCAACCCAGGAGTGACAGACTTTGCTTTTATCTATCTGCTCGGTAGTGGAGGAGGCACAGCTGTTGCCAACGGAGCTGCAGTTCCCTTCACGCAAATTACGAACCGCCCTCCCAATACCAGAATTTCTCTTTCCTCCGGGACCGTGACAATTAACGATAATGGCTATTACGAGATCACAATCGGCGTCTCAGCCACCACTAACAATAGGCCCTGGGTGATCTCTATCAATGGGAACAGTCTTGCCCAAAATGAATTGTCAACAGGAACAACCCGTAGTATTGTCACCCTTACTGTCATCGTCAACGTCACAGTCAACCCGACAACCGTCCGACTTGTCAACACCGGGGCCGCTGTCACGCTGAACGATCGACTATCAGGAACGGGCGTAGCCGCTTTTATGACCATCGTCAAACTCTCATCATGAGATGACAACTAATCCTTTTTTTATATATCATAAGGCGTCTTAAAAATTAGGTGGGCGTATCTTCATGGGGAAAAAAGGCAGCCAGCCTCCGCTCTTTACACTAGTCGCCTGCTCTCTTTTGCTTTTTTCCTTGGACCCCTCTCCGCTTTTCGCAGACCGCTCGTGCATGCCCAAACCCAAACATGGCCCACCAGGGCCTCCAGGGCCTCCAGGTCTCCCGGGGATTACTGGTCCAACCGGTGAGGGCACTTCCTTTCCCGGCCCACCTGGTCCCGTAGGCCCCACGGGAGATCCTGCAGGTTTTCCCGGCCCTACAGGTCCCGGCAGTCCCCCGGGCGATACAGGTCCCACAGGACCTAAAGGTCAAATGGGAATACCCGGTCCTGCGGGACCGACTGGAGCACAGGGGGCCCAGAGCGGTACGACAGGAGCCACAGGTGCAACCGGACCTATCGGATCTCCAGGTCCGTCTGGGTTCACAGGAGAAATGGGGCCTACAGGCCGCACAGGCCCTGCAGGACCTACGGGCGAGCAAGGCATGCAGGGAGATCACGGCCTCACCGGACCGACAGGACCGACAGGACCTAGTGGCCTCATCGGCGCTCAAGGCGCAACGGGAGCCACAGGGCAAACTGGTTCAACGGGAAGCGCAGGGCCGACAGGTCCCACCGGCTCAAAAGGCTTCACAGGACAGACAGGGCCAACAGGTCCCCAAGGCCCCACGGGAGCCACCGGCGCCACAGGAAGCCCTGGACTGAGAGGACCCACGGGTGATACAGGAGCTACCGGACCCAAAGGAGCAACAGGCAGCACAGGTGCTCATGGACCTACAGGGCCTACGGGGACAACCGGACCCACAGGATCTACTGGGTTTACAGGGGCAACAGGCCTCTTAGGAACTACCGGACCTACAGGTCCTACTGGCCAAACAGGTAATAAAGGAACGACAGGACCCACAGGAAGTACAGGACAGGTAGGACCTACAGGGCCTAGTGGACCGAGTGGACCCCGTGGCCCCACAGGCAGCTCCGGTGCCACGGGGCAAACAGGGCCCACAGGATCGCTTGGAGCAACGGGTCCGACAGGAGAGAAAGGCTCAGCAGGAGCAACCGGACCGACCGGCCCCGTAGGACCTACTGGACAAACGGGTGCCTTTGGACCCACTGGGGATACCGGTCTCATCGGACCTACAGGACCCACGGGACTGCTAGGCGTTACAGGACCTACTGGCTCCATCGGTTTTACTGGAGATACAGGCCTTCTCGGTCAGACGGGACCTACAGGCGCCACTGGACCGACTGGATCCACAGGCCCTACAGGACCTGCCGGTCCAACAGGACCCACCGGAAGGACTGGACCTAAAGGGCCCACCGGACCCACGGGAATCACAGGAGCAACCGGTCAAACGGGGGAGATCGGATTCACAGGGATGACCGGGTCCACAGGCCTTCCAGGACATATGGGAGAAACGGGACCCACAGGGCCAACGGGGCCGATGGGTCCGATGGGAATGACGGGAGGAACAGGCCCTCTAGGTCAAACCGGTCCTACCGGTCCTACAGGACCCACCGGGGAACAGGGATTCACTGGACCCACAGGGCCTGCCGGATTTACAGGACATCAAGGCCCCACAGGACAGACGGGCTTCATCGGCTTCATGGGAAGCACGGGACCTACTGGACCTACCGGAATGACGGGACCAGTTGGGGCCACGGGCCTCACTGGCTCTATCGGCCCCACTGGACCAACAGGAGATGCAGGCTTTTCCGGACCGACAGGACCCACAGGATATAGGGGGCCCACAGGAGCCACGGGCCAGACGGGACCTACAGGACAGACGGGAGAGCAGGGATTCACCGGCCCTACTGGGGAAATTGGCCCCACGGGTTTCACAGGACCTTTAGGACCTACAGGGCCCGCCGGCGAGCCGGGTTTGACAGGTCCCACCGGCCCCCTAGGTGGGACAGGAACCACAGGCCCCACGGGAGAAAAGGGTCCTACAGGATTTACCGGACCTACAGGGCAGCGTGGGATCACAGGGCCTACAGGGCAAACGGGCTTTGCTGGGGCCTCAGGAGCAACCGGCTCTACAGGATCTACGGGTGCAACAGGTGACCTAGGCCCAACGGGAGGCATCGGCTTTGTCGGCTGGACGGGATATACGGGGCCCTTTGGGTCTACCGGCTTTACAGGTCCCATGGGATCCACAGGACCCACTGGACCCACAGGAGCGACTGGTCAGACAGGACCTATCGGCCCTACAGGCCCCTCTGGCAATACAGGCCCCTCGGGGATGACAGGTCCTGCAGGGCAAACGGGTGCAACGGGTCAAACGGGTGGGATAGGGTCTACAGGGCCAACAGGTCCCACGGGATTGGTGGGATACACGGGACAAACAGGACCTCTGGGCCCCACGGGACGATCAGGTCCGACAGGTGCTACAGGCGTGACGGGAGCAACGGGGAGTACCGGAGCAACGGGAGACAAAGGCCCCACAGGTCCACAAGGGCAGATCGGACCTACAGGACCTACTGGAGACAAAGGACCTACAGGGCCCACCGGCGCGGCTGGAGCCACAGGAGCTACTGGCATAACCGGCTTTACAGGGATGACTGGTGCCTTAGGTTCTCTTGGAGCAACAGGTAGTACAGGGGACATTGGCTACATGGGATGGACCGGTCCCACAGGCCCAGTGGGACCTACTGGCCCGCTCGGGATCACCGGATGGACGGGAACGACAGGAGATACAGGAGAGAGAGGTCCAACAGGTCCCACCGGCAGTCAAGGGCCTACGGGATCTACAGGCCCTACAGGAGCCACTGGCCCCCAAGGTCCCTCGGGACCTCATGGACCGACAGGACAGACGGGATTCACCGGACCCACAGGACAGATCGGGCCGACGGGCGCAACAGGCCCCAAAGGACCTACCGGCCCCACAGGATCTAGAGGTCTTGCGGGCTCTACAGGACCTACAGGCCCTACAGGGCCAACTGGTCCCACAGGACCTAGAGGTGAGACAGGACCTACCGGCCAAACAGGATCGATCGGGTTCACGGGACAAACAGGACCTACCGGCCAGACAGGACCTACGGGCCCCACGGGCGCTACAGGGATAGTCGGCGCATTGGGCATGACAGGAGCCACTGGTCAGACAGGGCCCACAGGCCCGCAGGGCGCCACGGGACCCACCGGACCCACGGGAAATACAGGGCAAACAGGACCCACAGGATCTACAGGTCTCACTGGACTGACCGGCTCAGTAGGCGCTACAGGACTGACAGGTCCTACAGGCCCTACAGGTCTCACAGGAATTGCAGGCCCTACGGGATCTACCGGATCTACCGGATCTATCGGACAGCAGGGATCTACGGGATCTACAGGGCCTACAGGGCCCACCGGATTTACGGGAGGGAGAGGTTTTACAGGAGCTACAGGCCAGACGGGACCGACAGGACCGACGGGGATAACAGGTCTTGTGGGGATGACCGGAGCTACCGGAGCCACTGGTCTCACAGGACCGACGGGAGATACAGGTCTTGTTGGAGCATTTGGCCCTACGGGGCTCACCGGCCCTACAGGTCCCACAGGGTTCACAGGCTTTATGGGGCCGACAGGTGCCACAGGACCTACCGGATTCTCAGGCGCCGCAGGTCCTACGGGATCTACAGGATTTACAGGTCAAACAGGTTCTACAGGTCCAACTGGACCCACGGGCGCCACAGGCCCCACAGGTCTTCTTGGGCCTACAGGTCTTATAGGACCCCTGGGGCCCACCGGTCCTACAGGACCCACGGGTCCGACAGGTCCAACTGGACCCACGGGCCCCACAGGCAATACAGGATCTACGGGACCTACTGGACAAACGGGAATTACAGGTCAGACGGGACCAACAGGCAGTCCGGGAGCGACGGGAAGTAATGGCTACACAGGAGCTCTTGGTCCCACAGGAAACACAGGAAACACAGGGCTGACAGGTCCTACCGGCCCGACAGGTGCTACAGGACCCACGGGACTCCTAGGACCATCTGGCGCTCCAGGACCCGCAGGATTTACAGGGCCGACAGGAAATACAGGACCGACAGGCCCTACGGGCACTACAGGGCCCACCGGTAATACAGGTTCCATTGGGATGACCGGGTCTACAGGACTCGTTGGGGCGATAGGTAGCACTGGCGCCACAGGTCCTACAGGTCCCACAGGATCTACAGGACCTACGGGATCTACAGGTTCTATGGGACCGTCAGGACCTACGGGACAGCCGGGCTTTACCGGACCGACAGGCCCTACAGGACAACAGGGTGCAACAGGTCCGACAGGTTCTACCGGTTTTACTGGACCTACAGGACCGACAGGCCCTACAGGTCTCATCGGACAAGCAGGACCTACGGGCGCTACTGGGACCACAGGTCCAACAGGGAGTACAGGACCCACAGGGTCTACAGGACCCACAGGCATTTTTGGACCACAAGGACCTACTGGTCCTACGGGATCCCCTGGCCCTACAGGTGCCACGGGTTCTTCAGGGCCGACAGGCCAGACAGGACAAACAGGTCCTACCGGAGCTACAGGACCTACAGGACAAACAGGTCTCCTAGGGTCTCAAGGACCCACGGGACTGGTAGGAGCCACAGGCCCGACAGGACCCATCGGACCCACGGGAGCTACAGGCCCGACAGGAGATACGGGCTCTACAGGTCTTTTTGGGCCCACGGGATTTACGGGAGCTACAGGGCCGATCGGATGGACAGGTAGCACAGGACCTACGGGATCTACGGGACCTACAGGAGTAACAGGACCTACGGGTCCCACAGGTCTCACGGGATCCATCGGTGCGACAGGTCCTTCAGGTTCCACTGGGGCTACAGGAGCAACCGGGGCGACGGGATCCACGGGTCCTACAGGGTCTGAGGGGCCTACGGGAACGCAAGGTCCTACGGGACCCACCGGACCCATCGGTCCTTCTGGATTTACAGGAGCCACGGGATCTACGGGACCCACAGGTCAGACGGGACCCACAGGACCTACGGGCGCTACAGGTGTAACGGGTATCGTGGGTTCCACAGGCTCGATCGGACAAACAGGTCCCACTGGCCTTCAGGGAGCTTCAGGACCAACTGGAACTACAGGTCCTACCGGACCCATAGGTTTTACTGGAATAACGGGCCCAGATAACGTTATGGGAGCAACAGGTCCCATGGGGTCTCTCGGTCCAACAGGGCCTAGTGGGATGTCAGGACCTCTAGGCCTTACGGGATCCACCGGACTCACAGGAGTGGCGGGACCCACGGGGTTCACAGGAATAACAGGGCCAACCGGAGATTCAAGCCTTACAGGATTTACCGGGTCAATAGGACCCACAGGGCCTACGGGACCGACAGGCGCCACGGGGCCAACGGGAGCGCAAGGGCCTGCCGGGCCCACCGGAATGCCAGGACCAACGGGACCGACGGGAGATACAGGTGCTGCCGGAGCAACGGGCCCCCGAGGGCGTACTGGACCCACAGGGCCAACAGGGGCAACAGGGCCTACAGGTCCCACCGGAAGAACAGGTCCTACGGGAAGAACAGGCCCTACAGGACCCACGGGGCCCGCCGGAAGAACTGGAAGAACAGGCCCCACAGGGCCTAAAGCAACACTTGCAGGAGATTTTGCATTCGTCTATTTAACCACAGACGGTGCGGGCCAATCTGTTGCTAACGGCTCAGCGATCAGCTTTAACAAGATCCTGTCTAGACCACCGGGCAGCGGAATTAGCCTAAGTGGAGGCACAAGTGGCGATATTTCCGTAAGGGATGTCGGACTTTACCAGATTACTTTTTGCTGTTCGACTGCTCTTAGCACTGGCTCATTTCAAGTCCGTGTAAATGGAGTTGGCTCTACTCAGACCACATTAGAAACGCCTACTAATATGTGGACGATGTTTACAATTATCATCAATATTCCCTCCTCAAATTCGACGGTCAGCTTTGTGAATAATTCAGGTGCTTCTGTAACTGTCATTTCTAACGCTACTGTAGTAGGAATAGCAGACAGCACGGTGATGATTAGGAGATTGCAATGAATTCTCATTATCCCATCTTCAAACTTCTCTCCTTTGCTTGCATTGCCTACTCTCTTTGCTGCCCTGAAGCACTATTTTCTCAAGTCGGCAAAGAACCTCCCCCGGTCCACTTCATCAAACGCCGCCACTCATCCGATTCGAGCTCCGTATGGGGATTTCATTTTCCTAAAAGACCCGGCCCCCCTGGTCCTCCCGGCCCACCAGGCCTACCAGGACCGACAGGACCCACAGGAGATGGATCGGTAACTGGGCCCACAGGAGGAACTGGACCCATAGGACCTATGGGGATCACAGGAAACACGGGGCCGACGGGGCCGACAGGGCCTGCCACTCCAGGACCGACAGGGCCAAGAGGGGCCCTCGGGGATAGCGGCCCTACCGGCATGACAGGACCTACAGGGCCGGCGGGAGCCTTCGGGGATACGGGACAAACAGGCCCTGCAGGGCCCACCGGCGTACCCGGTAGCTTGGGTTCGACAGGTAAAACAGGTTTACATGGAGTCACAGGCCCTACAGGAGGGACGGGGCCCACTGGACAAGCAGGTCAAACTGGTCAAACAGGTCCGACGGGAGCTACCGGGCCTGCAGGCTCCACAGGGCCGACAGGACTCATGGGGCCAACAGGTCCTAGGGGATTCACAGGACCAGCAGGCTTTCCAGGTAGCACGGGCTCCACAGGATCCATCGGTTCTACTGGCTCCACAGGAGCAGATGGTCAGACCGGCCCCATAGGCCCTACCGGATTACGCGGATCCATAGGTCCTCAAGGAGACACGGGACCTTCTGGAGATAAGGGATTCATGGGGCCTACCGGCCCCACAGGTCTTGATGGAAGTACAGGTTCTTCCGGTCTCACGGGTCCCACAGGTTCCTTGGGACCTACGGGAGGGACAGGCCTCTCAGGACCCGATGGCCCGACGGGACCTACTGGAGAAACAGGACCCATTGGACCCACAGGTCCTACAGGGAAACAAGGTTTGATCGGAGCAACTGGATTTAGGGGGGTCACAGGATTTACAGGGGCTACGGGCCCGATCGGTCTCGCCGGACCTACAGGAGAAATGGGCCCTCTGGGCAATACAGGACCCACCGGAGATTTGGGCTCACCAGGATTTACGGGAGTCCCGGGACCTACAGGCATCATGGGCTCGACAGGTTATACGGGATTCATTGGAGAAACAGGACCCACAGGACCCTCAGGGGAAATGGGCCCGGCAGGACCTACGGGTCCTACGGGAAATACAGGTGCTACAGGAGCAAAAGGGAGCCAAGGTCAAACAGGTCCGACGGGCCTTTTAGGGGTTTTAGGCGCCACAGGAAGCACGGGAACTTTGGGATCAACGGGGAGCACAGGAGCTACGGGAGATCGAGGCCCTACAGGTCAGACGGGACCTGCAGGGCGGACAGGTCCTACGGGATCCACAGGACCCACTGGAGCCACGGGCGTTCAGGGGCCCATGGGACCTACAGGTTCCACAGGACCTACAGGAGCCCCATCTGCAACAGGAGCTACAGGTCCCACAGGCCATCATGGACCCACGGGATCTACAGGCCCTAAAGGACCTCAGGGAAAGACGGGTAGCATAGGTCCCACAGGACCCACGGGACAAACAGGAGTTGCCGGCTCCACAGGACCAACTGGAGCCACGGGCTTCCTTGGAAGCACAGGTCCCACAGGTCCCATGGGACCCACAGGGCCCACAGGAACGCACGGCGCAACGGGCTCGACCGGCAGTGCAGGACCCACCGGACAAACAGGAGTTCCCGGCTCCACAGGGCCCACAGGACCCATTGGCCCCACAGGGTTTTTCGGACCTACAGGCAAGCCAGGACCTAGCGGACGAATCGGCTCTACAGGAAGCACAGGCGCCACAGGTCCTTTAGGATCCACAGGTCTCACAGGCTTGGTAGGACAAGTCGGTTCAACGGGCTCTACAGGTTTCACAGGACCCACAGGACCTACTGGGCCGACCGGTCCTATGGGAAATACAGGGAGTACAGGCTTTACAGGACCCACAGGACAGAAAGGATTTACAGGATCGACGGGTCCCACCGGGCCCACAGGAGCATCTGGACCCACAGGCCCAGAAGGGCAGACGGGGATGACCGGCTCTACAGGGCAACTCGGGCCTACCGGATCTACTGGACCCTTGGGTCCAACAGGACAAACGGGATCGATGGGTCCCACGGGAGGCACGGGCCTTATCGGACCCTCAGGGCATACCGGTCAGACAGGGCCTACAGGACTCCCCGGCGAAACAGGCCCTACCGGCGCTATGGGCCCTACAGGAATGACAGGCCCCTCAGGACCTGATGGCTCCAGAGGTCCCACAGGACCTACAGGACCTAAAGGGTACACGGGCCAAACGGGAAGCAGCGGTCCCACCGGCCTCACAGGGGCCACAGGCATGACGGGACCAATCGGCCTCATGGGAGGAACAGGCCACACGGGACCGGTTGGCTCTACAGGGTTTACCGGCATCTTGGGAGATACGGGATCTACGGGATTTGCAGGACCCACAGGACAAACGGGACCTATCGGATTTACAGGCCCCTTTGGATCTACCGGATTCACCGGATCCACAGGAGATAGGGGCCCCACGGGCCCAACAGGGCAAACGGGATCTTTAGGAGCCACAGGACCTACAGGCTCCACAGGCACTCCAGGACCTACAGGTCCCACAGGAGCAAAGGGCCCTGCGGGGCAAACCGGACCCACGGGCCCTACGGGAACTCTTGGCAGAACAGGTCCTACGGGAATGGTCGGATTTACTGGAGAGACGGGCGTTACAGGATCTGATGGACCCCAGGGGGTCACAGGTCCTACAGGAGAAACAGGACTCCCAGGGCCTGCTGGACCTACCGGATTTACCGGATTTATAGGTCCTACTGGCTACGCGGGACCCACTGGACAAGTTGGAAATACAGGTGATACAGGCCCCACCGGCACTTTCGGTCAGCCCGGCTCTACAGGCCCTCTAGGGGCTACAGGCTCTCAAGGGATGACTGGGCAAATCGGAGCCACGGGACCCACCGGGTCTACTGGGCCGCAAGGAGCGACGGGACCCACTGGACCTCAAGGGCCGACGGGATCCACCGGACCTACAGGGCCTACGGGTCTCACAGGACCGACGGGCTCTACAGGGCCTACGGGTCCTACAGGACCCACAGGGTTCATCGGATCTGTTGGAGCAACGGGCCCTACCGGTTTTACAGGATCCACAGGTCCCACAGGAAGCACAGGACCGACAGGTTCAACAGGACCTAGCGGTCCGACAGGACCGCAAGGGCCGACGGGATTCACCGGACCTACAGGGCCTACGGGGCCCACAGGACCGACGGGAGCAACGGGACCGACAGGGGTTACAGGACCCACAGGTCCCACAGGACAGATCGGATCCACAGGTCCTACGGGCACCCTAGGCGCTACCGGATCTACAGGATCTACGGGACCGATTGGAAGCACGGGAGCTACAGGACTTCTCGGCTGGACGGGTGACGTGGGCCCAACGGGGATGACAGGTCCCACAGGAGCTGTGGGATTCACAGGACCTACGGGTCCTACAGGTCCGACAGGACCTACAGGGTCTACAGGGCCTACTGGCATGACGGGATCTACGGGAGCTACAGGGCCTACAGGATCTGTAGGGCCGGCGGGAAGCACGGGACCCACAGGATTTATTGGACCCACAGGTCCTACAGGTTTTACAGGACCTACGGGACCTACAGGTCAAACAGGTGTCACAGGACCTACCGGAGTGGTCGGACTCCTTGGAGAGACAGGTCCCACGGGAGCGGCAGGTCCCATCGGCCCTAGCGGACCCACAGGTCCTACAGGGGCGGCTGGCTTTACAGGGGCTACGGGTTCGACAGGTCCTATGGGTGCTACGGGACTGACGGGAGCTACGGGACCTACCGGTGCAACAGGGCCTACGGGACTTGTAGGACCAGCAGGACCTACCGGCTTTACAGGACCGACGGGATCGACAGGATCGACGGGTCCCACAGGAGCCACAGGTTCCACAGGACCTACAGGAACTGTGGGCCCGCAAGGTCCCACAGGTCCCACAGGACCTCTCGGTAACACCGGATCTACAGGACCGACAGGTCCCACGGGGCCGACAGGGGTAACAGGACCTACAGGAGCTACGGGTCCTCTCGGCTTCATGGGACCGACAGGAAGCACGGGAAATACGGGGACTACAGGTGCTACAGGACCTACGGGAGCTACAGGTCCCACAGGTTCTACAGGTCCCACGGGGATCCAAGGACCTCTAGGCCCTACAGGCGCTACAGGAAACACGGGATCTGCAGGTCCCACAGGTTCTACGGGATCTACAGGGAGCACGGGAGCCACAGGACCGACGGGATCGATCGGAATGGTTGGCGCCACAGGTGCCACAGGCCCCTTCGGAGCTACGGGAGCTACGGGACCTGGAGGAGCTACAGGGGCAACGGGCCCCACAGGGCTCACAGGGCCTACAGGCGCTACAGGTCCTGCAGGCTCCACAGGACCGACAGGTCCTGCAGGCTTTACAGGAGCAACAGGCTCCACAGGGCCTACAGGTCCCACCGGCCCTACAGGACCTACGGGTCTTACCGGGATGACGGGTCAGACGGGACCTACAGGGCAAACCGGTCTTGCAGGAGTTACCGGTGCGACGGGACCTACAGGTCCTACAGGACCTACCGGTCTCACGGGCGCAGTGGGGCCGACAGGACCTACAGGACCCACGGGATCTACAGGCCTTCCCGGTCCCCAAGGAGCTACAGGCCCTACCGGCGATGCAGGAAATACAGGTCCCACGGGACCTACTGGCAGCATCGGGCCCACAGGAGCTACAGGCCCTACGGGATTTATAGGCGCTACAGGGAGCACGGGCGCTACGGGACCCACAGGTCAGACAGGGCCTACGGGACTGACCGGTATCCTAGGACAGGCAGGACCCACAGGACCCACAGGAGCTACCGGCCCACAAGGAACGATGGGACCCACTGGACCTCAAGGGCCGACGGGATTCACCGGACCTACAGGGCCTACAGGTCTTACAGGACCGACAGGCTCTACAGGGCCTACGGGACCGACGGGACCGACGGGTTTTGATGGGGCTGTCGGCGCTACAGGACCAACGGGATTCACCGGTCCTACAGGGCCTACAGGAATTACAGGACCGACGGGTCCCACAGGAGTCACAGGGTCTAGTGGCATGACAGGACCGATAGGTCCTACGGGTCCTGTCGGTGTAACCGGTTCTACAGGACCTACAGGGCCCACGGGACCGACGGGGGCAACAGGTCCCCTAGGACCTACAGGAAACACAGGACCCTCAGGAGCCACAGGACCTGCCGGATTTACAGGCCCCACTGGACCCACGGGACTCATAGGCCCCACGGGATCCATCGGGGACACAGGACCTACAGGACAAACAGGAGCAACAGGCTCAACAGGACCTACAGGGGTCACAGGACCTACAGGACTCGCAGGACCCACAGGCCCTACAGGACCCACAGGACCTACGGGAGCTACGGGACCTACAGGGATCGCGGGTCCTCGAGGAAAAACGGGACCCAGAGGCCGTACAGGGCCCACAGGGCCCACAGGGCCTACTGGCCCCCGTGGATCCAACAATGCCGATGCAGCCTACATTTACAGGACGACTGCCTATGTTGGAGGAGCCGGAATTCCCCTTGTTTTCACCAACATCACCGGCCAACCTGTCGGATCGAAGATCTCCCTAAATGCATCGGGGCAAGCTGTTATTAATGACACAGGATTCTACCAGGTTATTTATGGTGCCTCCTATGCAAATGGGACAAATACGGCTCGCTTGCAACTCAATGGTGTAGACATCATCGAATCATCTACCGAATTTCAGACGCCGAGAAACCTCAATAGCGCTTCTTTCATTCTTCAGATAACACAAAAACCCTCCACAATTACCGTGGTTCATCAATTTGGGTTTGGTTTTACTTATACAACTGTGAATGCGGGATCAGCCATCACCATGTACATGACGATTATTAAACTTCAGTAGATTGAAAGGAACCTTAAGGTATGCTAAGAAAAAAAACTCCCCACTCCTTCTCTTTCATACTCACCCTCTCTCTCATTGCACTATCGCTTTCCCATGCAGAACCCCTTCTGGCCAAAAAATCCAAGAGCAATTCTTCAAATAGCTCCCGTCCTTTCCCTGAGGGGCCTCCTGGGCCCCCAGGCCCACCAGGGCCAGCAGGTCCCCCTGGACCTGGAACTATCGGAGGAATCACAGGACCTACAGGTCCCACAGGCCCTACGGGGCCAGAGGGACCTAGAGGTCCAACCGGTGCAACGGGGCCTACAGGATCTGGCAATGTCACTGGCCCAACAGGACCCATAGGGGAACAAGGGATTCCTGGACCCACAGGATCTACGGGACCCATGGGCCCCCAGGGAAGACTTGGACATACAGGATCTACAGGGTCCACGGGACAAACAGGGCCTTCTGGAGGAACAGGGCCCACAGGGCCCACAGGACAATTGGGCACTGTAGGACAAACAGGTTCCCAAGGTCCAACAGGCCCTAGAGGAGAGACGGGATATACTGGATCTACAGGACAGGTAGGGCAAACAGGCGCACGAGGCCCTACAGGAGACATGGGACCCACAGGCTCATTTGGGCCCATTGGAAGTACGGGGATTATCGGCTCCACAGGCCCTACAGGACAAACAGGGCCATCTGGAAAAACGGGATCTACCGGATCAATAGGTGCGATCGGGCCTTCTGGAGAGACGGGAAGGACTGGTCCAACTGGACATAGGGGAGCTACCGGGTTACCTGGCGCCGTCGGACAGACAGGAACTCCAGGTGGGACAGGAAACACAGGGCCGACGGGACCTCGCGGAAACACAGGACCAACGGGATTCATTGGACAAACGGGCTCTACAGGAGATACCGGCCCTACCGGCGCTCGCGGTTCAATCGGCCTCACAGGATTCAGCGGATATACTGGCCCCACAGGATACCTAGGGGCTACGGGAGCTCCAGGAGCAACGGGTGTGACTGGAGATACTGGGCCAACTGGGCCTACGGGAAGCGCAGGTCCTACAGGTCCAACTGGGCCTCAGGGGAACACAGGATTGACAGGAACCACGGGGCCCACAGGAGACACAGGTCTACCCGGAAAGATCGGACCCACAGGACCTACAGGACAGACAGGACCTACAGGACCGACGGGGCCGATAGGACCTACTGGATTACAGGGAGTAACAGGCTCCACAGGACCTGCAGGACAGACAGGTAGCACGGGAGATCCCGGCTATATAGGCCCTACGGGTCTTCAGGGTATCACGGGATTCACAGGACCTACAGGTCAGACCGGAGCACAAGGCGCCACGGGAGATACCGGTCTCTTGGGCCTAGACGGATCCACAGGACAAGCGGGCCCTCGCGGCCCCATGGGACCTACAGGGTTGATAGGACCCTCTGGAAGCACGGGGCCTTTTGGAGAGACGGGCTTTACCGGCCCGCACGGGACCACCGGCCCAACAGGCCCCAAGGGATTTACAGGAGAAGTGGGTTTCTTAGGATACACGGGACCTACAGGATCTCCAGGTTTTACAGGTGAGACCGGCTCATCTGGTTTCACTGGATATCCTGGAACCCCTGGACCCATGGGAAGCACAGGGCCTACAGGACCAGATGGTCTCACGGGCTCTACAGGACTTCAGGGATCAAGTGGACCATCTGGACCCATAGGACCCTCAGGTCCTTCGGGACAGACGGGTCCCATGGGACCCACAGGAACTGCGGGATTTACAGGAGGCACAGGCGCTACGGGGCCCGGTGGAGAGACAGGACCTACAGGAGCCACGGGTGTAAAAGGTCTTACAGGGCCTACAGGAGCCACAGGAAGTCGTGGACTTACAGGGCCTCAAGGGGAAACAGGGCCAACGGGACTGCAAGGATCCACGGGACCAACCGGCTGGACAGGTCCCGATGGACCCACAGGCACAACGGGGGCTATAGGACCTACGGGGCAGACAGGTTACATAGGGCCTGCTGGGGAAACGGGATTTACTGGATCGCTCGGGCCCACAGGAATCACTGGCCCCACGGGATTTACAGGGCCTACTGGAAAAAAGGGGCCGACAGGGCCCACAGGACCTAAAGGATCCACAGGACCTACCGGACAAATCGGGAACACAGGGGCCACAGGTTCTACAGGAATGCAAGGACCCAGGGGATCAACAGGGATGACAGGTCCCACAGGATTAGGCGGTCCAACTGGAGCCATTGGAGATATAGGTAGCACAGGGCCGACAGGCCTCCTAGGCGCCACAGGACCCACAGGACTTACCGGAACCCAAGGATTTACCGGATATGCAGGGCCCACAGGAGACCTAGGGCCCACAGGACCTACGGGACTGCCAGGAGAAACAGGGGGCACAGGACCCACAGGACCTACGGGTCTCATCGGCACGACAGGACCCACAGGGGCTACAGGGCCTAAAGGTCCCACAGGACCTACGGGCCCAAAAGGACCTACAGGACAAACGGGTCAGACAGGCCCCACCGGAATGACAGGGGTTGCAGGACCTACTGGACCCACGGGACAAACCGGCCCTCAAGGAGCTACCGGGCCGCTTGGACCCACCGGACCTACAGGTCTTACGGGGCCTACCGGACAGCGGGGCCCCACCGGAGAAACTGGTCCCACAGGGCCTACGGGGAATACAGGAGATACCGGCCCTCTCGGAGCAACAGGCAGCGTGGGCCCCACAGGTTTCACAGGAGCAACAGGTCCTACAGGAAGTGTCGGTGCGACAGGCCCTACAGGATTTACAGGTTCACCTGGACCGACAGGTTATACCGGTGCTACAGGAATTTCAGGACCCACGGGTTCTACGGGTAATACGGGACTCTTAGGATTCACAGGATCTACGGGACCAACAGGCAGCACGGGATTCACAGGTCCCGCAGGACCTACAGGGCTTACTGGACTAGAGGGCCCAACTGGTGTCACGGGCGCAACGGGAGTCCCTGGATTTACCGGCCCCACAGGGCAAACTGGCCCTGCCGGGCCAACAGGACTCGTCGGTTTTGTAGGAGCAACGGGAGAATTCGGCTTAACCGGTCCAACAGGCGCTACAGGTCAGACCGGTCCCACGGGAATACAGGGCGCAACAGGTGAGACAGGTCCTATCGGATTTACCGGTTCCACGGGAGCGTTCGGTGTGCAGGGAGCTACAGGTCTCCCCGGCCAGACAGGTCCTCTAGGCTTTACAGGGAACACCGGTCCTACTGGACAGATCGGGCATACGGGTCCCACTGGAGAGATCGGGGCCCAAGGTGCTACAGGGCTGACAGGCAGTACCGGGCCACGCGGGAATACAGGAGAGGTAGGAGCTACAGGCTCTATGGGGCCCACTGGTCCTACAGGACCTCTTGGACCCACAGGCCCTACGGGGCTAACGGGAACCCTCGGACAAACAGGCGCACAAGGACCGACCGGGCCTACGGGGCAGACGGGAGACATAGGGCCGACAGGACCGACAGGAGCTATAGGGCCGACAGGACCCACAGGCCCTCAAGGACCAATAGGAGGAACAGGATCAACGGGACCGACGGGACCGACAGGAGCTATAGGATCTACCGGTCGCGGTGGTGCCACAGGTAGCACAGGACCTACTGGCAACACTGGACCTACTGGCCTTACCGGATCGACAGGACAGCAAGGATCTTTAGGCCCCTTAGGATTTACAGGCAAAACCGGCTCCGTGGGCCCAACTGGCCCCACCGGATCTACAGGTAGCACAGGGGCCACAGGTCAAACAGGAACTACAGGAGCAAGCGGATTACTCGGACCAACAGGCCCTACTGGAATGACCGGACTCCAAGGCTCAACGGGTCCCACAGGACAAACAGGGCCTAGTGGCCCTGCCGGAGCTACCGGCTTTACAGGATTTACAGGACCTACAGGAATGACAGGTGCTGATGGATCTCTCGGCCCAACGGGCCCTACCGGTACCTTTGGAGCCACAGGCTTTACCGGTAATTTTGGATCGAGCGGCCCAACGGGGCCCACAGGAATCACAGGTCTTACAGGCCCCACGGGTCAGATCGGTTCCACGGGCAGTCTCGGCCAAACGGGCCTAATAGGTGCTGCGGGATCCACAGGGCCTACGGGACCTACGGGACTGACTGGTCCTACAGGACTCACTGGAACTACAGGTTCGATTGGAACAACGGGTTTTACAGGCCTGCTTGGAGCCACCGGGCCAACCGGAACAACAGGACCGACCGGACCTGTCGGTTTTACAGGCTTCACCGGTCCCACAGGTTTAATAGGTAACATGGGCCTAACCGGACCTACAGGACCATCGGGACCTAGGGGAGCAACGGGCATTACAGGACCAACTGGACCCACAGGCGCTACCGGACCTACCGGTCCTACAGGTCTTACGGGATTCACAGGTGCTATGGGAGCTGCCGGTCCCACTGGATCTACAGGCGGTACGGGAGCTGCCGGTCCCACAGGATTAACAGGGTTAACCGGAGCCACTGGAATTGCCGGCATCACCGGCTCCACAGGTCCTCTTGGACTAACAGGATCTCAGGGAAATACTGGGGCAACCGGACCACTAGGACCCACTGGTAGCACGGGTCCGACAGGGGCAACGGGAACGACAGGTTTCACCGGTCCATTAGGGACTACAGGCCTCGTAGGACAAAGCGGGCCTACAGGACCGACCGGTCTCACGGGAGCTACCGGACCGACAGGATCTACTGGATCTACTGGTACTTTAGGTCCCCAAGGGCCCACAGGATCTACGGGACCCACAGGACCAAATGGCGCGACGGGGCCTACGGGGCTCACAGGAGATATAGGCCCCACAGGAGCCATTGGAACGACAGGCTCCATAGGAAATACGGGACCCACAGGATTCACAGGACCCGCTGGGGCTACAGGCCAGACAGGTGCAACAGGATTAACTGGCCCTAATGGGCCTACCGGGCCAACTGGTTACTCGGGATTTACAGGCATCGGAGGATTTACAGGCTCCGAGGGACCCTCAGGAGTTGCAGGGCCTACCGGCCCTACGGGACCCACAGGAGCCACGGGAGCTACAGGAGCCGTTGGGAACACAGGCCCTACAGGATCCACAGGACCTATGGGTTCTACAGGACCTCTTGGACCCACAGGACCAACAGGTCCAACAGGTGCTACAGGCAGCATAGGACCCACGGGTTCTACCGGACCTACCGGACCTACAGGCTCTACAGGACCCGATGGACCTGATGGTTCCGCGGGGGTTACAGGCCCTACAGGATTCACGGGATCTACAGGATTCCAAGGTCCAACAGGACCTACAGGACTCGACGGCCAAACGGGCCCAGGTGGAATGACCGGCCCGACAGGCATACAAGGCCCTACAGGAGCTACCGGACCAACGGGTTACACGGGGCCTACAGGACCTACAGGACCCGATGGGGCCACGGGAAGCAGCGGACCAACAGGGATTTCACCTACCGGCCCTACTGGACCCACAGGACGTACAGGAAGGACAGGGCCTACAGGACCGACTGGCGCGGGATTCACAGGACCTACAGGACCTACGGGGAGAACAGGACCTACGGGGCCTACGGGAAATCGAGGCAAAATCGGAGCTTCCGATTTTGCCTTCATCTATCTACTCGGCTCTGCTGGAGGATCAGCCGTAGCCAATGGTGGAATTGTCCCTTTTGCAACGATTACAAATCAACCGTCTAACTCCGCAATTTCTCTCAGTTCAGGAACCGTTACAATCGCAGATACTGGTCTATATGAAATTTCTTGGGGAATCTCATCAACCACCACAACCACTCTGTGGTCCCTCTCTGTTGGAGGAGTCACTAATGCGCAGACGGCTATTAACCCCAACCTCGCCAACTGGCTCATGTCCACCACGACGGTCGTGAACATCACGACGAACCCCACAAACATCACCATCGTCAATTCGAGTGGAGCATCTATAACTGTGAACGATGCAAACGCAGGAAGTGGTCCCGCAGCCGTAATGGTGATCGTAAAAATTATCTAATGTTTTCCTTGCATTTCCAAAAAGGAGCGAGTATGAATGACTACTTTCGCAATTAAACTTGACGGTATGCACATGATCCCTCGTTTGCTCGTCCTCCTCTTCCTCACACTCTTCGCCCTCCATGCAGACGTCGAAGATCACTTGAAGCCCGCGCTAGGGAAGACGCATGCACATACGATGCCCGGTGTCGACTTCATCTACATGATCAACCTAGATCAGCGCCCCGAGAAATTTTCCCTTTCTGCGGAAAAACTCGCGCCCTACGGAGTCTTTCCCTACCGGTTCTCCGCAGTTAACGGCTGGCAGCTCACACTAGAGACGATCAACGATGTCGGAGTAAAATTTGCTCCTGGAATGGCCTCTGACGGATGGGGAACCTACTATTCGGAAGATTTTGGTGGCGTATTTCAACACGAGATTCTCTCAAAAATTGGTCGCAACTACTTTTGCCACTGCATGTCGCGCGGCGCCATCGGGATCGTCCTCAGCCACCTCTCCATTTTGCAAGATGCCTATGATGCCGGCTACGAAACGATCTGGGTGATGGAAGACGATATCGCTGTCCTTCAAGACCCCCATCTCATTTCCGATCTCATCGAAGAGCTCGATTTAGCCGTAGGTAAACAGGGCTGGGACATTCTCTTCACAGATCGAGATACGAAAAATCAAGATGGAAATTATGTTCCCTGCACCGCATTTGCGTGGAGACCCGACTTTGCTCCCGCAAATCCCTCCAAGTTTGCAGAGCAAGTTGATGTCACCTCTCGCATCCGCCGCATCGGCGCGCGTTATGGTGCCTATTCGATGATCGTGCGCAGATCGGGCATGAAAAAGATCCTGAATTACTACGCATCACACCAGATCTTTCTTCCCTATGACATGGAGTTCCCTCTCGTTCCCCATATTCAACTCTTTAGTGTGCTAGACGATGTTGTTTCTACGGAGCCAAAAGCGCTCTCTGACAACGGCGCTCCCAACTACGAGAACAAACCATGAAATGGATTCTCCCTCTTCTTGCTTCCTCGCTCTGCTTCGCCGATTTTGAGGACCATCTGCGCACGCTTCCGGAAAAAACGGGAGATCACACGATGCGCGGCATCGATTGCATCTACCTGATTAACCTCGATGAGAGACCTGAAAAACTCGCCTTCTCACTCAAACAACTCGAACCCTATGGGATCAACCCTTTTCGCGTCTCGGCTGTCAACGGATGGAATCTGACTCTCGATGAGATTAACGACATCGGCCTTCGATACTCCTTTGGAATGCAAGGGGGATTCATGGGCACCAGCTATCTGCCCGGCGGCAATTTTGAGCCCTACCATTCTCTCATCGAAAATTACGGCCAAACTTACTTTTGCCACTGCATGGCACGAGGTGCAATGGGCTGCGCTCTTAGCCACCTCTCGATCATGCAAGATGCCTATGATGCAGGCTATGAAACGATCTGGATCATCGAAGATGATATCGAAGTACTGCAAAACCCCCACATCCTCTCCGATTTAATTGAAGAGCTCGATCAGCTCGTAGGAAAAAATGGGTGGGATTTCCTCTTTACCGATCGAGATATCCGCGATGCAAATGGAAATCACAAAACCTCCTACTGGGCCGCGCGACGCCCCGATCTCCCTGAAACAGGTCACGTCAATGACTATGCCCTCAAGCGCAAAGTAGGCGACCACTTTTGCCAGATCGGCTCAAGGTGGGGATCGACATCGCAAATTGTCCGCAGAAGTGGAATGAAAAAGCTCCTTCAGTACTTTAAAGCGCACCAGCTCTTTTTCCCCTACGACATGGAATTTATCCTTCCCTATGGAATAAAACTCTACGCCGTCGAAGAAGACGTAGTCTCAAATTATCCAAAAGCCGCTTCCGATAACGGAGGCCCCAACTACCTAAACGCACAATGAAAAAAGCCCTCCTCCTCCTACTTATGCTCTGCAGCTCTCTAAGAGCGGATGAACCCCAAGGAAAAGCCGACTTTATCACCTACGACTGGCTACTCGATTTCTCTGTCGACAATGGGATCACAGAGCACGTCCCTGTCTTTCGGGAGATTTTTAAACATGCCAAGATCAAAACCCTTCTCGAATTTGGAATGGGATATTCCACAAAATACTTCCTCGACCACTGCAAAAAAGTGATTTCCGTAGAACTCCTCACAAGTGGATTTGGCCCCCTTTGGACCCATCACTTCCTCAGTCTCTACGAAGAGGTCTACAACTGGTTCCCCATCATGATCTTCAGCCATTACGAAGGAGATACGAACTGGGCTCCCTATAAATACCTCGCCTCAGAGCATATCCACAAAGCCGCATCCTACCACTGCGCAACCCATAAAGATTACGCAGCAATCGATGATTTCTATTTAAAAGAGCTCGGCGCCTTCATCAGCGGTCTTGCCAAATGCCACACCATCGATCTCGCCTTTGTCGACTCTGGACTCTACCTTCATGGCGATCTCACAAAGCTCCTCTTCAATCAGGTGCCAATCATCGTTGCGCACAATACGTGGAACCGCACAGAAGGCGTGCACGATGACCTCTATGGCTACTCGAAAATTCAGACTCCTGAAAACTACATCGAAATCGTCTGCCCACTTGAGACCAGAGCGACCGTGTGGGTGCTCAAAAATGCAAAAAACAGCGCGCTCATCGAAAGGTTGAAAGAATATGCTGAAAAAAATTCTTAGATTTTGTCTTCTACTACTCGCCTGCACCACTTTAGAAGCGCGCCCTAAGATCTGCCTCACTATGCTCGTTGAAAACGATGAAGAGGTGATCCTCCCCTGCCTTCAGAGCGTTCTAGAGATCGTCGACTGCCTTTGCATCTGCGATATTGGCTCGAAAGATAATACTCTTGAACTCATTGAAGAGTTTATGACAGAAACGGGGGTCGAAGGGAAATTCTACAAACAGAAATTCCGCGATTATGCCACAAACCGCAATCTCTCTGTGCAGACCGCAAAGAAGATGCTCGATTCCTATGGCGTTCCCCTCGAAGATGCCTACCTATTGATCCTCGATCCAGGAGCTCTCTTAAAAATTAGCCCAAACTTTGATCCCAATTCACTCACAAAAGATGGGTATTCCCTCCTCGAAAAGTCGGCACCCTTGAGCTACTACCACTATGCGCCGCATCTTCTGCGCGCATCGCTTCCCTGGAAAAGCAAGGGAACTGTCTTCGAAGAGTGGATGCTTACCGACAAGTATGAAATGGAAAAACTCTCCACGATCATGATCGATGCACAAGAGGATACAGAATATAACCGCAACAAGCTGATCCACGCTGCCACACTCCTCCATAGCGCTCACGAAGTCGATCCGGAAAATCCGCGCACCCTCTTTTTACTCGGTCAGACCTACAAAAATCTAAAAGAATATGACGAGGCGATCGAATGGTACCTCAAACGGCTGCAGCTATCTGGAGATAAAGAAGAGACCTGGTTCACCAAGTACATGATCGGGGAAACCTTTGAGCTCAACAACCAGTGGGGACACGCTCTCTATTGGTACCTGGAAGCCTTTCAAACGTACCCTGAGCGCCCCGACACACTCAAAAGGATTGCCACCTTCTACCGCACACATGGGCAAAACGATCTCGCCTACATCTTTGCAAGACATGGAGCGCGCATCCCATTCCCCAGCAATGACACCCTCTTTTCCTGTCCACCCCTTTATGACTACCAATTCGAAGAAGAGCTCTCGATTATCGCCTACTATACCAACTTCCGCGGTGAGGGGCATGCAGCGGCGAACGACCTAGTGCTACGCAAACACGTCCCCTGGTGGATCAAAGATCAGTCCTACTACAACATGCTCTTCTACATCGACCACCTCCCCGATGCCACCTACCAATCGATCGACCTCGATTTCCCCCCTATCTGCGAGGAATCGAATGAACTGTTCCATCCGATGAACCCCTCCATCTGCAAAACGGAAGAGGGCTACGCTGTCATCTGTCGCACGGTGAACTACACCCAAACGGGCGCGAAATACTTCAATACGATCGATCCGAGCGGCGTCTTTAAAACCCGTAATTTTCTTGCTCATTACGATAAAGACCTCAACCTCCTTTCTCAACATGAAATCACAGAAGACTTGCCGCGCGATAGAGTGCGTGCTTTCAACTTGGAGGGGCTCGATGACTGCCGCATCTTCCAAATGGATGGAGAGTATTGGTTTACGTGCAACACAGGCGATACCAACCCCTGCGGTACCATGCAGATCTCCCTCTGCCAACTTGCAAATAGGCCCCTGAGAAAAACGATTCCCGTAGAAACTCTTGTGCCCCTCCATGGTCCAGAACTCTGCCGCTGCGAGAAAAATTGGCTCCCCTTCCTCATGAATGGAGAGCTCCATGTCGTCTACTCCTATGACCCCTTCATCATCTACAAGCCCGATCTCTACACAGGGGAGTGTGAAACCGTAGTCCATTACGAAACAGAGCATGACTTCACCAGATTTAGAGGCTCTGCTGCCCCGATCCCCTTTGATAATGGGTACCTCCTTCTGGTGCATGAAGTAATCCACCTGCCCGACTACCAGCGCAACTATCTCCACCGCTTTGTCTATCTCGACAAAGACTTTAGAATTCAACAGGTCTCTAGGACCTTTCTCTTCCGCCATGTCGGGATCGAGTTTTGCTGCGCGATGACCTATGATCACAGCGGCAAAAACCTCATCCTTCCCATTGGAATTGAAGACCGAGAGGCTTACCTTTGCACGGTGCCCGTTGACACCGTCCGCTCTCTTCTACACCCCTTACCGACACTTGGAAAACTCCCCCTTCACCACATTGAATAAGCCATGATGAAATACACCCTCCTCCTTCTATCCCTAATTGCCCGACTCAGTGCAGATGTCGTCGATCTCGATGCCATAGCACAAAAGGACACGATCGTCCTTCAGACCAAAAGGATCTATCTCCCAAACTATCCCGATGCATTCAACCCCTCCATCATCCGGTATGGAGACGGGTATCTCCTGACCTTTCGCTACTGCCCCGATGTCTACTACCAACCCTGGATCGCTCTCATCGGAATCCTCCTTCTCGATGAGAACCTCGAGCCCATCTCGGAACCCCAACTCATCAGCCCCCGTTCTAAGTTCACAGCCATCCCCCCACAAGGCGAGGACGTGCGCGTCTTTTCCTATCGCGACCGGCTCTTTCTCATCTACAACGATAATGATGAGATGATCTACCCCTCTCCCTGGGATAGACGGGACATGTATATGGCAGAGCTCTACTCAGAAAATGGCTATTTCTCCCTGTCGAAACCCATCAAACTCATCCATGAAGAAAAATATAACCTCTTCTGGTGGCAAAAGAACTGGACCCCGTTTGAATGGAAAGGAAGATTGCTGATCACCTATTCGATCAATCCCCATGAGATCCTCACGCCCAATCTCATGTCGGGGATCTGCTTCCGCTGCTATGAAACTCCCGCGCCGATCGAGTGGGAGTGGGGCCATCCCCTCCGCTGCAGCACCCCTCCTCAGCTCGTAGATGGAGAATACCTCTCCTTCTTCCACTCTTGGACCGTCATGCACTCCACCGCATCCGATCAGGAAGAAACCTTCCACTACTTCATGGGAGCCTTTACCTTTTCCGCGGAGCCCCCCTTTCAGATCACAAAGGCCCATAATGAACCGATCATCGGCAAAGGGTTCTACACGAATTCCCACTGCTTTAAACGCGTGATATTCCCTGGAGGCTTTGTCGTTGCAGGGGATGTGATCCACCTAGCTTATGGAAAGGACGACTGTGAAATGTGGATTGCAACTCTCGATAAGAAAGCTCTGATGGAATCCCTACACCCCATCAAGAGCCAGTGATTCTTGGGGGGAGAAGTCCACTTCTTCCCACGGATATGCTGCGATGTGGCCGAGCGCCTCTTCGATGCTTAAAGAGCGGTTAATCGCCTCGCGCAAGTGGCGCACGCCTCGACCATTCCGCAGGAACCAGCATCCCACCCTTCTAAAGTCTAAAAGCGCCCTTCTCGGCGTCTGGTAAGAGAGGATGTGCTCAAAGTGCTCCAGCATCACATCACGGTAGTGGATCGCACTCCTTTCCAAAGGGTCTAAGCCTGAAAAATGGCGGTAAATATCTTCAATCAGCCAGGGCTGACCCATCGTTCCCCTAGCGAGCAGCACGGCATCGCATCCCGTCTCTTTCTGCATCCGCTCTGCATCGATAGGACGCAAAATATCCCCGTTGCCTATCACTAAAATCTCTTTTGCCGCCTCTTTTGCAGCCCGGATATATTCCCAGTCGGCAGGCCCCCTGTACCCTTGCGCGCGCGTTCTTCCGTGCACACAAATCGCCTTAGCGCCCGCCTCTTCTACAATCTTTGTAATCTCAGGCGCGACAATCGACGCGCTATCCCACCCCGCGCGCACCTTAACTGTAACGGGAATTTTCACCGCAGCGACCATATTCGCTACAATCTCGCCAATTTTCTCAGGCATCTTGAGCAGCCCCGAGCCGCTCCCATCCTTTGTGACCTTGTCGACAGGGCAGCCACAATTCAAATCGATCACATCAAACCCGAGACCCTCCACAATACGCGCACATTCCCCAGCGAGCTCTGGCTTGCTTCCACATAGCTGCGCTCCAATTGGATGCATCCCGATCTCATAATCCAATAGCCGATAGGTGCTCGGATCGTGACGCACGAGTGCATCCATTTTCACCATCTCGCAATACATTAGGCCCGGTCTGTACCTAGCTAGCATGCGGCGAAACGGCAAGTCGGAGCACCCCGCAAGAGGGGCACAAAACACATTCGAAGGAAGTAACAGAGAGCCTAGTTGAAACATCTAGATGATCAAATACAAAATGAAGGTCTTGAGGATCTCAAGCCCCAAAAATGCTAAAATCGGAGATAAATCGAGCATCCCCCCAATGGGTGGAATGAGCCGTTTAAAAATATTGAGATAGGGATCGACCATCTGCATCAAAAACGCCATGAAACGGGTCCTGACAAAAGAGGGGAACCAGGAGCCAATGATCCGCGCCATGAGAAGGATGATATACACCCGAAACGTCCAATCAATCGTTTGAATAATATAAAATTTCACAACAACACCTATGCCGGAGATTATCTTCCCTTTCCCCCTTTTTTGCAACACCCTCTTCCCTACATACAATTTTCAATCTTTGATCGGAAAGAAGAGAAACGGTATGCTGCTCGTCTATGTATGCTATCGGGATCACAGCGCAGGGAGAGGATCTCCAAGTTGCGATACTTCGAAAGGATCGCACGGGGGTGGCACTCGAGTCATTTGAAACTCTCCCCAATGTCAAACTGTTTTACAACTTGCCCCCCTTTCAAACCGGCAAAGAGGTCCAAATTACCACCGGCCTACCGGGGACGGATGTCTTCATCCGCAAGCTCCTCCTCCCCTTAAACGACAAGAGAAAAATCCTAGCTACCCTCCCTTTCCAGCTCGAAGCGCTCCTCCCTTTTCCCGGAGAATGCGCCGTCATCTGCCCTCTCCTCCAACCCATTAGCCGCCAGATGACCGCAGTCACCCTGATCGCGACGAAAAGGGATTTCTTGGAAAAACACCTCTCTGCGATGGGAGATCTAAAGCCCGATGTCGTTTCCTGCTACCCAGCAGCCCTCGCCCGCTATACGAGATGGCTCTTTCCCAGCCACGAAAGAATCCTCTCCTTTCACCTAAGCAATCAAACCCTTCTCTGGGTCCTGTCTGAGGGAGAAGAAATCCTCCTCTCTCAAACCCTCCACCTGGATTCCCCTCTCGACCTTGAAAAACTTGCCACCTTCCTAAAACAAAAAGGGGAGATCGACGACCACACTCCCTACCTCCTAACCGGAACGCCCTCCGGAGAAGAGAGCCAGCTCTGGTCTAACTACTTTAAAGGCCCAGAAAAACTCCCTCCCCACCCAGACACCCTACCCTATGCACTCGCAATCGGCCTTGCCCTCGACGCCCTGAAAGCAAATGGTTCTTCTGTTCAGTTTTGTGAAAAAACGTTTACCCCTCCAAAGCGCAAAGAGGCGCGCAAACACCACTCCCTAACCTACCTTGCCGTTTGTGGTGCAGCCGCCCTGATGATGGCGCTGAGCAGCGCTGCTCTCCTCTCGAAAAAGAAAAAGCTCCTTAGCGACACCCTCTCCACCGAATTCCCGAGCGCCCAAGGCCCTCTCGAAGAGCGCCTGCTCGCCTGGGAAAAGAGCCTAGCAAAGCAAAAGAGTCCCTTCCCCTTCGTGTCGACAGCCCCCAAAGTCAGCGATCTCCTCGCCTACCTCAGCACCCACCCCGCCCTAAGCACTCCCGAGGGACTCCAAAAAGAGGGGATCGAAATCAAAAATCTCCATTATGAGCTCGTCAAACACCCTAAAATCGGGGAGACGCACGCTCCCTACCTCGCTACAGTAGAAATCGAATTTACCGCCACCTCGCCCCGTCTTGCTCGCGAGTTCCACGAAGCCCTCCTCAAAGGGGATGGCTTAGTCAACGCCAAAAAAGAGGTGAAATGGCACGCCCAAAGCCAAACCTATTACACCTCATTTGAACTCAACCGGAGCCTTAGCCAGTGAAACTCCCCAACCTCTCCCCCCCCCTCCTCTGGCTTCTCCTCCTCCTCGCCCCCATCCCCTTCCTCTATAGCTTCTTCCATTTCTTTAGCGCCATGCACGACCTAGAAGAGATCGAAGAGCAGATTGAGCGCCTTTCCACAAGAAAACAACACCTCGAACAGATCCAAAGAGCTGAAAGCGCCCTCCTCGCCTCCCTAAAGCAATTCCATCCCCAATATATCGACAACGAGCTCGAAAATCTCACCTTCCTCCTTCCCGAGGTGAAAAAACTCGAGACGCTCTATCTCGATCATCCTGGTGATGAGCAAATCGCCCGCCGCCTCGCCTCTTTGAAGGCAAACCGCCTCCAGTTCACCGAAGACCAGATTCGCACCTCTGAGCTCTTTAGAGAAATCGAAGAGTCCCAGCAACAGCCCATCGAGGTGAATGAAGAGGACCTCAAAAAAATTCTCTGCCTCATTGAAGGCATTACCATCTGGCCCTATGGCCCCAAAGAGGGAAGACCCCACCTGCTCATCAAAGACTTCAAGCTCACTAAAAAAGAGCTTCCCTCCAAGGAAAAAGTATTTCTCCTCTCCATGCGCCTCATTAAAAGGGAACAAGTCCGATGAAAAAACTCCTCCTTTGCCTCCTGCTCGCCGGATGTGCAAGCCGTACCACCGACTCAAGTCAAAGCCTCACCAGCATCCAGTTCATCGACCGCAACGGCTTTACTGAGACGATGAGCAGCAAGGATCGGATCGCCTCCTATGCGGAAATCGATTTCCTAAAACCCCAACCCTACGAGAAGGTACTTCGCGTCTACGGGCGCAATCTTCATGGGCAAAGCACCTCTAAAATCACAAGCTATCACGACAACGGGCTCATCTGGCAATACCTAGAGGTCGTCGACGGCAGAGCGCACGGCATGTACAGACAGTGGCATCCAAACGGACAGCTCCACATCGAAGCAAATGTGATCGAAGGGACCGCTGATATCCACGAACTCGCGCAAGCCACCTGGATTTTCGATGGAGTCTGCAAAGTCTGGGATGATGAGGGGAACCTCTCAGCAGATATCCCCTACGTCAAAGGAGCCCTTGCAGACCAAACCCACTACTACTTTCCCTCAGGCGCTATCCAACAGAAAATCCCCTACGAACAGGGACTCTTGGAGGGCGCGCTCCAAGTCTTCGACAAAGAAGGAGCTCTCATCGAAGAGACCCATTACCATCTCGGGAAAAAGCACGGCCCCGCCTTCTCACCAAACTCCCAAGAAGAGTACCAAGAGGGGCTCCTCATGCAAGCAAAGTACTTCGACCTTCAGGGCAGTATCCTCGCCGAAATCCAAAATGGGATCGGAATCGCCGCCTCGTTTGAAAATGGCACTCTCTCCAGCCTCACTGAATACAAAAAAGGGATTCCAGAGGGAGAGGTGCGCCTTTTCCTCCCATCTGGCGCACTCCACTGCAGCTACTTCATCAAAGAGGGGATGAAAACAGGAGAAGAGTGGGAATACTACCCCAACACCACAAAACCGAAAATCTGCCTTCACTGGAATGAAGACCGGATCCAAGGCACCGTCAAGACCTGGTATGAGAACGGGCAGATGGAGAGCCAGCGGGAAATCCACGACAACAAAAAACAGGGCCTAAGCTTCGCCTGGTATAAAACGGGCGATCTCATGCTCATGGAAGAGTATGAAAACGACCTTCTCCTCAAGGGAAGCTACTACAAACGCGGGGAAAAGACCCCCATCTCAAAAATCGACGCCGGAGAGGGGACAGCGACCCTTTACACGAGCGAGGGATTTTTGCTCAAAAAAATCGGCTATGAAAAGGGAAAACCTCAGCTCGGGGAAGCTTCTTCGTGAGAGGGCGGTTTTGCTTGCTCGGGCTTTTTCTTCGGCTTGCAAGCACGCGGCCCTGTGCACCCTTGGGCCATCACTACAGCTCCTGTTGACACCGTGTCACACATGCCGTAATCCTCTCCTTCCGGGCAATACCACCAGACGGTATAGGGCGTCTGCGACCGGGTGGGGTTGCTCCCATACTTCTTGTAGGGGGTGTCCTCACTCGACCAAGTGATCTCTTGCTCCGACTTAATCGTCATCGCTCCCATGGTCTGCCCATCTGACCCTCGGATCACCGCTTTGAGCTCATAGGGGGAGTTGTTGATCAGACGCACACTAGCCGCTTCTAAAGCGGCCAGACTGAAGCAAAAAAAGAGAAGAAACCCCTTCACTGCATCGCCTCGGGAGCTTTTTGCGGACAGCGCTGAATGCCTCCACAGTTTTGCGATAAAACGGTTGTCCCAGACCCCACATCGCGACACACCCCATAGACAGCTCCCGTCATGCAGTACCAGCGCACCATGTAGGGGAGCCGCGCATAATCTGATTCATCCGTGCCAAACTGCCCATAATCATCCGTCCAATCCATCGCATCGCCGACATTGAGCACGATTTCGCCAAGAACCGTCTGCTTGGCGTCATAGATCGTCGCTCTCAGAGTATATTCTGAGTTATTCACCAGCTGCAATGAGTTAGCCCACATTGAGAGGGTGCTCAGGCAAAATATGAGGATCCATTTCACAGCGTCTTCTCCGTTTTCCACGCCCATTTGAAATCGACTATCCCCATCGGGGATAACACGACATCATTCAGGTCAGGTTGATTTACATATAACATAGTAAAATAAAAAACTGGAATCACCGGCATCTCTTTCATTAAAATCTCCTCACTTTCCCTGAGAAGCTTTTTCCTTGCATCCTTGCCTACGACGCGCGCCGAACACTCGAGAAGCTCATTAAAACGACTACTTTCCCAATACGTATTATTCGACCCACCCATCCGATGCTGAAATACTCCCAAAAAGTTCACCGGGTCGCTAAAATCCGCTGACCAAGAACCCGGCGCAATTTGGTAGTCCAACTTGGATAGGCGATCATTGTACACCTTCCATTCGATTGCCTCAAGGCGAACCCGCACGCCAAAAGCCTCAAACCACTGTTGCTGGAGCGTCTGCGAGAGAAGATGATTTCCCTCTCCTGCGAGATACGTGATCACCACTTCGGGAAGTTCTTTGAGATTCATCTCCTTAAGAGCCTCTGCAAAAAGTTCCCGCGCTACCCTTAAGTTCCCATCTTCAAAGTAGGGAGCCTCTTGCAGCCCCAAAGAAAGGGGCACGAGACCTGTCGCGGGGATTTGATTCCCTTGATACACATAGTCGACAATCGCACGTCGATCGACAGCAAGCGCAAATGCCTGGCGCAAATGCATGTTGTCAAATGGAAACTTCCCCGTGTTGAGACGAATGAATTTTGTCCCGAGAAGTTCCCGACTCTGTAGCCACTTCTTTTCTCTAAGAGCCGCTAAGCTATCTAGCGGCAGCTGGGAAAGCGGTGATCCCGCCCAGTCGAGCTCCCCCCTTTCAAACATATTTAGCTCGGTTCCCTCTTCCACCATACAAAATGCAATCCTCTCCAAGCGAACAGCGCCTGCATCCCAATAAGTAGGGCTCTTTTCAAGGAGGACCTCATCCTGATGATGCCATGCGGCAAGCTGAAAAGGTCCATTGCTCACCGTCTCATCCCTTGCCGACACGGGGAAAAACGCCGGGAAAGCGAGCAGCTCGAGAAAATAAGGGGCCGGATGCTCCAGTTCGACGCGCAAAGTCAATGCATCCACTGCCTCAACACGTAGCGCATCTACAGGTAAACTTCCCTCGCGAATCTTTTTCCCATTTTTTAGGATGTAGAGATAATAGGCCGTATCTGAGGGGAATGCGGGGTCGAGCAGCGATTTCCACGCGCAGACAAAATCTGTAGCTGTAAGGGGAGTGCCATCTGACCAAACTGACTCTCGCAAGTGAAACGTATACGTACAAAGATCCTCTGAGAGCTCCACATCTTTAGCTAGGGCAAGCTCTGTGATCTGCTCCCTTCCCATCCGCGTCAACCCCTCAAAGAGCATCCGCACGAGTGTAGAAGAATTCGCGTCTCGCACCTTGCGCGGGTCTAAACTTGCAGGTTCATGACCGATGTTCAGGCGCAAAGTAGATTTTTTTTCGGGGGAGTGTTGACAGCTAAATGTCAAGAGAGCCAAGATCGCAAAAAAAACATTCACCCAAAGACCCATGCTGACCCCCTCCTCATTTTATTCCACTGTGTATAAAGAAACGGATGGCAAAAGTCCATGATCAAACAATTTGCACTCACCACGCAGCCCACACCCGTGCTAAGTACCCCCGATTTTCACATCTGCTTTGGCGGAGAAGACGGAGACTCCCTTCCCCTCGATGAAAAAAACCTCCTCCGCCCTGTAGAAACTGTCCTCCTCCCCAAGACGCGCATTGAACTGCTCGAACAAGTGGGGACCAGCCCCATCTGGCGCATCCGCACCGACGCCTATCCCTACCCCTCACCACTCTTCGTCGACATCCGCTTCCTCAAACTCTCCACCGAAGAGCCGCCCCATAGACCCCTCCCTTCCAAACAGCAAATCCTTCAAACCCTCGAAGAGCTCGTCGGCTGCCGTTACATCTGGGGAGGCAATTGGCCGCAGGGGATTAACCACCTAACCCGCCTCTACCCGCCAAAAGGGGATCTCGATCCTCTGCACGAAGATAGCTGGAAACTCAAAGGGGTCGACTGCTCGGGGATGCTCTACTTTGCAACAAATGGGAACACCCCGCGCAACACCTCATCTCTCATGACCTTTGGAAAACCTGCAGAAGGAGCCCTGCAGCCTCTTGATCTCATCGTGTGGCCGGGCCATGTCCTCTGCGTCCTCGACGAAAACCGGGTCATCGAAAGCCGCCACCCCGACGGCGTTGTCATCACCCCACTTAAAGAGCGCCTGCGGCAGGTCCCCGAAAACGCCGTGGTGCGCAGATGGTATCTCCTTCCCTAAAATCCAGAATTTCATAAGGCAGTCAAAATAATCCCAAAAATCGACGAGAAATTTTACTGGGATAGGTGCTCAGAACTTTTGACTGGGAAAGATTCAAAATTCCTCATAGCATGTTTCTTCTAGCAAAGTATCCTGAGGGCTAATCAAATGAGAAATGGAGAAATCATACTTTATACTGCCGAGGATGGAAGTGCAGTAATACAACTTCGGTCTGAAGAGGGGACTGTTTGGCTGACTCGAACAGAAATCGCAGAGCTTTTTCAAACTACGCCTCAAAACATAACTCTCCACATACAAGGGATTTATGAAGAGGGTGAGGTTGATCTTGTGTCATCTAGTAAGGATTACTTACTAGTTCAAACGGAAGGGGAAAGGAACGTGCAACGAGAGGTCAAACTCTATAATCTAAATATGATTCTTGCCATCGGATACCGTGTTCGTTCTTCTCGGGGTACTCAATTCCGAAAATGGGCCACAACTCATTTACAAGAATACCTTGTAAAAGGCTTCGTGATGGACGATGCAAGATTAAAAGAGCCAAAGCCTTGGGATTATTTTGATGAATGGCTTGAGCGTATTCGAGAGATTCGTGCTTCGGAAAAGCGTTTTTATCAGAAGGTGCGCGATATCTATGCTACCGCCGTTGACTATAATCCGAAAAGCGAGCAAGCACAGCTCTTCTTCAAGAAGGTTCAAAATAAGATGCTTTGGGCTGCAACGCGTCATACTGCACCCGAATTGATTGTTGAGAGATCAAATTCTCAAAAGCCCAATATGGGACTTAATAGTTGGAAAGGTGGTCGAGTGCGACAGCAGGATGTGACTATTGCAAAGAATTATCTGGGGAAAGCTGAAATCGAAGAGTTAAATCAGATTGTGGTTATGTATCTTGACTATGCAGAAAATCAAGCCAAGAACCGCAAAACAGTGACAATGGTAGAGTGGGAGCAAAAGCTGGATGCGTTTTTGACGTTCAATGAGAAAGACCTCCTTAATCATGCAGGAAAAGTATCAGCTGAGGTTGCAGAAAAGCTCGCGCTGAAGCGATATGCAGAATTTGATGAAAAACGCCGCGAAGAAGAAAAGCAAATAGCAGACGCTGAAGATATTTCTCTTCTTGAGGCGCTTAAAGAAAAATCGAAGCAATTGGAGTCGCAATCAAGTAAGGGATCTTAACTTCGACTAGAGCTTTTTTATTATATTTATTTAGACAATCTTATCCTTTGGCTGGAAACTCAAAGGGGTCGACTGCTCGGGGATGCTCTACTTCGCAACAAATGAGAACACCCCGCGCAACACCTCATCTCTCATGACCTTTGGAAAACCTGCAAAAGGACCCCTGCAGCCTCTTGATCTCATCGTGTGGCCAGGCCATCTCCTCTGCGTCCTCGACAAAAACCGGATCACCAAAAGCCGTCACCCGCAGATGCTATCTCCTTCCCTAAAATCCAGAGCCTCGAGTAGGATTCTCGTCCAACAGGTTTTGGAGGCTTTTTATGACAACTTCTGTAACGACACCACGAGAGCGCTTCGAAGAAATGCTATGCAGGGATGCAGCATGCACAGAACCGATGCGAAATACGATTTTAGAACTATTTGACAAATCTATCGCAGTAAATTTTGGAAAAAAATTTCGACTGAAAGCATCTCCAACTATAAGAAATCACGAATTCTTCGGCGCCGCCAATAAAATTTCCCTTCATAGCGAGGATTCTATAGTACATGAGTGCGTAGGTCCTTCAGCCGCTTGCATTGCAGCTCCCGTCGTCGAGATGGTTGCAAGTAGATCGATCTTCCTAGGGTATTCTGAAGAGGGGACAAGCACACTGCCCGTGGTGCTCTACGCGCCGAGTCAACTCTCTTTGACAGCCCCTGAGATTGTCATCGGAAACGCTCTCCTCATCGATTCTCCAATCAAAGTATCCCTACGTTGCAAAACACTCGCGTTTCGGGGAGAACCGGGCTCTAGGGCAGAAGAGTGCTACGATACGCTTTCCGCCTGGGCCCCTTCAAATGTAAACAAGGATTAATAATGACATCTCTATCACTTCCTCCATCTCCAAGCCTCAATGGTTCTATGGAAGTAATCCAAGACAAAATTACCAAGCTTGCGGATGATTACATACCAAGGGATAATTTTCGAGAATCGACATTGTCATTGTATTCTAGTGAGATGCTTCTTCGTGGGGGCCTTCTCGGCAGTCGCAGCGCAGTTTTCCTATCAAGCGAAACGGATATCCACCTTTACTACCTAGGATGCATTGCAGCTCCTTTTGTGAGTATGGTCGCAAAAAATAGCATTAATTTAGATTTTGGATCCAAACTCTTTGCTCCCGGGCAATTGCACATCACCACAGATCGCCTTTATATAGGCTCTCGGTTCGAGGTGATAGAACCCGCTCCTGCGCACGGATTCGTAACATGTAATGAGCTGCACATAGGAGCTGTCTCTAATGAAACTGCTCAAATTGTGAAGAGCTGGATAACTAATGATTGTAAGATATTTGCAACTCAAACAGAAGATTCTCAATGATGTCTCTATCGCTTTCTCAGGTCGCTAAACTTCAGCAAGACAGGACTTGCTTCGAAGAACTTTTACGCTCTGAAGGACTATCTCTTCCCACTCAAGAAAAAATGTTGGAAGTATTTGATAAATCTCTTTTTGTTAGTTATAGGCTTGGAAAGTCGCTCCTCTTCCAATCCGATAAACACATGATCTTTCAAGAGTTTAATGGGTGCTCAAATTCGATTCGCATTGAGGGGAGCTCGATTACTCTCGAATCTTATGCTCACGTAGCAGCTCCTATCATCGAAATGGTTGGGATAGAGAGAATTCGTCTTGGAGATAAAGGCTTAAAACCCGATATCTTGGAGGCAACTGGATGTACACCCCCTGAGCCAGTAAGGGTCTATGCACCCGAGAAACTGAGCCTTAGAGCTTTTGAAGTTTGCATCGGAGATGCCACCCTAGAGGCAGCGCCACAGCGGATCGAACTATTCTGCAATAAATTAACGCGTTGGGCGCATCCAGAATCGCCCCCATCCGACTTTTTCGAACTTTTATGCAGAGTAGCAGACCCGCGTGTAGAAATCGATCGATCCTGCCGTACTACCTTCGGAATAGATCGATGAGGTTGGCAACGAGCGCGGTCCATCCCGTTTGGTGGGAGGAGCCGAGGCCTTGCCCTGTGTCGGCATGGAAATACTCGTTGAAGAGGAGGTGATCTGTCCAGTTGGGGTCGTCTTTGAAGCGAAAATTCGGACCCCAGTAGGGGCGGTACTGGTTTTCATCTTTGGCAAAGATCGAGATGATCCGGTCGGCAAAGGAATTTGCGATCTGTTCAATATTCACTGTCGGCTCTGCATCCACTGTGATCTTCATCTGATTGCCCGTAACATCGGCGATCCTTTTCAAAACATCGATCAGGATGAAATTCGTCGGAAGCCAGATCGGCCCGCGCCAATTTGAATTGCCCCCTTTGATCCTCTCAATCGACTCAGCAGGCTCATACCCAATTTTCTTCCCTTCGAACTCAAACGGGTATTCGAGATGAAACTTCGATAGGCTCCTTACCCCAAAGTCGGAGCGAAACTCCTGGGGGTCCCATACGTAGCGGAGCACGCTTTTCAGATGATCCTCATTCATGAGGGTGAGGAGGTGTACCTTCTTGCCCTTCTTGTCTAAGGGGATGATACAGGGCTCGACGAGATCTTTCCGATTGGCCAAAAACCATTCGAAATTCCCTTTAAATTCAGGGTACTGTGCGAGCTCCTCTTCAGTGATCACTTCAGTGGCATAGAGGGGGATAATGCCGACAAGGGAGCGGACGCGAAATTTTGCGAAATTCCCATTGGGGAAGGTAAGGACATCATAGAAAAACCCATCCCGATCGCTCCACATCTCATAGTCTGTATGCCCCCGCTTTTTCATCGCATGGGCGATGTAGACGTAGTGCTCGAAAAATTTTGTCGCAAGCGACTCATACACCCGGTTTTCTTTTGCTAGAATTAAGGCGATGCGCATTAAGTTGAGACAAAACATCGCCATCCACCCCGTTCCATCCGACTGCTGTAGCTTGGTGCCTCCTGCCAGCTTCTCAGAGCGGTCGAGGATGCTGATGTTATCCATCCCGAGAAAGCCCCCTTCGAACACGTTGTTCCCCGAGCTATCGACCTTGTTTACCCACCAGGAAAAGTTCATGAGAAGCTTATGGAAACACCGCTCGAGGAAGGGGATGTCCCCATGCCCCTCTTTTTCCTTTTGCATCTCGAAGAGATGGATGGCAGCCCACGCCTGCACGGGGGGGTTCACATCGGAAAACTCCCACTCATAGGCAGGGATTTGCCCATTGGGATGTTGGAATTGATCAAAGAGGAGAAGCCACAGCTGCTCTTTTGCTTGCTCGATATCGACAAGACCGAGAGCGACGCAATGAAACGCCTGATCCCACGCTGCAAACCAGGGATATTCCCACTTATCGGGCATGGTCAGCACGCGCATCGAGTTGAGATGCTCCCAGTGCATATTTCGAATCTGTTCGCGCGATGCAGGGGGAGGGTAGAGGGGATTATCTCCTTTGAGCCAAAGCTCGACGTCATAGAGGTAGATCTGCTTGCTCCAAATCACACCCGCAAGGGCCTGTCTTTGGATCTTCTTCTCCTCATCTGATGCCTTCTTGGCATAGACCGTTTCGTAGAAGGCATCCGCCTCCATCTTGCGTATCTTAAAGACCTTTTCTATCTCTTTTAGCGGCTCTTTATGTGGAGAGTCAGTCAGTCGAAAATAGAAGACATGAGATCCTTTTGCAGGAATCTCAGGCAGAAAGTAGTGGAGACACCCTTTCGTCCCTTCCTTGTCGGGATTGGTGCTCTTTGCCCCGTGAATGAGATAGCGCTGAATCCCATCTTTATAATAGCGACCTGCCATCTCGCGCCCCTCTTCCCGCGTCTCATTGTCCGTAAAGAGAAGCTCAGCGCCCTCAGGTCCATAGAGGTAGCGCTTGCCGAGTTTGTACTCAAACCCCAAGTTGTCAAGTGGGGGCGTGCGCGCATCATCGGCTACAAGACAAGAGCTCCCCTCTGCTTGAATCGCAGGAGGGGTCTGTCTTTTTTCTCCCCATGCCCACCGGTTGCGAAACCACAGCTGCGCGAGCAGATGGAAGGGGGCGGGCCTGTCTCCTCGATTGCACACCTCGAGCCGGATGCAGATGTCTTCAGGAGTGGATTTTGCGTACTCGATAAACACATCGAAATATCTGCTCGCATCGAAAATTCCCGTGTCGATCAGCTCATATTCCCCTTCAGTTGGGCTACGCCGCCGATTCTCCTCTTTGAGTTTCTCATAGGGAAATTCCTCTTGGGGATACTTGTAGAGGTATTTTAGATAGGAGTGGGTAGGGGTCGCATCGAGAAAGTAGGAGTACTCTTTGACATCCTCGCCGTGATTTCCCTCGGTGGAATTGAGTCCAAAAAGGCGCTCTTTGAGGATGGGGTCTTTCCCATTCCAAAATGCGGGCGCGAAGACGAGGAGCTGATAGCGATCGCAGATCCCGGCAATTCCATCCTCTCCCCAGCGGTACGCCTTTCTCGCCGCTAGATCAAAGGGGAAATAATTCCACGCATCTCCATTGGAACTATAATCCTCGCGCACGGTGCCCCAAGCCCGCTCTGAGACGTAGGGACCCCACTTATTCCATGGAGGAACGGGACCCTTGGAGGCCTCTTTTAGTCGCTTTCCCTCTTCAGTGGGCTTCTTGAGCATACCGCACCGCTCCAATTAACGCCGTCTTATCGTTGAGAACCACTTTGACGGGGATCTTGCCGAGAAGTTCTGCAAATCTTCCCTTGGCGACAAACGCCTTCATAAAATCCCCCTCTTGAAAAAGAGAGACCATCTGGGGAGCAATTCCTCCACCGATGAACACACCCCCAACTGCCATAAATTTAAGCGCGAGATTGGCAGCTTCTGCGCCGTAGACGGTCAAAAAGAGGCGGCACGCCTTTACACAGGTCGGGCACTCCCCACGCACCGCTTGCTCCGTGATCACCCGTTGCGGCTCCTTTTCCGCTACCGCTACCGCTGCATTCTCTCGGCACTTTTTCTCCTCAACAAAGAACCGATACACCTGAAAAAGTCCCGATCCAGAGAGAACCCTCTCATAAGAAACATGCTTGTATTGCCTGCGCAAATACTGAAATAGTTCCAGCTCGAGATCGGTCGTCGGTCCAAAATCGCAGTGCCCCCCTTCACTTGCAAAGGGGAAAAGATGTTTTCCATCGAAGTAAAGGCCCGCCTCGCCAAGCCCTGTTCCCGCAGAGATAAGCGCCTGATTACCCGCCTGTTTCACCCCTCGATTCAAAACAAAGAGCTCTTCTGCGGGCAAACACCGAAGGCCCCATGCATTTGCCTCGAGATCATTGATCAAGTAAACCCTCTCAATCTTGAGCTCCCTCTGCAGCTCCTTAGAAGAGACCACCCACGGCAAATTCGTCGCACGGCATACTCCCTCCTGCACAGGACCTGCAATCCCTAAAGAAACGCAAGAGGGCGTCTCTTTTGGCGCATTTTTATAAAACACCCGCAAGAGCTCTCCAAACGAACCGAAGTCGCGACTTGCAAATTTTTCCTCGTGAATGCATTGCGGCACCTCCTCTTCTGTGAAGAGGGCAAGGCGCACCTTCGTCCCACCAATATCGCCAGCTAAGATCATAGAGCCTCCTTGTATCCACATTCTCAATTAAAGTCCAACTTGGGCCAATTGGGCTTGACTCAAACCCCACATCGGTTCAATCATGGAAAGAAAAGGAGTCTCTCCATGTCCCAAGCAAACGATCCCTCGAAGAAAAAAGCGCTAGAAGCCGCCATCTCCCAAATTGAAAAGCAATTCGGGGAGGGATCGATCATGACCCTCGGCAAACACTCTCAGGCCCGTGAGATGAGCGTCATCAAGACAGGTGCAATCACATTGGACCTCGCGCTGGGTATCGGCGGGGTTCCGAGAGGCCGTATCGTCGAGATTTTCGGTCCTGAATCCTCTGGTAAGTCGACACTGGCTACACACATCGTCGCAAACGCCCAGAAAAATGGGGGGATCGCCGCCTACATCGATGCAGAGCACGCTCTAGATCCCGCTTATGCAGCAAAAATTGGAGTTAATTTAGATGAGCTGATGATCTGTCAGCCCGATTCAGGAGAGGAAGCGCTTAATATCGCAGAAACTCTAGCAAGATCCAATGCGATCGACGTCATCGTCATCGACTCGGTTGCCGCTCTCGTTCCGAAAAATGAGCTCGAAGGGGAGATCGGCGACTCATTCATGGGCCTTCAGGCGCGAATGATGTCGCAGGCGCTTCGCAAACTCACCGCAACGCTTTCCAAGAGCAACACCTGTGCGATCTTCATCAACCAGATCCGCGAGAAGATCGGCGTCATGTTTGGCAACCCAGAGACCACAACAGGCGGTAGAGCGCTTAAGTTCTATGCCTCGATTCGCATGGATATCCGCCGCATCAACGGGATCAAAGGGCCCGACAACACCGATGTGGGCAACCGCGTGAAGGTAAAAGTGGTGAAGAACAAGATGGCCCCTCCCTTCCAACAGGCAGAGTTTGATATCCTGTTCAACGAGGGGATCTCCCGCATCGGCTCCCTGCTCGATCTCGCCTCTGAGATGGGAATTATCGACAAGAAAGGAACCTGGTTCAGCTATGGCGGCACGCGCCTTGGACAAGGAAGAGAGGCAGCGCGCGATGAGCTGAAAAAACAGCCCAAACTCGCCGATGAGATCGAATCCGCAGTCTATGCAAAAATCGCTGAAGGGAAAGTCAGCCCGCAGCTAGCTGAGGTTTAAAATTTGAGAGATAGCGGATCCGCTCTGTGATGGGGGGATGCACCTGGTGAAAGAGGTGGTTCCCCAATCCATCCAGCCGTTTCTCTTCATGCGGATCAAGCGCGCGCCACATCAAGTTGGTCTGTCTCACCGTGTCAAAAAAGTAGATCCCCCCAGTTGCATCGTTTAAAAGCTCAGCTGCACGCAAATCGGCATCTTTTTCCCTTGCGACAAAGAACACCTTTTGCCCCCTAAGCATGAAATGGGAATAGAGCCCAAGGCAAATGGAAAGACCAAGACCTGTAATCGCGATGTACACGGGAACAAAAGGGAAAAGTGTCAAAGAAAGTGCTCCAATGATCCCCGCTGCAATCCGCTCAATCTTTGCGCTCCTTTTGATATCTTGGAAAGAATAGCTCGATTTCCACTCCGTCTCCTCTGACTGCTTGAGATGGACGAGTTCATGGAAAAGGGCGAATTCCCGCGCTTTTTTCCCCATCACAGGATCTCTTAGAACGGCGAGCATCTCGCTCACACTTTTGGGCTCGATCTCCTTGCACACAAGGGAAAGCCCATGCTCCTCGCGCACTTTGCTCCGAATCCACTCCGCCACCTTCTCTAGAAATTCTGCGTCGTAAAGACGCCAATCGCTTAAATCCTGGATTCGAAACTCTTCGGGGATATCCTCGAGGTAAAAAAGATAGGAGAAGGGGACCGTAATGACTTTATCTGCCATTTTAGCGCGCAGATCGACCCCAAAGCCTGAGATTCTCATCTCAAATTCCTTGACAAGTCGCTTAAAAGCGCTATCGGTCTTTCCACTATTTTGAATCGTGCAATCCATCCAGACCTTTTGATCTGAAATCCGATCGAAAAAAGGAATGGATCCTTGCACGTGGGACACTTAAGTACCTAAGATAAACTCTTTGCGTTTTCTATCGCATATTTCACAAGGATGTCGCTCATCTTTTCAAAAGAGGGGGTCAGAATTCCCAGTTCCTGCATCGTCTTGCGGAACTGGCGCATCTCCTCATCAAAAAGCAAAAGCGCGCGTTCTCTTCCGATCAGGCGAGCGATACTCATCTCCCGTTGCTTCTTCTCATCCTGAAGCATATCTCCGAGATCATCTGCGGTTTGGAACGCCATGCCGAAATGGTAAGCCACTTTCTTCACCTTCTCGAGCTCTTTTAAATCGCCCCCTCCAAAAAGCCAGCCAAAGAGGAAGGAGACCTCAAACAGGGTCACGGTCTTTTTGTAGATCGCCAGCTTGATCGTCTCTAGGTTGTGATTCGGCGGGAAGAGGTCGAGAAACTGCCCCCCTGTAGCGCCATGAATTCCTGCGCAGCGCGTCGCGGTTTCCAGAGCTAAGCTGCAGACGCGGTCGCTGAGCTCAGAAAAGGGAGAGTCTGATTCTTGCATCACAAGCGCATTGCGGTAGATCTTATCATAACCTGCCGTCATCAGCGCATAACTTGCAAGTAGAGCAATCGACTCGCCAAAGACTTTGTGCAAAGTCGGTTTTTCCCTGCGCTCATCATCGTTATCCATACAGGGGAGATCATCGACAATCAAGGAAGCTGTGTGAAAAAATTCGACGGAAAGAGCCGCCTCATACACGCTCAAATTGTTCCCGAGCGCCTCTGCAATCAGAATCACAACGAGCGGTCGAAATCGCTTGCCGCCGCTTAAAATCGCATACTCGATTGCATCGCGCAGTTTCGTCTTCTCCCCAAAGGAGTAGATGTTCTTGGCGATCTCTTGCTCAATGCGGTCGCGATGAAAAAAAAAGTGGGAATTTCCAAACTTGCCTAAATCGGTCGAGGAATTCTTAAGTAGAGTTTCTGGCATTTTCGCTCCGCGCGTTCAGATTAATTAAAAAAAATGTTCTTCAAAGCGGGTTTCACTTTTGTCCCATCAGGGATAGTCCCTTGCACGCTCAGACAGGGAAAGCAGATCGCCTTTTTTCCAAGGATGGTTCCAGGGGCAAGCACGCAGTTGCAGCCGACTTGCGCTCCATCTCCGACAATGGCGCCCAGCTTTTTTCTCTGAGTGGGGATGAGATGTTCTTCAAAGCGGATCGAGATGGGAAGGTGATCTAGACGCAAATTCGCGCACTTGACCCCCGCGCCCAAATTGACATCACAACCAATGATCGAATCGCCGACATAGTTGAAGTGGGGAGCTGCTGCCCCATTTAGAAAGATCGAATGCTTCACTTCTGTGCCATGACCGATGACGCACCCATCCCCAACGAGCACATTCCCCCGGATGTAGGCGCCATGGCGCACCGTGCAATTTCTCCCGAGAATACAAGGCCCCTCGATATAGGCCCCGGGTTCAACAACCGTTCCCTCCCCAATAGAGATGCAATCGGAATTGACAAGATGGGCGTTAGGGGAAACCTCTCCCAAAATGGTTCCCAGCTTCTGCTCTTTAAGATAGGAGCTGAGCTTATCTAATGCATGCCAAGGATACTCACACCCCTCGAAGAGCCCCCTATGAGCGAATTGCTCAAGAGAAAATAGGTGATGGTGTGTTAGAGCTTGTGTCATGAACACATTCTAGGGAATCCCCCTCCTAATTTGAAGAGAAAATTTGCAGGAAAAAAAGATTTGATATTCAGAGTTTTCCTTTTTAGATATAAGAGTCTTCTTCTTAAGAGAGGGTGGAAGTGTTCATAACCCTCCCATTTCTTCTATACAGTCACTCTGTTCACTCTTTGTTTAAGCGCTGGTGATAAAACCCCCACTTGTAGACAATCGACAATCTATGAACAACGCTCGTGAACAGCTATCGACAGAGTTTTCCACACACCTGAGCTGCTCCTATTTTCCCACATGCTCCGGCTGTGAAATTCAGGGAAAACTCACCCCTCCTCCTGTTTGGGAAGAGCTCCTCCATTTTTTTTCTAGGGCAGCCCCCCACCTCACGCCCACTTTTTCCATGCGCGAGGTGACGAGGTGGCGGACCCGCTCAAAGCTCGCGGTCCGCGGCACTTTGGCAAGACCTGAAATCGGACTCTTCAAAAAAGACTCCCACGAGGTCATCCCGATCCCCCAATGTCCGCTCCACCACGCTGCCATCGAAAGGGCTTACGCTCTTGTCCAAAAGTGTGGGTTGGAGCCCTACCAGGAGAAAAGTGGAAGAGGCACTCTGCGCTATGTCCAGTTTGCCGTGGAGCGCAAATCCCGGCGCGTTCAGCTCACCCTTGTCCTCAATCGCCCCGCAGCAGATCCCCGCACCCTTTCTCTTGTAAAGCAGCTGTACATGGAAGGGGGATTTCATTCGATCTACCTCAATTTTCAGCCGGAAAAGACCAATCGGATCTTTGGGGAAAAGTGGCTTCTTTGCGAGGGGAAACCCTACATTGAAGAAACCCTAGGGGTTGCTACCTGCTATTTTCACCCCGCCTGCTTTGCCCAGTCCCATCTCTCCCTATTTGAAGAGGTCCTGTCCGATATCCGCCGCTGGGTACCGCAAGGCAAACGTATCCTCGAGCTCTACGCTGGAGTTGGTGCAATCGGTCTTAATCTCGCTTCCCAAAGTAAAGAGGTGCACTGCGTAGAGATACACCCTCATGCGGCGGAGTGTTTTGCCCTCAGCCGTTTGAAACTCGCAGCTGCGGATCAGCAGAAAATTACCCACCAGACAGCCACAGCAGAAGCCGTTCGGGAGTTTAAGGAGGTGGTCGTTGTGGATCCTCCCCGTAAGGGAATTGACCCCACCCTGCTGGAAGCATTGAGCGATTCATCTGTGGAGCAGCTCCTTTATCTCTCCTGCGGCCCCCTCTCGATGCAGCGAGATGGAGAGTTTCTTTTAAAGAAGGGATGGAAACTGGTTGGAGCAAAAGGGTATCTCTTTTTTCCCGGAACCAATCACGTTGAAACACTGACAAATTGGAAAAGATCTGGGTGATAGGATTCGAACCTACGACCCCTAGCACCCCATGCTAGTGCGCTAGCCAAGCTGCGCCACACCCAGATTAATTAACTGTAAGACCCTCAAACTGAAATTCCGCTCTCTTAAACTCCTTCACCCCGATACGCGCGCACTCCTCGATAATTTTCTCGAGGACATCGCCCGGATGCACCTCGGCAGCTGCGAGATCGACCGTGATCGAGGCGGTGAAATTGACCCCACCGCGTACCCCTTTCACCTTGAAATTAGCGAAAATCGCCTCTTTTTTCTTTGAAATGTTCTTGAAGCGGATGAGGTTGTTTTCAGAGAGGTCGTCCATAGGATCCCATATGGTATTGAGACAGAGATTCTAATGGCAAAGAGAGCTTTCTGTCAATGGTGTTGAGAATAATTCTGACGAGGCGTAGTCTCTTGGGCAAAATTTATTAACTCAAAAGAAAACGGTTAAATGACTTCAAGAATTTCAGAATTAGGTAAAAATAATTTATACTATAATCAACTGTGTAAATCTGTGACATTAAGAGAGGCTATCCGATCTATTCCAAAGGTGGCCAAGGCCGCATTGGAGAGACAAGATGCAGCATCTCTTACTGTGCTGCTAAAGATTGGATATAAAATTGAGAATTCAGAGGACTGGCAGAAGGTTTTGCAGATTTTCCTAAGTAAGACCATTCTGAGAGAGGAGCGGGGGAATTTGGCAGGCGCTATTGTCGATAGTAAGCAGTTGGGCCGTTTTGGTTGGATGCACATGCATTTTTATGCACACGCAGGACTTACAACGAAAATGCAATCGGAGTTGCAGCGCAGCCAGTCTGTGCGCAATCTCATCAACTCCCGATTACAAACTACGGGGCAGACTGCCCTTGACATAGCCCTTGCTGCAAACCGTATCCAGGCGACCATGATTTTATGGGCATATGGAGGAAAATGCGCTCTTTCTCGTCCCGAATCTTGTTCCTCCGCATTTCTGAAATTTTTAGAGGGTCATCGAGGTCCAAAAATTCCACCCGATTCCCTGGAAGCATTCATCGAAGATCATTCTTCGTTCCAAGAATGGGAAATAGGAAATATCAGACATATATATGACCGGTTTAAGGGAAATGTGCCCCAATTTCCTACAATTGATGCGAGGACAAAGGAAATTTGGGATCTAATCTCTAATACAGATTATGTGGCTCAAATTGATCTTCATGAGTACATTTCACAGGGATCTTTCTGGGTTAATCGGAGAAATGAGTGTGGGCAATTGATGCTCAACGAAGTCTTAAAAAATCAGCCAGGTCGGTGTATCATTGAAAGGCTCCTAAGGACCGGGGCAGATCCTTTTGAAACCGATATTCTAGGGGAAACTGCTTTTTTTCATGCGAAAACAGTTGAGGAGTGGAAAATGCTTTTACCCGAGAACTACTCTAAGGATAAGAAAATAGGGCTTCTCAATTCCACAAATGAGAAGGGGGATAGCATTTATCAAAAACTGCTTGAGGATCCAAAGAGTTCTATGCCGATTTTCCAGTTTGTATACGAAGATGAACAGTTCAATCTGGTAGATTTATTATGACAGCCATACCCAGTTCTTCTGATTCCACTGTGACACAAGCAATGTGGAGCATGATTTGTGGTCACGAGGAGAATGCAACAAAGAGCGCGTTTGTTAAGGAATGTGCAGAGAAAGGGGCAGATCTGGTTTCACGGGGGCCACCTAATAGTTTTCGGAGCATGTGTGTCCTAAACGAATGCCTTATTCATCGGCTTCATAAAGACACAATTTCTACCTTACTTTCGAAGAAGGCAGATCCCTTTTTAAACGATATATTGGGGCGAAATGCTTTTTTCTACGCAGATTCGATTGAGATGTTTGCTCTTCTCTGCAAGGGAAGAAAAATTGAAAGCATCGTGAATACAAGGGATTCTAATGGAGAATCTTTAATCACCTTTGGAACGATGAGAGGAACTCTCACACCCGCTTACCTCACCCACCTTTTGAAAAGCGGAGTCATAGTTCCACCAGAAATCGTAAGCTCATTTTGGCAAAGATCGATTAGAATGAACGATATCCAACTAGCTCCTATTTTCATCAAATGGAATGTACCTATTGATCAAGTCGATTTAGAGGGAAGGACACCCCTTTTTTCTGCAATTACCAGTGACAATCAAGAAAAAATGGCTTTTTTCATCGAGCACGGCGCTCAGCCGCGAAACATCAATGAGTGGCTCGGTTTGTTGAATCGTTGTATGAAAAATCATAAGCTTGGTGCGCTCGTTTATAGAAAAGTCGACTTTGAGAAACTAGGCTGGAAGCCCATCCACTTTTTTGCTTGTATAGGTAGCAGGCACCGTCTCTGTCAGGAGTTAAGGAAAAATGCTTCTACAGCCTCTATCCGCTGCAACGGTCTAGATAAGACTCCTCTAGAGCTTGCGATCGAATACGCACATCCGCTAGCAGCATTTGCCCTCTTTCTCGGTAAAGAGTATGTGAAGCAATTTGATTTGGGAAAAAGGAATTTAGAGGAATTTTCTTGGAATGATATTACCCCCCTTAATCCCCCGAGAAACTTAGTGGATCTGCTCATGGGCAATGGGATCCAAGATCCAGATGCTCTATTTTCATTCCTAATTGAAAAAGGATATGCACCTCTTCTCGCACGCGCATTTGACGAAGGGGCTCCCAGCCATCCTGAAGAGCTGCTCAAGCTAGCCATTGAAAATAAGCAATATCTTTGCGCCTACGTGCTTCTTGAACATGGAAAAGCCTCTCCCCACTTTGAGACAGAGGATCCCGACATGCGCGCTCTTTTAACCATCTATCAGCAGGAGGGGCCTAGACGTTATCCCCTACTCGAGTGGACTAGGGGAAAAGACCACTTAAAATGGATCTGCGAGGAAGAAAAAAGATTAGAGTATTCGATGGATAAAATCTGGGGGCAGATGAATACGATTTCCGTTCATGGGTCCCGAGAGGAGTGTGTTGACACCATTCGAAAGGTACTGAAAGAGGGCCCTATCCGCTACATCAATAAGCCTAATTCGGGAAACTACCATATTTTGGAATATGCAGGGCTGTTAGAGCTTCCCGAAGAGATCATCCAGCTCATGAAAAAAAGAGGCGCAAATGACAACTCGAGTAAATGACATTTTCTATTATATCTCACTAGATGATTGGAAAGGAGTGCGTGACATTTTAAATGAGAATCCCAGTGCGATCGAAGCAAAGACTCGAATGGACGGTTCCCCACTTTCACTCGCGCTTTTTCGCAGAGCATTTCGATCAGCTCAAGTACTGGTCGATCGGGGAGCATCCTTCGATGAAGCTACATGGCACGCGGTTGTTAGCCCTATCGACTGCAATTCAGAAAAGACAAAGAGCTCTCTTGACATCCTTGCGCGCAAAATTCTCCAGAAGGTGGATCCGACACAATTTGGTTGGTCTAAGATCGAGGTGGCGTCGTGGTTTGGCCTTTATGACCTCGTTCATTCTGAACTCAAGAAAGAACCCCCTGTGGGCGCAGTGCTTAGTTCCCTGAAGCTTTCCTTGGTTCGCGGACACATTCATTGTGTATACGATTTGCTAAAATCGGAGAAAGGCTGTTTAGAAAATTTGGGGATTTCAAAGTTTTCTTTGAAAGTTCCCTGCTACGATTTGTTAACCTTTTTTCAAAATTATCAATCCCCTGTAAGAGACGAGAGAATCAAGGAGTGGGTAGAGCAGAGATTGCTTGAAACGAGTGGTGCAGAGCAGTTAGAATATTGCTTTATTTTCAGGGACAATGCTCAAGATCGAAAAAAGTTGGCACAAGCAGCTTCAGGGGGAACTGGAGAAGCCGTACATTAGAGAGCTTAAAGCTTTCTTAGAGGCGGAAAAAAGTGCGGGGCACTCCATTTTTCCAGAGGAAAAGGATGTGTTCAGCGCTTTTTTGCATACCCCATTTGATCAAGTAAAGGTCGTACTGATCGGACAGGATCCCTACCACGGGGTGGGGCAGGCCCATGGCTTAAGCTTTAGCGTCCTACCCGGCATGCCCCTTCCCCCCTCCCTCAAGAATATCTACCGAGAGCTTCAAGAAGATCTGGGGGTCGTCCCTCCACAAAATGGGTATCTGCTGCATTGGGCAAAGCAAGGGGTTTTGCTGCTGAATGCGACATTAACTGTGCGCGCAAAAGATCCGCGGTCTCACTACGGGAAAGGGTGGGAGCAGTTCACAGATGCTGTGGTCTCCTCGCTTCTTGCGCGGAAAGATCCAGTGATCTTTGTCCTCTGGGGAAAATCGGCGCAGGAAAAACTTAAGAATATCCATCCACCCCATGTGGCCTTGGTGGCGGCGCACCCCTCTCCTTACTCAGCGTATAGCGGCTTTTTCGGCTGTCGTCACTTTTCAAAAATTAATGAGCAGCTAAAAAAATGGGGAAAGGAGCCAATTGACTGGAATCCCAAGTGAATTAAAAGAAAAAATTGAAGCCCTCTCTGAAAGAGTTTCTTTAGGCAAACTCGTCCCTATTCACGAAAGGGTCTCAAAGCGCTACCGAGAGGGAAGAGGGGAGAAAAATTTAGAGCCCTTTTCAAATGATGCTCAAAGACTCTCCTATGCAATTGCCCGGATGCCAGCTACTTATGCCGCGCTCTGTGCAGTTTTTAGCACATCCCTAAAGAATTTTTTGCCATCCACTCTTCTCGATGTCGGTGCGGGACCTGGTACCGCGCTTTGGGCAGCTGCCACCCATCTCCCTTCCATTTCCCATGCCACTTGCCTCGAATGGGACTTAGGGTTTATCCGCCTTGGAAAAGAACTCGCTCCCGATCTTCCATCGGAGTGGATCCACACGGCAATGCAAGACGCCGCTATTGAAAAGCACGATCTCGTCGTCGCATCCTATTCACTAGGAGAGCTCTCCAAAGAGGCGCTCTCAGAGAGTGTCAAAAAATATTGGGAACTTGCTAATCAAGTATTCATCGCAGTTGAGCCCGGGACGCCTGAGGGGTTTAGGCGCATCTTAGATGTAAGGGAGCAGCTCATCGGTTTGGGAGGGCATCTCATCGCCCCTTGTCCGCACATGAGGCGCTGCCCGAGCAGTTGGTGCCACTTTTTCGCAAGGGCAGAGCGCACTTCTTTGCATCGGAGGCTCAAAGGGGGAAGTTTAAATTATGAGGATGAAAAGTTTTCCTATGTCGCCTTTTCAAAAACGGCGCATCGTCCAGTAGAAAAGCGGATTGTAAGGCATCCTTTTAAAGGGTCTGGATTCATCAAATTCCAAGTTTGTTCGCAGAAGGATTTAGAAGAGATAGTAATTACAAAGAAGAATAAAGATGAATATAATAAAGCAAAGAAATTGGAATGGGGAGATTCCTTTTAATTAATTCTGTTTTGTGTATAATATTGCGCATGTCATACGATGCATTTTTACTTGTTATGGGGCAGCTCACGGGAAGTCGCAAAGCGCGTGTGTTGATCGATGAGAGGTATCTAATATTTGAAACGAATCTAAAGCGGGATCGGTGGACAATTTCTACCACCGTATTTAGTGGAGAGGCAGAAATCCCCCCAGCTGTGTTATCATGCATCTCTTCCAGGGGAACATTTCGGTGGGAAGATAGTGGATGCACACTCAAGATGGATCCAGATACCCACTCGATCCAGCTTCTCCTCGATGTCCCTTTTCAAATGGGCAAGTATCTCCCGTTCCGCTCCCACGTCACACAGTTCCTCTCGATTGCAAATCAGTGGCGCTCGATGTTCGAAGAGATCGCAGAGTTTGAATTAATCTAAGGAAAATGCACAATCCTCTTCCATGATCTCTCATCGTGGAATCCAGGTATTTGTCCTCATCGCCCTCTATCTGCTTTTAGCATCCCACCTGCCAGAGTGGGTGCATCGCGGGCTTTACACAGTAAGTCTTGGAATCAAGGACATCTTGGTTTGGATCCTGCCCATTACTGTGGGTCTATTCATTGCACATACGATTGCTTCATTTGAGCGCAAGGCGCCTCTTTTCATCCTCACGCTGATCCTTTTTGAGGCGATCTCGAATTTTTCCAGTGTGTGGTATGCCTTTGCAGGAGGGCGTCTTGCAACCGATTTTCTCCCTCCCGTTGCCCTTCCGACAGCATCTGGGGAGTTTCTTCCGCTTTGGCGCTTTTCTCTTGTCAAGCCGAGCTTTTGGTCGGCCGATAAGGGAACGCTTGTCGGCGTCCTTCTTGGTTTTCTTTCGATGTGGACAAAGCGGCGCACCTGGATTGAAAGGGGAAAGGAGAGGGTAGAGTGGATCCTCACGCGCATCTTTTCCCGCTTAATCCCTCTTTTTGTGCTCGGATTTGTCGCGCGGATGCATCAGACCAAACTATTGCATCACGTCTTTGCCCACTACGGGGTGTTGCTCGCGTGGCTTGTGGCACTTCTTGTTACTTACATTGCTTTGCTTTTTTTAGTTGGAAGTGGAAGAGGGTGGATCCAAAGTATCAAAAACCTTCTCCCAGCGGGGGGACTCGCCCTTACCTCGGGATGTAGTCTATCGACAATGCCTTGGACGATCGAGGGGGCGGGAAAAAATCTGGAGGACCCAGAATTTGCAAGGGCGGTGATCCCTGCGACGACCAACATCCAGCAAATCGGCGATTGCATCGCCAACTGCTTTCTCTGTTTTTTGCTCTACTACCAGTTTCAGGGGTGCTCACCCGATCTTTGGACCTGGGCGCAATTTAGCGTGGTGTTTGTGCTGGCGCGTTTTGCAACCGCTGCGATCCTAGGGGGGGCGATCTTTATCATGCTCCCGATCTATGAAACGTATCTCAGCTTCAATCCAGAGATGATCGCGATCATTCTCGCATTCAATGTGATTCTCGATCCCCTCATCACCTCATCAAATGTGATGGCCAATGGCGCCCTTTGCCGGATCTATGAAAGAGTCTGGCTGAACTTCCAGAAAAAGCCGATTAGAATCCGTAGATAAACTCGATCTCGTATTGTTTGAATCTGCGGAAAGGCCCGATGCTGTCATCCAGGGTGATCGCCTGCTGCCAGCTCTGTTGCAAGTCGAGCTGGTTGGTGAGCAGGTAGTCCAAGGTGAGCTGGAAGCCGCGGTAGTTGACGTTACCGCCCGCTGTCTTGCGCGTATTGGCCACGCCGACCCCATCTACGGAGCTGCGGTAGAAGCCAGAGCCTACGGCGTTTCCTAGGCCGATCCCCTGGGAGTCGAAGTCGGGAATGCACTGCGCTGCGAGAACTTGGTAGTTCGCATCAAAGGCCCAGTCCCCTTTTCTCTTCAGCTCGCCCACAGAAAAGCCGAGGTAGGATCCCCAGTTGGCTCGCTTGTGGCCTGTGATCGCGACTTTACGGGCTACGAAGTTCCAAAGGCCCGCTAAGTAGACTTGAACGGCTCGATCGAGGTATTTAGGGACAAAGCGGTATCCTAGGATCCACTGGCCGACTACGAAATCAAACCGCTCATTATTCACGCGGTTATGCTGATCTTTCGTATCCCAGTCGATGAGGGAGAGTTTGGTATAGAAGCCTGTATTGAATGCATTGAAAATCCCCATCTCGCCGACGTAGCCGAACTGGTTCTTATTCTCGTTGATGAGAAAGGCGCCGAGGTGAAGATAGATATCTCCAATTGAGTCGAGGGCTTGATCGTAGCGGAAGAAGGCGCCATCAAAGAAGGAGTTGAACTCGATTTTTGAATCGAGGATGGTCGACATTCTGCGCCGTCCAATCTCTGTGTCGATCACGTAGGTGTCGCCCTGCCAAACGTGTACGCCCCAGTAGGCGCGCTCGAGTTTAATTCGATCAAAAGAGCCGCTGAAAATACCGGCGTTGTTGTCAAACTCCAGTTTAATCGATCCCCAGGAGCGCTCTGTGCGGTAGTCCATCATCAAGTTGACTTCGATATCGAAGGCATTCATCGGGATCGGACTGCCATCCTTGCCGACAACAGCGCCGCCATTTCCCCTTTGCTTCACTCCATTGAGGGTTTCACCGGTCGATTGAAATTCGGTGCGCACCTCGCCGCTGATGGAAAGGGCTCCACCGAGTTCGCGGACGGTGACTTGGCGCTTGGTGTTGATCCACTCGCGCAGCGCATTGATATCCTTTTGGTCCAGGTCGTCTCCTTGATCAATCGTCGTTGCGAGCAGGGACGTGCTCAAAGAGAGTGCACCGCAGGTGTAAATAATGCGCTTGAAATTCATGGACAACTCCTCGTCTCTAATTATGCCAGAAAATGAAATTAGAGAGTTTATCTCGAGGGATTTTAAAATGCAAGATCACAGCTAGCAGTGAGAGCAGTTTCTCCAAAAAATCTAGCTTCAACATTGAGGTCGACAAATTTTTTGGGAGCGATTCCAAACCCGATGACAAAGGAAAGGGGATGGCGATCCTCAAAAGTGACGTGGTGACTGGGAAAAATGGAGCTAAGCGATGCGAGATGGTGAAACTTGAGGCGCAGGTCGGAGTAGGCAAGGCCTGTATAGGGGATAAACCAGTTGAGGTGGTAGGAGAGGGCCATGCCGACTTGCCACTCGCGGAAAAAGAGGTCTGCTCTACCTGTCTTATAGGAGGAGTCGTCCACTTTGAGGCTAGAAACGGAAGGATCTGACTGGAGATAGGCGGCCGAGATCCCTAGGTGGAGGTTTCCCCAGTAGGCGATCAGCGCCCTTCCTCCCACTTCCCATGCAAATTGCCAATCCGTCCGATAAGCAATCTTCTCTTCAGAAAAAGGGCGCTGGGAGAGGTGCATGTTGAGCACGCCTAATCCCGCATACGCCTCGATCCTCTGGATCAAATTCAAGGTCACGGTGCCTAGCTGCGTCATGGCGCCGAAGTCTTTGACCCTGGAGCGTTCACCTGGGTTGCCCTGACCTACCATCCGCATCTTGCGATCAAACACATCATCAAAAACATAGCCGATCTTGACAGAGGCAATCGAAGAAGAGGGGATAAAAAGACCCTGTTCGGGCATGAGAGGAAAGCTGGGGTTGCCCTGATAGAGCGCAAGGGCTCCTATAGAGGGGAGAAGAAGGGTGATAAGAAGAAAAATCCAAGATCCCATTTCTGGAGGTATATACCAGATTCTAGAATCTAGTAAAGATCAACCTAAGAGGGAGGCCGCTTCTTGTGCAGAGATCCGCTTTTCTGGGTCGATGACGAGCATCTTGCAAATGAGCTCCCGAAAGGAGTCGTAGGGGTCAGCAGGGTCTGGGAAGAGATAGGCGTGCACACTTGCCGTGCGCTCATCGGAAGTCTCCCCTTCTGCTAGAGGGCTCTTAACGAGTTCTGCGAGGGGCTCAAGATCAGGGGGATCTGTTCGATATAATTTGCAGTAAAACAGATAACACAGGGCGCCAAGCGACCACACATCCGCTTTATAAGTCGCTTGGGCAGGGGTATGCCACACCTCAGGAGCAATGTAGTCGCGAGTGCCCAGAGTTTTTTTCAACGTTTCCCCTTGAGCCAAATTCACTGCATATCCGAAGTCGCCAAGGACGAGCCCAGGCCCTACATCGCCTTGCACCAAATGCTGGCCGAGAAAGAAATTCTCTGGTTTAAGATCCACATGAAGAATTCCTTTTCGATGCAATCGAGCAACACATTGCAGGACGTGCCAGATGATGGGGGCGATATGCTGCTTGGTTTCGTTAGCATCTGAAATTAAAAAATTCGATAGATCGATCCCATAATCTGGAGTGATTGCATAGAGCTCCTCTCGGAATTTAAAACAGAATAGAAACCTCAAAAATCCTTCATCACTGGATAAGAGATGAGATAGGTTCAGCTCTCTCTGAAGCTCGCCCTTAAATTGGTCTCTAGGACATTTAGGGATATTGCGCTGATAGCACATGGCGGGTTTGTAAGATGCCACATCCGTGCTAAACCACTGCGCGCTGAAGATGCTTTTACTCCCACCACAACTTTTTTCGCGAGATTGATCGATATGAAAGTATCCCGCATGGGATGAGACAATCAGGTGATCATTTCCAGGCAGAACGGTTCCCTCAAGCTTGCGCTCTTGGTAAAGTTTTATTCGCGATTCAGCGAGAATCACCTGCTTTAGTAAGTGGTTATACAAGGTGGTTTGCCGGCGGATCTCAGGATAGTAGGTATCTAAAAGGCTATTGCGGTGCCCCGTTGAGACAAAAAAACTCTTTTCCTCCTGATGAAATTGTCTGATTAGCTCGATCGAGTGTTCTTTTACCTCTTTATCCATATCAGATAATAGGTAGCGTATCCGTTCTTTGACGATATAAAGAGCGCGATACGAATCGATCGCTTGATCAGGGGAGAGGTCTTGGCTCCAAAATTTTCCCTGGAGAAACACTTCCAGACTGTATAGAGAATAGTCTAAAGAATTATTATAAGAAGTAGGATTAAACTGTATGCCCATATCTGAACCTATCCGAATAAAAATTTTCAGTCGATTTTTTGGGTTCTTTTGAGCCTCTTTTTGATCCATTTTTGGGGGTCAATATCGACATCAGTATATTGACCCCCAAAAATGGATCAAAAAGAGGCCAAAATAATCCCAAAAATCGACGAAAAATTTTATTCGGATAGATTCCTGGAGCGGGACATTGTATTCGGCTCTATGAATTAGGACAACAGAATTGGAGAGCATTTGGCGCTGTAATGCGCTCCTCAGGCTTTTCCTGCAGCATTTGGTGGATGAGATCTGTTGGCTCTTCAAATAAGCGAGAAAACAGCATCCCTAGCGACAAGACATCAGATGGGTAGGACTCTTCCTCGGGTTCTACGACATCGCCCTCTGTCAGATGTAAAGCTCTGTCTAAGCCTCCGAGAACGAGCTTTTCGCCATCATAGTACCAATTTTCCAGTCGAATGTCGCGATGGATCACCCCTAACCGATGCATGGTAGATACCACCTTTAAACAAAGAGGGATGATCTCGCTGCGATCGATTAGCTGTTTTGCAAGGCAGTAGGCGAGGTTCATCCCATAATGGGGAACGACGGGGTAGGTGGATTCTCCAAGGGAGATAAAGCGGATAAATCCTTCATGCCCTTTTAATGCTTCAGAGAGGTCAGCTACATGCTCGAGAGATTCTGCCCCCTCCTTTTGTAAATATCCTACATAAGGAGTGGAGAATCGCAGATTCCGATCGAAAAGGCGGATATCCAAAATATGCCGCTTTGTGCCCTCGTGGACCCACCGCTTTTTGTCAATGTGGCAGGGGCCTTCTTTGAACTCAAAGATGAAATACTGATCCGTATCTCCTGCCCCAAAAAGCTGAATCCGCGCGCGCGCTCTGAAAATGCGCTCGAGCTGCCCTTGTGCAAAGTCAGAATC
>JAFEGI010000008.1:59642-111041 GCA_018240135.1 Verrucomicrobiota bacterium
CTGCAGCGCTCTTTTTGTTCATAGAACGCGCTGGCCTCTTCAAAACCCTTTTGAATAGCGGAAATCATGTTCCATACTCCTTCGGACGGGTATACACGGTCCAAGGTCTCCGGTCGATGCCGGTGACGAAGGGCTTCCAGGATGTCATAGGAGACCCTTTGGTGAGAGTTCGGTCGAGGCGCCACAGCTCAAATTGTCCCGTTCCCGGATTTACGACGCAGCCAAAGTAAGCCTCAGACCAGTTCGTATCGGCAAAGAGAACGGGCGATGGCGCTGCAAGGCCGATGAAGCGGGCATGTTTTGCGATAAATTGATGGAGGTCGAAGTCCAAAGCGCGCTTTCCTTGTGCAAGGAGGAAGCACGCTTTTGCCGCATCCCGTACGCCACTTGCAGTGAGATAGGGGGCGGGCACATCGGGCAGCCGGCGGAGCACCTCTTCGATCCCCTCTTCCATCCGATCGGAGAGGAGGCGGCAAACGCACGCTTTCCACTCTCCTCCAGGAACCAAGGGAAGCGCTTCGTAGAGAAATCCATCGATCGCATCCGCTAAATGGGGTGCGGATACAAGGAGGTGATTGCGCCACTCTTTCACGGTCATCGAGTGGGATCCACTGGGACGCTTAGGGAGGGGAAATCTCTCTGAAAATGTTTCCAGAAGGAGCGTTTGCTGAGGGGGAGTTAGGCGCATTTCGGCGTAGAATTTTTGGCTTGGGAGAAAGATCTCGTCGCGGACCCAGGTGTATGTGAAGGTCTCCTTTTGCCACCCTTGGGTAAAGGATTCCTCGCCCGGGATGAGAAGAAAGGCATGGGTGGGGGAGGCCATCAGCATCCGTCGGTCCCGATCTTCGATAAAAGGGCTAGTTGCTAGAGGAGGGGCATTTTTTAGGGTGTCGAGCAGGTAGATGAGTAGATCGCTTGGGCTTTCGACCCACCGCTCCTCCTGTGAGAACTCCCCCTCTCGATGGCAATAGGTTTTGAGAAGGGTGGTCATGGTGCCCCCCGAAGTATAGGCCCAGGGTTTGGCCCCTTTCACATGGGCTTTTGCCATCCGGGCTAGCGCGCTATCTAAAAAGAGCGGGGTTTCGAGGTGGGCGATGATCTCGGAGGTGATCTTCGAGATCTCTTCTTGCCCCCCTTCCCAGTCACAGCTGGCTCCTACTTCCATTTCGGTTGCTTTGAAAAAAGAGATTAGCCAAGCGATGTAGCTCTCTTTGTCGTAAATCCAAGACCAAAGGGAGGGGTCCTGTCTGCCGTGCTTGTAAAGCAAGCGGAATCCCGCAGGGCTATCCTCATAGGAGACGAGCTGGACATCTTGCATCTCGGCGTCGTAGGCTTCCTGAAAATAGCGGGGAAAGAGGGTGTCGTATTGTTTGAGTAAAAATGAGAAGAGCGTCGCAAAATGGGAGCCATGAGAGTAGAGTTCGTCGCGCGCTTCAAGAGAAGAGCGCATGTGATACGCTTTCGCCTGGTACTCCGCCTGAAGGCGGCGCGCCTCGGTTTCAGAGCTTGCATTGCGAAGAAGGACTTCAGCTGTTTTGGCCTGATCAAAAGCGTTTTCGTACTCTCGTTGAGACCTTTCTAACTTTTGGTTGATCTCTTGAATTTTCTCATCGATCCTCTGGTGGATCACTTGTCCAATCCCCCCATTTTCCTCAGGGGAAAAGCCGAGGCTGGTGAAGAGGTTCCATCTCGAAAATTCCATCTTGACCTCTGAAAAGGAGGCTAGAGTAAATTCCCAGGCGCGCAGGAGGGCGTTATCGCAGGTCCGCTTGAAGCGAGAGCGCGCTTTTCTCTCCTTTTCCCTAAATGAGCGTATGAGGTCGAGCTTGCCAGGGGAAGATCCGCTGCGTAGAGCCATCTGCTCGAGTTTTCTCTCTTCGAGAAGGTCCTCCTCTTTAAGGCCTCCCTCTGCAAGAAAGTGGGCGCGGATCAGCTCTTCAGAGGATAGGGTCTTCTTTCCCTGCTCTGCAATTAGGCGGGCAGTATCGGGGCCGAGCGCGGCAATGAGCCCAGGGCAGAGAGCTGCATGGGGATAATGCAGGAGATTTTTTTTCAAATCCCCCATCCCCGTAGACGGGCTGAGGGGGAGCGCGTATTCGGTCCCTCCAAAGGTGCGTTTTAACTTTCCCGTGAGAAGGAGTTGAAAGAGATCTTCAAGGAGTCTTTCTGGCGTCTCAGCTTGGATGAGGATGGCGGGGGCCGAGGCAAAGCAGGAGCCGACATTTTGACGCAGCGGAGTGAGGCAAGCGGAGAGGACAGCTTGTCTTACATGGGAGAGGGTGACTGGCCCTTCGATGTCGAGGGTTTCACGGATGAGCTCTTCTGCCATTCCATGTGCAAGCGGCAGGTGAAACTTATTTAGCAGCTTGAGAAACTCCCCGTCTTGGAGGCGTGGCAGAATGTGGAGCAGGTGGGAGGTGAGGGCTCCATCGCTTGTGCCTGAAGGGGTAAAGAGGTGCCCCTCTTGTTCTAGGGTGGTAAGGAGCTGTTGTAAAATAGCTTTACGCATCTCCCCTCGCTCGTCGATGAGAGACTTAGCGAGGACTCTAGCGCGGTAGAGCGCGCGGAACCGGAAGCTGTCTTGAATGCCAGAGAGATCGAATAGCAGCGAGGCGCGGAGCTCATCTGGAAAGAGCTTAGAATCGGGAAGAGAAAGAGCTGTCCGCACAAGGAGTTCGGGGCTATCGATCGCTAGAGTGGAATAGTCAAAGTTCATGAATTTTTTTGGCTTTCTATTTTGGCCGTAGATGATTTACAATCAATCAAAAAAAATTCATGGAGAGGCCAATGGATATCAAGCTGAACAAAGAAAAAATCGAGCTCCCGGAAGGAAGTAACGGCAAAGCGCTTGCAGAGAAACTCAATTTGCGCGGACCCGATCAATCTCTCGCAATCAAGATCAATGGTGTAATGCGCGATCTGGCAGCCCCCCTCAAAGAGGGAGATGCCGTCGAGCTGATTCACTTCGACTCTCCCCAGGGAAAAGAGGTCTTTTGGCACACCTCCGCCCACGTTCTCGCGCAAGCGATCCTCCGCCTTTACCCCGACGCCAAACCGACCATTGGCCCGCCGATTGAAAATGGATTTTACTACGATTTTGGCAACTTGACCATCTCCGATGCCGACTTCGAGAAGATCGAAAAAGAGGTCTCGAAGATTTTAGAGGAAAATTACGTCAGCGAGCGGCACGTCATTGCCGGAAAGAAGGAGGCGTTAGAGCGTTTCAAGGACAATCCCTACAAGTGTGAGTTGATAGAGAGCTTCCCAGATGGAGAGACTCTCTCAGCCTATTCCCAGGGAGAATTTTTCGATCTCTGCCGCGGCCCACACCTGCCGAATTTGGGCAAGATCAAAGCATTTAAAATTTTAAAAGTCGCCGGCGCCTACTGGAGAGGGGATTCCAAGCGAGAGATGCTCACGCGGATCTATGCGATCTCCTTCCCCGATCGCAAGCTTCTCAAAGAATACCTCTTCCTCCTTGAAGAGGCGAAAAAGAGAGACCACAAACTCATCGGCCCCAAACTCGATCTCTTCTCGATCAAAGAGGAGGCGCCTGGCATGCCCTTCATCCATCCCCACGGGATGATCATTTGGAATCGCCTCGTGAATTTCTGGAGAAACATGCGCATGAAAGGAGGGTATGTCGAGATCAAAACCCCTCACATTATGGGACAAGACCTCTGGGAAGTTTCCGGCCACTGGTTTCACTACCGGGAAAATATGTATGCCTTCCACATCGAGGACCGCCATTTTGCGATCAAGCCGATGAACTGCCCGGGCTGCATGCTCTTTTATAAATCTCAGCTGCATAGCTACCGAGAGCTGCCGCTGCGCGTCTCAGAACTTGGACTCGTCCATCGCCATGAGGCCTCGGGTGCTCTTAGCGGCCTTTTTCGCGTGCGCAGCTTCCACCAAGATGACGCCCACCTCTTCATGCGCCCCTCCGATATCAAAGAGGAGATCATGAAGATCATCGGGATGATCGAGGAGACCTACACGACCTTCGGCCTCACCTACCGCCTCGAGCTTTCGACAAGACCAGAAAATAGCATCGGCACAGATGCCGACTGGGAAGTGGCGACAGCAGGCCTAAAGGATGCTCTCGACACATGGGGTCAAGAGTACCGGATCAACGAGGGCGACGGGGCCTTTTACGGACCAAAAATCGACATCCACATTCGCGATGCGCTCGGCAGATCGTGGCAATGTGGGACGATCCAACTCGATATGTCTCTTCCCGAAAAATTCCAACTCGAATATACGGATAGTGATGGCGGCCTGAAGCGCCCCGTGATGTTGCATGTTGCGATCTTCGGCTCCGTGGAGAGATTCTTTGGCGTGTTGATCGAGCACTTCGCAGGCAAGTTTCCTCTTTGGATTAGCCCGCGTCCGGTATGCATCCTCACTGTGGCAGATCGGCACGCAGAATATGCAAATGAAGTTGCGCTTGAGATCAAGAAGGCAGGGTTTCTCTGCGATGTGGATGACTCGAGCGAGTCGATGGGCAAAAAGATTCGAAACGCGCAGCTCATGCAGTACAACTACATGCTGACCGTTGGGGATAAAGAGTTGGAAAATAGGACCCTGAATTTGCGCACGCGCGATAACGTCGTCCACGGTGAGATCTCTCTTGGAGAGTTTTTACAGGCGATCGAAAAAGAAAATACAAGCCGCAGTTTGAATTCTAGTTTCAAGGAAGCCCATGTATAGAATTGCAGTTAGCAGCTTTAAAGGGGGAACGGCAAAGACATCGACCTCACTGCATCTGGGATCGGCTCTTGCCAAGTTCCACAAGAAGAAGGTGCTCCTCATCGACTTTGATGCGCAAGCAAACCTAACTACAGGTCTTGGCTATGATCCCGATGCGCAGGACTCGCTCGCTCCCGTGCTTCAGGGCACCAAAAAGATCGAAGAGGTGATCTTGCCGACTTGCGTCAAAAATCTCGACTTGATCCCCGCAGATACGTGGCTCGAGCGGGTCGAGGTGACGGGAGCGCTAGCCGCCGATCGGTATTCGCATGAGAGACTCAAAGAGGTGCTCAAAGATCTCAAATACGATGTGGTGATCATCGACACCCCTCCCTCTCTTTGCTGGCTCACCGAGTCGGCGCTGATCGCAGCGCATTATTCGCTTGTGTGCGCAACGCCTGAGTTCTATAGCATCAAAGGGCTCCAGCGCCTCTCCCAGTTTATGGAAAGCATCTCTGAGCGCCATCCTCTCGATGTTCTCGGCGTCGCCCTCTCCTTCTGGAATCCGCGCGGCAAAAGCAACGACGCATTTTTAGAAGTGATCGAGACGACATTTCCTGGAAAAATTCTCTCCACCAAGGTGCGAAGAGACATCAACGTCACAGAAGCTTCCGTCTTCGGAAAACCGATTTTCGAAACGGCGCCTAAGAGTCGAGCGACGGAAGATTACGTCGCCCTCGCAAAAGAACTCCTCAAAAGGATGGTAAAAAAAGATGGCAAAAGTTAACTCTCTTCTCTCCTCGCGTCTGAAGATGGCAACGCAGAAGCTTTCGAAGATGACCTCGCTCGTCGAGATGTCCTCAAGTGGAAACCTCTCGAGTTTTGCGGGAGTGTTTCGCGTAGCCCCTCTCAGCACTCAGGAGAAAGAGACCCTTGCCTCTTTAATCGAGCAGTACAAAAACGAGGAACAAGATACAGAAGGGGATCTCGCCCAGCTCTTCTCTCTTACCGCCGAGGTCAAAGCGATTAACAACCAGGCGATTATCCTCCACGGCGAGAGAATTAAAAAAGCGCAGACCATTCTCAAGTCCTACCAAGATGGAGCTTTCAGCGCATGGCTCATTGCGACCTATGGCAACCGGCAAACGCCCTACAATTTCCTCCAGTACTACGAGCTCCACATGCAGCTTCCCGAAAGCCTCCATCCTAAACTCGACCAGATGCCCAAACAGGCGATCTATTCCCTCGCCTCGCGTGCGGGATCGCAGCACGAAAAAGAGCGGATCATTCAAAATTACCAGGGACAAGCCAAGCAAGAGCTGCTCAAACTCATCCGCGAGACCTTTCCTCTAGCAGAGAGCGATAAGCGCACGACCGACCTTGCAGAAAGTGGCCTTAATGCCCTTCGCAGACTCACCCTCCAACTCGATCGGCGCGATTTTAAACCAAGTAGCAAACAAAAAGCGCAGATGTTACAGGCGCTAGAGGAACTAAAAGCCCTCATTGAGACGAGATGATCCACTACACCTCTCCCCTTTCTGACCGTTACGCCAGTAAAGAGATGTCCTATCTCTTCTCGCCCCGGTTTAAATACGTCACATGGCGCAAGCTGTGGGTGGCGCTGGCACGGGCGCAGAAAAAACTGGGTCTACCCATCACCGATGCACAGATCGCCTCCCTCGCATCGGCTGTTGAAACAATCGATCTTGCAAAGGCTGCCCACTATGAGATGACCTTTCGGCACGATGTGATGGCACACATCCACGAGTTTGGAGACCAGTGTCCCGAAGCGCGCGGAATTATCCATCTCGGAGCGACCTCCTGCTTTGTCACCGATAACGCAGATGTCATCCAAATGCAAAGCGGGCTTCTCCTCCTCCAAATGAAAATCGTTCAGGTCGTGCGCCAGCTTTCCCACTTTGCCAAGAAGCACGCCGATCTCCCATGCCTAAGCTATACCCACATGCAAAGTGCCCAGCCAACCACTGTCGGCAAACGCGCCTGCCTCTGGATCCAAGATCTCCTCCTCGACCTTCGCGACTTGCACCACCTCCTCTCCGGAGTCCGCTTCCTCGGCGTGAAGGGGGCTACCGGGACGCAAGCCTCTTTCCTCTCCCTCTTCGACGGCGATAGTAAAAAAGTGGATCAGCTCGAGCAGCTGATTGCAGAGGAGATGGGATTTACGCGCCTATTTTCTGTAACGGGGCAGACCTATACCCGCAAGCAAGATACGCAGATTGCAGGAGCCCTTGCAGGCCTTGCCGCCTCTTCCCACAAATTCGCTACCGATCTGCGCCTCCTTGCCCATCTCAAGGAGATCGAAGAGCCCTTTAGCCAGACCCAGGTCGGCTCTTCCGCGATGCCCTATAAGCGCAACCCGATGCGTAGCGAGAGGATCTGCGGCCTGGCTCGTTTTGCCATTTCCCTTTCTGAAAATGCTTACTACACCGAGGCTACCCAGTGGCTAGAGCGCACACTCGACGATTCTGCAAATCGCCGCCTCTACCTCCCTGAGATGTTCCTCGCAGTAGACGGCATTTTAAACCTTCTCTGCAACGTCACAAATGGGCTGATCGTGCACCCTGCGATCATCCATAAACATCTCCAAGAAGAGATCCCCTTCCTCGCAACAGAAAACATCCTCATGGAAGCTACCTCCCGCGGTAAGGATAGACAAGTGGTTCACGAAAGGCTCCGCGCGCACAGCCTAGCCGCAAGCGCAGAGATCAAAGATCACGGGCGCCCCTGTGACCTTCTCGAGAGAATTGCCCAAGATAGCACAATTGGTCTTTCCTCTCAGGAGATCACAAAATGCGCAGACAGCCACCACCTCATCGGACGGGCAGACACCCAGGTCCACACCTTCCTAGAGCAGGAGGTCTCCCCCGTCCTCGCCTTCTACAAAGACCTCCCCCCCTACGAACCCTGCATCCAGCGCTAAATCCTGGCGTCTTAACGCAAAGTAGCAAAGTTTGTATCCCGTTCGGGATCGTGTTTCTTGACTTAAGGGGTGGGTATGAAAAGAAGGGAGATACAAGCTATCACGTATCTTAGAAAAGCAGAGGGAGGGATGACCCTCCCCAAAAAGTACAGAATCTTCACGGACACCAAGGGCCTGCAAGGGCTACGCAGCCAACTAAACAAGCTGGCGTCAAAGCGGGGGTAGCAAGTGCTAGGCAAGAAGCCACACATGTTGCGTAGGATGCCGGTCCTGCCGATACACCGTTAAAGCTGGACAATGCAATTGTGGCAATAATTGGCACCGCAAACTTACTTAAGTTCTGAGCGCCATTAGGAACGAATGTTGAAAATTTTTCGGATATCTGTTCTTGAGAAGGAACGTACTGCATTAATGATTGAGCAACTGCATGTACTGACATAAACACCTCCAATGCTTGATTTAATAATCTCCATTAACTAGGGCGTGGGTAAGAAAAGAATGGGTCCGCATGCTAGAATACATCCTGGAAAAGCAGCCGGCGTGCAGAAAAGACCGCAACCCGTTACGCAAGCTGCATATTCCAAGGGTCCAGCTGCTGCTCCGGATACAAGCGAGCAAGCGAGAAGAGCTACAGCGGGTATTGCGATTTTGTTTAGATTGTATGCAATCTGCGGAAAATTGAGAGAGAATCTTCCAGACTCAGAATTACTCTCTTTATGCAATATCTGTTTTTGGTCTCGTGGACCAATTGCTAAAGATGACATATACACTCCATAATGAGCATTGAAAAAATTGGGCTATCAAAAAAGCCCAGGAGACGGTAAGTGTTAGCGGAAAATTTGTCAATACGTTGATTGAAAATTTATAAGAAACTCTTGTAAATTCTGAGTTTTTTCAATCTTCTGGCAGTTTTAGACGCAATTGGACTAGAGCTAACTATTCAAGCTAGACATAAACGAGCTCGGGCTTAGTCGAATTCTAGGAGTCTTAGCCGATGCGTAAGAGAAACGCAAAGGCGCTAAGACGCAGAGTTTATACTCAGGGAAAGGGCTCCGGTTTTTGGGTCTTGGGCGATGGAGGCGAAAGAGATCTTCACGGCTTTGCCTGTGAAGAGATGGATCAGGGAATTGCTCTTTTCCACCTCTTTGCGCGGCAGGGGGTTTTGCAACAGAAGACAAGGGGTGCACCCCTCCTCGATGAGGTGTTTGGCTTCTCTGATTAGCTCGGAGGCATGCTCCTCTTCTGGGCCGATATGGACTGAGTAGAAGAAACGGTGGTACCACTTGAGCATCTTGTGATCGCGAGGGATCAGAAAGTGGAGGCTTGGGATCGAGCCTGCAAGCAGAAGTGCTGTTTGGCATGTTCTTCCTTCAAGCACAAGGATCCCTTCCACTTCTAGCTCTTCCCTTCTAAACCGTAGGATTTTTTGTAGGAAAATACGGGAGAAAAAGGAAAGAGAGAGGTCTGAGAGCCGAAATGTGAATAGGATCGAAATGCTCAGGGTGATCGCTCCAACGACGGCAAATCCCATCGCCGAGGTCAAATCGAGCACTTGGTTGAAGAAGTAGAGAGAGATCGAGGCGATGAGCACTCCAGAAAAACTGAGGAAATTAGCCGCCGCTATGGTCTGTCCTCGCTTTTCATTGTCGCTATTGAGCTGAATAAATGTGTCGAAGGGGACAATGAAGATCCCGCCAAAGACTCCAATCAAGAAGAGGAGGCAAATCACAGCGGAAAGGCTGCTCGAAAAACAGGTGATCAGGACCAGGAAGAGGGCGATTGCAACGCCTGAGAAGCAGGAGAGGCCCAGCTCGACCCTTCGTTTAGAGAGTTTGCCGGCAATCAGCGAGCCAAGGGCAATCCCAAGGGCTGTTGAGAGGAAGAGGTAACCCCCAGCGACTTCACTTAAGTGGAGGGATTGGATAGCAAAGGGGATGATATTCAGCTGGGTAAAGGCGCCGAGAAAGAGGAAGTAGGCAGATCCAATTATGGCGAGGAAGAGATGGCGCACCGTGCGGCAGTATTGAAGAGTTTGATAGATCTCTCGAAAAAAGAGGGGGTTGATCCGTTTTTTTGAGCCTTGGGCTGGGGTCGGTTTGACAAAAAGGGAGCTACAAAGCCCCAGCACAGCGACCAGGAGGCAAAAGCCTGCAATCCAGGTGAAGTGGCGATCGGTGGCTTCTGTGAGGAAGGAGGCCAAAAACGTCCCGATGATGATCGCAAGATAGGTAAAGGAAGTGATCACCCCATTGGCCTTAGAGACGCTATCTGTAGGGACGAGCTCTGGGATAATCCCATATTTTGAGGGTCCGAACATGGCGCTATGGGTCGCTAAGACGAAGAGGAGGGTGTAGCATCCCCAGATGCTTGCCGTATAAAAGGCGAGAAGGGCAAGGCTCATGACGATGACTTCCGCCGATTTCATCACGACGAGGAGTTTTTGCTTGCTGAACCTGTCCGCTAGAATGCCCGCAGAGGAGGAGAAGAGGAGAAAGGGGATGACATAGATCGCGCCGGTCGCAGAGAGGATCGTGCTCGCATGGGAAGGCCCCAGCGCATCGATCATCAAAAACGCCATGACGAATTTAAAGACGTTATCATTAATGACGCCCAAAAATTGGGTGGCATTTAAAAATCCAAGAGAAAAGCGCCCCGACTTAGAAAATGAGGGTATTTTAGAAAACAACTTTCTCATATATACTCACTGTAGCAATTGGGGCAAATGTGGGCGACTCTAAAATTCCAGAGCGGGTTTTTAGCAACCGGATGGATACTCTGGCGGAAGTGCTCGCAGATGCCCTCTTTTTTCAAGGGGGATCTCCCTTTGAAAAGAGGATCGTCATCGTCCCAAGCGTTGCCGTGCGCGATTTTCTCTACCACTTTTTTGCGTTTCATCCCCGGTTGCAGATTGCGGCAGGTGTCGAAATTCTCCTCTTGCACCAGGCCCTCCCCCCTTTTCCAAGCAGCATCGAGATCTCCCTGGCAATTGAAGAGAAGCTGCTTCTCGATTTGCCAAAGGAGCTTGCCCCTTACGCAGCGCAAATTCCCGCTTTAAGTGACCAGCTTGCCCAGTGTTTTGTCAGTTATGGTCTCCACGGAGTTGACTTTTTGGGAGAGTGGTTATCTCGGGAAGGGTGGCAACAGACCCTATTTCGCACTGTGATCGGGACCGCATGCCCTCTTCTCCAAGTGCGCGAATGCCCTCCTTTGAAGGGGAATATCTCCCTTTTTGGGTTCTCCTATTTGCCCGTCCCCTATGTCTACTTCTTTGCAGAAAGGGTCAAGGCAAACTTCTACCAACTCTCACCGACTGCGGGGTTTTGGGAGGATCTGCTATCGGATAAGCAGAGAGTGTTTCTAAAAGTCGGAGGGGAAGACGCCCCTCGACTGCTTTCTAATTTAGGAGGGCTCTCAAGAAAATTGATCCGCTCCCTTGGAGAGTATCCCTTCCAGGAGAAGGAGGCTTACTTTGAACCGGAAGGGGACTCTTTGCTAGCCCATATCCAGAGGGGTCTTCTTCATCTCTCCTCTACTTTTCCCGAAGAGAGCGACAGCTCGATCCAGGTGCATAGCGCCGTTTCAAAGCTCCGAGAGATCGAAGCTTTAAGGGAAGTTCTCGAAAAAGAGATCCGGCATCAAGATGTGCTCGTTTTAGCGCCCCAGATTGCCGATTATGTTCCCTATATCGATCTCGTATTTGGAGAGAGCTCCTTTTCCTATCAGATCGAAGGACTTCCCTTGGCATCGATTAGCGATGCGACACGCGCTTTTTTACAACTTCTTGCCCTACCGAAGGAGCGTTTTGCACTCTTTTCTGTGATGCAGCTTTTAAGAGCCCCCTCTTTCCGTGCAAAATGGGAGCTCGAAGAGGTTGAGGTAGATCTTCTGGAAGGGTGGTTTGAAAAAGCAGAGATTCGCCGCTCTTTGGAAGGAAGTCCTCATGCATGGGATGCCGGCCTCGAGCGCCTCCTGCTAGGACTTGCCCTCACACCCGATGTGGAGGAGGTGGTGTGGCCGCTCGACCTAATTGGGCAAACGGATATCCCCCTCTTTAGCAAATTCTTAAAAATTTTTTCCGATCTTAAAGAGGATCTCCGCGCTCTGGAGGAAAAAAGGAGCGCGGCAGAGTGGTTTTCTCTCTTTGCAGATCTTGCGGAAAAGTATCTCAGTTACACGGTTGAAAAGGAGCCGTTCTTCGATGAGCTCCGCTCGATAGATGTCTTGGAAAGAAAGGCCCCTTTCTGGGATTTTGAGAGCATCGAGCGATTTCTAAGACAAATCGCTGAAAAAAAAGGGGGAGAGCGCCCCTCTTATCAGCTCGGCAAAATCCTCTTCCGCTCTTTGAAAGAGGGGTGTCTGACCCCAGTGCGCGTGATCTGGTGTCTGAACATGGATGAAGAGTCTTTTCCCCGAATGGAATCGAAAAGCTCTCTGTCGCAGCTTCACACGCAGCTAATCACCGAAATGGATCGCCTCCTTTTCCTCGAGCTGTTTTTGCATGCAAAAGACGCCCTCTTTTTTAGCTATGAGCGGATCGAAGCGAAGGATAATAAACCGCAGGGGCCCTCCCTTCTTCTCGATTCCATCCCCTATAAAAAAATCGATCACCCCGCACTGCCTCTAGAGGCACTCTCACTTCCGGAATCTGCCGAGCTTCCCCCTTTCTTTTGCCCCAAAGAGCGCCCGAAATTGACGCAGATCTCTTTAGAGCTTCTCGGAAAGCTCGCGCGCGATCCCATCGGCTTCTATTTTCAGGAGAGTTTGGGGATCTCCCTTTGGGAAGAGGAGGGCGAGGAGAGAGAATTTCTCCTGACACCCCTTGCTAGATCCCGTTTGCGCAAGGAGGCCATCAAAACATCAATAGAAAGAGTGACAGAAAAGGCGGCAAGGCAGGGCAAATTGCCTCCAGGGAGATTGCAAGAGGCGTGTGTCCAAATGCTTGCAGAAGAGATCGGTGTCATTACCTCTGGACTCGCCTCTTATGGCATCGAAGGAAACACCCTCACACACCTGCACGATTGTACCCTTTCCCTTGGGGAAGAATGCACTTTCACCGGGACGTTGACCGATCTCACAGCAGATGGGATGGTCTTCGAAGGAGAGGACACCCTCGGAGATCTCGTCAAAGTCTGGCCTCGGTACCTCTTCATGCGGGCGTATCTGCCTTCACACCGCAAGCTCTACCTCTCCAAAGAGGGAGCCTGTATCGAGATAAACATCCCAGATCCCTACTCTGCCTTAAGAGACTATGTCTCCTATTTTCACGAGGCAAGAAATTCCCCCTCGCCCCTTCTTCCGGGCTGTGCAGAGGCGCTCCTTCGCAAAGAGGAATCAGACTTTGACAAGGCATTGGAAAAGTGTGTTGAGAGAAACCTCTATCTCCAGTACCTACAAAGAAGAGGCGCACTACCCAGTGATCTTTACAACAGGTGGGCGGTGAAACTGCGCGCGCTTTTCGGAGGGATTCATGAGCGCATTTGATGTCCTAAGCCGCGATCTTAGCGTATTTTCCCCCTACTTTCTCGAAGCATCGGCGGGGACGGGAAAAACGTTTGCGATTGAACACCTCGTCACCCGTCTTCTTATCGAAGGGGAAAATCCCCTGCTTCTCGAGCAGGTCCTGGTTGTAACCTTTACGCGCGCCGCTACGCGTGAGCTGAAAAGCCGCATCCGGAAAAATTTATACAAAACTGAAATAGCCCTCAAATCCAAGGAAACCACCCTTGATTACCTTGTAGCGCTAATCGAGAGGGGAGAGGAAGCAATCGCAGAGGCTCTTTCAAGAGTGGAAAGAGCGCTCATCTGTTTTGATCGTGCGCAGATTTTCACTCTGCATAGCTTTTGCCATAAAGCGCTTCAGGAGTTTGCCTGGGAGGCCAGGGTCCCCTTTTCACTCCAAGATCCCGACGAGAAAAGCCATCTTCCCCTTCTCGAGGAGGGGGTAAAAGAGGTGTTGCGCACAGGCCTTACCTCCTTCAGTCCTGGGCAGATCCGCCTTCTCCTAAAAAAGCTTCCCTTTGAGAAATGGGTCCCTCGCCTCGTATCTGCTGTGCAAGATCGGAAAAAGATCGCCTCGTTTCCTCCCTTTTCCGAGTGTTTCCATGCATTTCAAAATGCACTGGCATCTTTAGGGAAAATCGAAGGATTTGAAGAGGCTGTGCGGGCTCAGATGCCCCTCTTCAAGCAGATGACAGGTCCTGAGATCCCCTCACAGATCGCCCTCTTGGACAAGATTCTTGAGAAAAAATCCGCCACAACAGAAGAATTTGACCAGCTTCTCTTAAACGATCTCTTTCTTGAGAAGATGGAAAAGGGAAATCTCAAAGCAAGAGCAGAGATGCCCACCTCTTCTTTGATCCCGAGCGTACAGCGCGCTCTCTTGCCTTCTATTTGCGCAGCGAAAGATCCGCGCAAGATCTTTTTACAGCTTGCAAAAACCTGTATCGAAAAATGCAACCCCCTTTTGGAAAGCGCGCAGGCACTTCCTCCCGATGCCCTCGTCGAGAAAATGGGTGAGGCGATCCATTCTCCCGATTTCGTCAAAGCGCTTCGGCAAAAATACCATGCCGCCATCATCGATGAGTTTCAAGATACGGATCCTTTGCAGTGGAAGATCTTTCACACCCTGTTCCATGGGCATGTGCGCGCCTTTTGTCTTGTTGGAGATCCCAAGCAGTCGATCTACGCCTTTCGCAGCGCCGATGTGTATACCTATCTCAGCGCACGTGCAGCTCTTGGTGAGGGAGCAAGGCGCTATCTCGATACAAACTACCGCTCCACACCCGCTCTTGTCGCTGCGCTCAATCGCCTCTTCTCCCTTGCCCCCAAGGGATGGATGCCCCTTCCTGCAAGAAATGAGGGCCTCGATGTCCCTGCTGTGAAAGCAAAGAGCGTAGGTGTTGAGCAAGCGGGAGCTGTGCAATTTTTCATCGCAGAGACAAAAAAAGGGCGATCGCGCGTCTGGCCTCCCTATTCGATCGAAGAGGAGAAGCTCTTTCCCTTCATCGCAAAAGAGATCTTGCATGCAAAAGAAGCGCGTAAAATCGACTGGGATGCATTTGCCATCCTCGTCAAAGATCGCTACCAGGCGATGCGCCTTGTCGACTTTTTTAAACGCTACCAGATGCCCGCTGCGTTTCATCGAGGGGGCTCGCTCCTCGAAACGCGGGCTTATCCCGCGCTCAAAGAACTCATCGCTGCGGTTTTAAAGCCCAGAAGGCGCGGTTACCTCCGATGCGCTCTCGGAGGACCTCTCTTTGGGAGAAGTGAAGCCGATCTACAAGGGGATCTTCTCCCTGAACTTGCGCAGTTTGAGATTTGGCATGCGCTCCTAATGGAAAAGGGATTTTCTGCTTTCTTCCACTCCTTCCTCCATAGCGATTGGAAAAAAGAGCGCTCTCTCTACCTCGACCTACGCAGGTTAGCGGAGCTGATCATCGAAGAGGGAGTTTTGAGCGGTCAGGTCCTCACATTCCTCGAGGAGCTTCCCTTCCTCGATGAAAATCGCCTCAAAATTCCGCCCCAAGAGGAAAAGGGGAGTATTGTCATCATGACGATGCATATGAGCAAAGGCCTCGAATTTGACACCGTCTTTGCGCTCGGGCTAGCCTCACGTCATGAAGTGGGCGATGAGGCGCTTGTGCGCGATGGACAGACCCTTCTTCGCACCGTCTATGATCCAGAAGATCTCGCCTCCCAGCAGATGGTTCAGGAGCGGGATGCGGAAAAACTCCGCCAACTCTATGTCTCACTCACAAGAGCCAAAGAGAGAGTCTATATCCCCCTTGTTCTCGACCTCGAAGAGAAACTGATCGAAAGGGGCACAGGAGCCCCCATCGAGCTCTTCCTCTCCACTCTCTGCAAGCATCTCAATCTGGATGAAGTGCAAAAGGCGCTGCCTGGCTTTACATGTCAATTGATTCCGCAGATTGCACTCGAGCCGATCCCCCCAAGAGAAACGCCTCCACTCTCTGCACGGCCATCTCTTCACCTTCCAGATCAGGGGACTCTTTGCTCCTTCTCCTCTCTTGCGACTAAACAAACTCCTCAAACTCACACGACACCCCCCGCTGATCTCATCCTCCCCCTTGGAGCTGAAACGGGGCAGATGCTCCACCTTCTCTTCGAAAAGATCTTCCAGAGCTCTTTCCACCATCCCCTTAACCCTACAGCGATTCGCCACCTCCTGGCAGATCAAGCCGATCTGCTCTATCCCTGGTTTGAAGAGCTGCTCACTACCCCCCTTTTCCCAGGAGGGTTCCCTCTCACTGCAGTCCCAGGCAATCAAGTCCTCACCGAGATGCAGTTCTACTACCCCTTTGCAAAAGGGCTCATGAAAGGATTTGCAGACCTCTTTTTTTCCTATGAAGGGAAGTACTACCTACTCGACTGGAAGAGCAACTACCTGGAAAATTACTCCGTGGAAAAGATTGAAGAGGCGATGCGCGCGCACGATTATTTTCTCCAAGCAGAGATCTATGCAGAAGCCCTTGCTAGATATGTAAAGCTATTTGACAATCGTCCCTTCGACACCTGTTTTGGTGGAGCGATCTACTACTTCATCCGCGGCAATGCCCCCTATCACTTTAGGAGATACAGTGGAACACTTTGAAGCCGTCGACTACGCGTTTGCATCCGCTGCTGCAAAACGGTGGAAAGAGATGACCCCAGAGCACTGCACCTTCCTCGCTACGCTCATGGCCCATGCCCGCGAAGGACACCTCGCCCTCGATCTCGCAAACCATCCCCTACTTCCCGCAGCTGAGAGTTTTCCAGGTCTTGGCAGTTGGGTGAAATCGGAAGGCTCTCTCTACTATCTCCAAAAGAACTGGGCCCTCGAGACCAAAATCCTCCACCATGTCCATAGGCTCGCGCATTCCACTCCACCACCTCTTTCCCCCCAACCGATCGACCCGCGTCTAAACCCTGCGCAAAAAGAAGCCGTCGACAAAGCCCTTACTTACTCCCTCTCCCTTATTACAGGGGGACCTGGCACAGGCAAGACTTTCACCGCAGCCGCGCTGATTGCGGCATCTGGCCTTAAAGAACGCGTCCTTATCACAGCTCCCACGGGCAAAGCGGCATCCCTTCTCGGTACAGCTATTGGCCAACGCTTCCAGACCAGTACTCTCCACTCTCTTCTTGCCCGTCAGGAAGAAGGAGTGCCGCTTCCTTTCGATCTCATTCTCGCCGATGAGTGCTCGATGATTGATGTGCGCCTCTTTTCCCATCTGCTCAGCTGCATCGGTCCAAAAACGCGCCTCGTCTTAATCGGTGATAAGTACCAGCTTCCCCCCGTGGAGGCAGGGAGTGTGTTTGCCGATCTCATCGACGCAAAGACTCTTCCCATTACAGAGCTCTCACAGAGTCTCCGCTCCGATCGGCAAGAGATCCTCTCCCTCTCCCAAGCGATCCAACAGGGAGATGTCGATGCGGTGCTCAGAGTCATCCAGGTGATCGAAACCCCCACCTACCCCTTCTCCTACTTCCTCGAAAAACCCGATCCCTCCACCCTATTTAAGCACTTCGGCCAGTTCGCGCTGCTCTCCTGCATGCGCCAAGGGCCCCTTGGAGTCGATGCCCTCAATAAGCGCCTTTTCGAACAGCACCTTGCCTCCGCTCCAGCGGGCAGCTATCTTCCCATCCCGATTCTCATCACCCGCAGCGATTACGAGATGGGGCTCTATAATGGCGATGTTGGCGTTGTTCTCCATCCCACAGGGATGGCCTACTTCCAAAGCGGCAAAGAGGTTCCCCTGCGCGCGCTTCCCCCTTACGAATATGGGTACTGCCTTTCCGTCCATAAAAGCCAGGGGAGCGAGTACGATGAGATCCTCCTCATCGCGCCAGAGGGCTCAGAGCATTTTGGCAGGGAGGTTTTTTACACAGCGGTGACAAGGGCGCGGCAAAAGGTGACCCTTTCTGGATCCCCGAGCGTCATCCGCGAAGCAGTTGCCAGCTCTTCGCGCAAGAGGTCTGGTCTTGTGGATAGGCTATGCGCTTCTCCTTGACTGCTCGAAGCGCCTGGCAGAAGCGACTTGCATCCTCAAATAGATCTGTCTCAGATGTGCCGCTAAGTCTAATCACTTCCTCTAAAACATCCGACTGTATTTGAGGGGGGAAAGTCTTGAAAGCGCTCTTTAGGTCTTCATCGATCTGATCGAGACTTTCTGCTTCGATTGCTCGTTGCACTGCAACGATATGGTTTCGAAAGAGCGAACGTCCCTTATCTGGAGAAAAAACAATCACGATATGAAGATCCTGATGATCTGATAGATTTGAAATTGCAAATAATTGATCTTCAGAAATTACAAGATAATGAAGATGGGTTGATTTTGAGAGATCGATGTCGGGTAGTCTGTTTTCTTTGACTCTCAGAGATTTCAGAGAAGTCAGTTCGCTCAGATCGATACAAGTGAAATCGCTATTTGCAATGCTAAGCTGTTCGAGCTGCGAATTCTTTGGAAGCACTGAGAGCCGGTTCTCTGAGGCATGCAGCGCTGTAAGCTGTGTGAACCCCGAAATATCAAGGTCTGAGAGAAAGTTTGACACAATATCTAGCTCCTTTAGCTGCGGAAAATTGCGAGCGATCTCTGGAGGTAGGACAGAAATTCCAAAATAGTTGAAATTGAGCTGGGAAATGCGGGACAACCGATCATTAGCATTCCTCTCAAGCCATGCGCGGACCTTCTCAGCCTTCGCAGCGAGCGTGTCATTCTCTACAAATCCTACAGAATCAGGACTGCATGAAGGAATTCCGGGAGTCGCCTCTGGCCAATCATCGATAGATTCCCGTCCTTCGCAGATTTTGACAAGAGCGACATCGTATAGCTCCTGTTCGATGGCGCTAAAGTGGCTCATGGTCGTTGGCAGGAAGCCTTGTACGCTCAGAGCGCCTCTTTGTTGCAGTGCAAAACGCAGCGCGGAGTAGCACCACTGAATTCTTGGGGGGCGTTCTTGAAGGGGGATCCGGTTGTATGTGGCATCGACTTGGCGTGCGAGATAGGATACAGTCGGGGTTTCCTTGCTGCTCAATAGGATTTCCCATTCAGGGGCCATGAGATGGTACAACTCTTTTGCTAAGAGGGGCGAAATTCCATCTGCTCCTCGTAGAGCCTGAAATGCGGCAAATAGTTTTTCAGATCTCAGGGCGGGGTTTTCATCGGCGGGCATTTCTGCTAAAATTGCGCGCATCAAATAAGCGCTCATATCTCCATTAAGCGGGGTAGCGTTAGTCAGAGTCATAATAAACCAATTGTTAATTTTGAAAAGTTTGCAGTATTATAATGGAAAATGCGGTTTATCCTCTATCTGTTTCCTGCTCTTGTGGACACACAATGGGTCGTTCCCAGATTGTAGGTAGATTTTGGCGAATTGCTGGAGGATTGATGATAAGTAGAGTTTTTGTTCTCTTATTTCTAGTTGCCTTCCCCCTGTTTGGGGGGCTGAGAGAAGAGGTCGATGCGATCATTGCGGGTGTAGATCCCGATGTCCACCTCGGGATTGAGGTGGTATCATTGAGAACGGGAGAGAGCGTGCTTGCACGCAATCACAACCAACTCTTTGTCCCAGGAAGCACCTTAAAGTTATTTACAGCCGCCGCCGCTTTGCACTACCTAGGTAGAGATTTTCGCTTCGAGACGAGGTTGTATGCCGATGGAAAAATCGCAGAGGGTGGTTTAGAGGGAGATCTCTACATTCAGGGAGCGGGGGATCCCGAACTCTCCCTTGCCGATCTCGAAGTGCTCGCTTGCGAGCTTCCCTTTGAAAAGATCTCGGGCAATCTCTATGTCGACCGAACGCTTTTTGACACTGTAGTATGGGGGCCAGGGTGGATGTGGGATGAGGGGGCAGAGCTGTGGAATTCCCCGATGGCAGCCCTTACGGTCAACCATAGCGCCGTAGAAGTCTGGGTAGAGCCTTCAGAGAAGGTGGGAGAGATGGCAAGGGTGCGCCTAGAGCCAGCATGTCACTTTCTTTCCCTTGCCTGCAAGGCGACTACTTCTCAGAATCAAGAGGGGCTTTTTGTGGAAAGGAGATGGAGAACGCGAGAGAATATCATCGATATTCAAGGAGCCCTGCCGATTCACAGCAAGCCCCAAGTGTTTCGCGTGTCGGTTGAGGATCCAGAGTTGTTTGTTGCCGCTTTATTGCGCGATCTCCTGGTGAGGAAGGGGGTACGTTTTTCTGGGAAAATTGCCTTCAAGGCAGTCCCCGAGAAAGCCAAGGTGGTCGGTACAGTTTTTTCACGCCCTCTTCAGGAAATGATCTCTTCCTTTCTCAAAAAATCGGATAACCTCGCTTCAAACTGCGTTTTCAAAAAGATCGGGGAGAAATGCTATGGGAAACCGGGGACTTGGAGCAAAGGCACAAAAGCGGTCCAGGCTTTTCTCGACAAAGAGGTGGGACTTGATACCAGCCGGATGGTCGTTGTCGATGGGAGCGGGGAATCGCGGTATAACTTGTCATCTCCACATCAATTCGTGCAGTTTCTTGTGTGGATGCATAAGCACTATCCCGATTTTTCGAAAACGCTTGCAATTGGAGGGTATGACGGCACTCTCAAAAACAGGATGGTAAAGGGCCGGTGCAAGGGAAAGGTATTTGCAAAAACGGGATTGATGACAGGTGTGACAGGCATCTCGGGCTATCTACTCACAGACAGTGGCGAGCCCCTGGTGTTTTCTATTCTTCAGGGAGGCTTTATTAGAGGCGCTATGGAGTACCGAGAGGGGATCGAAGATGCAATCCTCGAGAAGCTAGTAGCGCAACCGCATTGAAAAACAGGGGAGAGAGAGCCTTTGTAATCTCATCAGAGGTCGTGATGCGCCCTTCTTGAGAGGAGAGGAAGATATCTAAGTTGCCCATCTCTAGTACATGTGCTTTTTGTTGGAGAACTCTCGAGAGTTCCTCGCAGGCAGTCTTTACGCTCGGTAGATCTGCTATTTGTAAAGCCACGAGCTCGCCATATTCCGCAAGAGTCCGTGGGGAATACTCATGAGAGAGATAGTTGGCAGCAAGCGATCGGATCTGGTCGCAGTCATTGAGCACGCACTGTGCAGACTCACGATCATGGTGGAAGAGGATCCGGATTTCTCTGAGAGACTCTTCAAGCACCTCACCTAGGCCTGAAGAGATGCCTTCGGCTGATGCTTGAAAGAGTTCAGTAAGACGCACAAGCTTTATGCTTGCTTAGAGAATGCGCTCAGACGCGCTTTCACGCGGCTTGCCTTATTCAGTTTGAAAATCCCCTTCTTGACGCCTTTGTCCATCAGGCTAAATACGACGTTCAGTTGGGATTTTGTCTTCGCTGCATCTTTCTCCGCGACGGTGCCTTTCAGGGAGCGGACCGCGGTAGTGACTTTTGCTTTGAAGGAACGGTTGCGCAAATTGCGCGCTGCGCTCTGGTCGTCTCTTTTGAGAGCTTGAGGGCGGCGGGCTTTGGTCGCTTTTTTGTCTTCTGCCATAAAGTTATCCTTAGGATTTTGAGATGGAAATAAATATAACCGACTGACCATAATTCGTCAAACACAGTCTCTTGAGACGATTTAAAAATTCATTTGATATGACGCGAACGCTTTATAAACTCTGGTTGATTCTTCTGATCCTCTCGGGCGCTGTAGCGACATGGTTTGTAAGCATTGTGCTGATCGACCTAAATGACTACGCGCGGCTGGATCGGGAGACGCCCGCTCAGATCAGCGAGTGGAAGGTGATTGAGATCTCCTCCTCCCGTTTCGCCCTTGCGGCATTCTACCAGTATGAAGTCGATGGGATCCCCTATAAGGGGCGGATGGAGTTCAGCTCTCCCCCGTATCTCAATCGATTTGCGGCAGAAAATCAGATGAAATCTTGGAAAAATAAAGAGTGGTCTGCGTGGTATCAAGCGAGCAGTCCCGCATTTTCTTCGCTCCGCAAGGAGTTCCCTAAAAAACCAGCTTTACATGCCCTTCTCACCCTTGGCGTGTTTATCTACTTCTTTTTTGCGAGATCCCAGCTTGCAAAATTCGCGTAAACAGTTTTTTTAGAAAACGGGAAAGGGAGATTTTTTTCTTTCTGGTGGGAGAAATCGAGTTGTAGCGTTTGATTTCTCTGGGAAGATCGGTGGCAATTACTGGAATCGGAGGCCCTTTGTAGGTGCGCCGCCCTTCCCTAATTACCTCCTCTTGGTCGTAAATCGCGTGCCCCGGAGAGACAAAATAACACCCATTTTCTCGCAAGTAGGCCTCTGCTGCGGAGAGCTTTTTCTGGTTAAACCGCCTGTCGTAGAGGAGCCAAATCACGCGGAATCCAATCGAAGCGTAGTCTTTACACCTCCCCTCCGCTTCCTCGCGAGAGAGGGGAGAGCACTGCACTTCGAAGACGATGTTTTTTTCCGGGTAAGCGACATCAGCAATCCTGCCGATCTCGGGGAAGGGGCGCTCGATCTCTGCTGAGACAAAAAGTTTTTGGAGGTGGAGCTGGATGAGGAGGTGCTCCAGGCTTTTTTTGCTCTGGTTGCAGCGCCGGTCGGGCCTTAAGTGGTAAAAATGGCGCTGGCGGTGGAGGCCCCCTCGAATGCGGAGGATGCTGCCACACTCGGGACAGATGTATTCATGGTTTCTATCTGCGTGGAGTGCGGAGAAGGGTTTGCCATCTAAATAGCCAATCAGCTGCATCGAATTGTGTTGTAAAAATCGTTCTAGGAATGTTATGCGAAGAATGATCGCTTGACAATAAGGAATTTTCCCCTCAAAATCTGGTGTTTTTTGGAAGGACATGGCAAAGGCCGTATTTAACAACTTATTTAGCCAGCAGCATCAGCAAAAAGTCGAAGAGCTCGTCGCCGTTGCCAAAGAGCAAGGGTATATCACCTACGAGGAGATCAACGAAATTTTGCCGATGACATTCGACTCGGCAGAGCAGATCGACCAGGTGCTTATCTTCCTCAGCGGGATGGATATTCAGGTCCTGAACCAGGCAGAGGTCGAGCGGCAGAAAGAGCGCAAGAAGGAAGCCAAAGAGCTCGAAGGGCTGCCCAAGCGCCCAGAGGGATCTTCTGACGATCCCGTGCGCATGTACCTCAAGGAGATGGGATCTGTTCCTCTTTTGACGCGCGAGGAAGAGGTGGAGATTTCCAAGAGGATCGAAAAGGCCCAGATCCAGATCGAAAAGATCATTATGCGCTTTCGCTATTCGACCCGTGAGGCCATTTCGATTGCCAACTACCTCATCACAGCAAAAGAGCGGTTCGACAAGGCGATTGCAGAAAAAGAGGTCGCCGACAAAAACGCCTATATCGCCCTCTTGCCAAAACTCTCTCAACTGCTCCGCTCAGAAGATCAGGTTTTAGAAAATCTCCTCCGCGATCTCCACAATCCTGAGACGAAAAAAGTCGATAAGGTCAAAATCGCCGAAGAGATTGAAAAGAGCCGGATCCGCACGCAAGCCTACTTGCGCCGCATGCACTGCAGGCACAACATCATCGAAGACTTTGGCGAGGTAATTCTCGGCGCCTATGATCGGTTCTTGACCCTCGAAAAAGAGATGCAAGAGCTGATTCCGCGCGCGGAGAAGAATAAATTTGCCGCCGCAAAACTCGCCGCCGTGCGCCGCAAACTCTCCAAGCGCGAGCTCGCAGCGGGAAGGTTGCTCGACGAATTTAAAAAAGACGTCCGCATGCTCCAGCGCTGGATGGATAAGAGCCAAGAAGCCAAGCGGGAGATGGTCGAGTCCAACCTCCGCCTTGTGATCTCGATTGCGAAAAAATATACCAACCGGGGCCTCTCTTTCCTCGACCTGATTCAAGAGGGGAATATGGGCCTGATGAAAGCGGTCGAGAAATTTGAGTACCGAAGAGGCTACAAGTTCTCTACCTATGCGACATGGTGGATTCGCCAGGCAGTCACGCGCGCAATTGCCGACCAAGCCCGGACGATCCGCATCCCCGTGCATATGATCGAGACGATCAACAAGGTCCTGCGCGGCGCAAAGAAACTGATGATGGAAACTGGGCGCGAGCCCACTCCAGAGGAGCTCGCAAGCGAGCTCGGCCTTACCCCAGAGCGGGTCCGCGAGATTTACAAGATCGCGCAACACCCGATCTCACTCCAAGCGGAGGTGGGCGATGGGGGCGAAAGTCAATTTGGCGACTTCCTCGAAGATACGGGGATCGAATCTCCCGCCGAGGCCACAGGCTATGCGATCTTGAAAGATAAGATGGGAGAGGTCCTCTCAACACTTACCGACAGAGAGCGCACCGTTCTCATCGAGAGATTTGGTCTTCTCGATGGCAAACCAAAGACCTTAGAAGAGGTCGGAGTCCGCTTTAAGGTGACGCGCGAGAGGGTGCGTCAAATCGAAGCGAAAGCGCTGCGTAAGATGCGTCATCCGACACGGGCAAAGCAGCTCCAAGCGTTTCTCGATCTCCTCGTAGAAGAGTAAATCATGAGAGAGCGTCTGCTCGCCTCCATTTTCTCAAAAAATGGCCTGCTCGGACGAACACTTCCCGATTTTGAAGAAAGACCCGGGCAAAAGGAGATGGCAGCGGAGATCATCGCTGCCTACGAGGAGAAAAAAACCGCACTCATCGAAGCGGGCACCGGCACCGGAAAAAGTCTGGCCTACCTTGTCCCCGCAGTGCTTTGGGCTTTAAAGCACCAAGAAAAGACGGTCATTTCCACCCATACAATCGCACTGCAAGAGCAGCTCCTTCTCAAAGATATCCCCTTTCTCGTTGAAACACTCGATGTAGAGATCCAGGCAAGCCTTGTTAAAGGGATGCGCAACTACTTATGTCTGCGCAAGCTCGACGAACTGAGCACGCAGCCTCTTCTTTTCAGCACGGAGGAGACCCAAGAAATCCAGGCGATTGAGCTCTGGGCGGAAAGGGCAAAAGAGGGCTCCAGATCGGAGATCTCCTTTCCCCTCTCTCCCGGGACTTGGGAAAAGGTTGCAGTCGATGCAGAGTCGTGCAGCAATGTGCAATGCCCCCATTACAAGCGGTGTTTTTTCTTCAAAGCGCGCAAAGAAGCCGCCGATGCCCAAATCCTGATCATCAACCACCATCTTCTTCTTGCCGATGTGAACGCGCGGCGTAAAAACCCGGGCGCCGAGGCGATCCTCCCCTCCTACGACCGGCTCATCATCGATGAGGCCCACACCCTCGAATCGGTCGCGTTAGACAGCTTCGCAGCGCAGGTAGACCGCCTCTTTTTACTCCGCAAGCTCGCTGCCCTCCATTCAGATGCCCATCCCGAGCGCAGCCGCCTCTTTCTCCTCCGCAAAGAGCTCTCCCTCCTGCCGCAAATCCCTCCCGATCTCATCCAAAAACTCGATACCGACCTTCCCGCAACCAAGAGAGATTGCCAAAAACATCTCGAAGAGGCGTTTAATCACTTAACTACCTTCTTTGAAACGGTTGCCAAAGATCCCAAGCTGCGAATCACCCCCGCTCTTGTCACCCACCCCACATGGCAGGCCACTCTTGTTCCTCAGCTGCAGACCCTGTCTCAAGAGTTCTCCCGTCTTGGAACGGGGATTCAAGGGCTGCTCTACGACCTCGAAATCTACAAAAACGCCCCCATCCAGGAGAAGTTAGCTCCCCATCTCCTCGAACTCGGAGCACTGCTGCGCAGCTTTACCGACGCCTCCACATTTTTCGAGAATTTCATCCAAGAAAAGGGGGAGGAAAAAAGGGTGCGCTACCTCGAGATGACAAGCGCGAATCTCACCCTCGTCGATGCCGCGCTCGACATCTCGAGTCTTCTCCACGAGAACCTTTTCGATCGCCTAGCGACCACGGTCCTCTGCAGCGCCACCATCACCGCGGCGCAGAGCTTCACCCACCTCAAACAGCGGCTCGGGATCAGACGCCCCGCTGAATCCCTCCAAGAGAGCATTTTTGATTCCCCCTTTGACTATCCCTCGCGCACCCTCTTCCTCGTTCCTTCCGACCTCCCCGCGCCAAACAGCCCCGACTTCCTTGCCGAGAGCATCCGCGTCATGGCGGAGGCGATTGCGATCAGCAAGGGGAGCACCTTCCTCCTCTTTACTTCCTATGACATGCTGCAAAATTGTTACCGAGCCCTCAGCGCCCTTCCGATCGCCACCAAATACCCCTTCCTCAGACAAGGGGATCTCCCGCGCCATCTGCTCCTCGAAAAGTTCAAGCGGAGCGAGGGGAACGTGCTCTTTGGGACCGATTCGTTTTGGGAAGGGGTAGATGTCCCCGGCGAAGCGCTCCGCTCAGTGATCATCGCGAAGCTCCCCTTCTCCGTTCCGACAGATCCGCTCACAGAAGCCTACACGGAAGCCTTAGCGAAAGAGGGGCTCGATCCCTTCTTCGATTACTCCGTGCCCCAGGCGATCATCAAATTCAAACAGGGATTTGGGCGCCTCATGCGCAAAAAAGAGGACAGGGGATGCGTTCTCTGCCTCGATCAGCGCCTGGTGAAGAAAGGCTATGGGAAGCTCTTCATGAAGAGCTTGCCTCCCTCGAAAACCTGTCTCGCTCCAGCGGAAGAGGTTTTGACCGCAATGCGCGGTTTCTATACCAACATTCCTTTATAGATGCGCTTGAGCTTTTTTCAGGGCTTCAGTTATAATGAGGATTATAAGTGGATCGGGAGTTCCCGATCGGCGTCTTGCCTCGGCGTAGTCCGGGGCTTTTCGCTTTCGGAGGGGTAGTATTTTAGCCCTGTTTCTTCATATTCCGGGTAACCCAGAAGCTTTTCTTTCACAATGTCAAAAGCTTTGTTTGGCTGGGATCTTTTTACGATGTGTCTTGCGATGGGATGGGCCACTAGGTCTGCGATTTGAAGACCGCTGCTATTGGTTTGCTTGTTAGCAAATCTGATGTCCAATGGATAACGTTCCGGCTGTACTTGAGCTGCAATTCGATCAAATGCCAATCTGAGATCTCGATCTTCGGGTTTTCCTCTACTTTCAACGATGATATGCGTTTGTAATTGATGTTGTTGCTTTTGCAGGAGGAAATTAAGAGTTTGTTTAAGGCAAGACCCTAGAGCTAACACGTAAGGGTTAGCTGAGTTGGGGATATTGCTAAGGTAGCGCTTGTCGATAGCAGTAGCAGCGATATAAAACGGAATATTTCTAACCATCTCATTGAGGGCATGTAGAAAAATCCTTCTCACTTCTTCGTCAAAAAGGAAAACAAATTCTCCAGTTGATTTCCGAATTTCATGATTATGAAGGACCACAAGATCATGTCCCCAGAAATCCATCTTAAATTTCGTAACCGCTTGATTTACAACAGAAATGTAATCGGCTTTCCTAAAAATACAAAACGCGAGCACAAAGACAGGATTTTCTGGATTGATGGAAGCGATGCCATGATCACCGCTTTCGTCTGCAAATATGATGTAATCACTAAAGATATTTCGCATTCTGACCGCTGCGAAGATCTTATCTGGATGTCAAAGAACCCTCAAGATTTTTTTGGTGCGAGGGCTTGCTCGATTTGACTCATAATGAATATGGTGCTTGCTGAATATGCCTAATTCCGCAAACAGTCTCCTAGAAATGGAGCGTAACGGGATCGAACCGTTGACCTCAACAATGCCATCGTTGCGCTCTACCAACTGAGCTAACGCCCCAAAAAGAGCACTCCAATCTATACGGAAACTAGATTTTTCACCATGGGAAAATGGGAGGAGTCGCTATAATGCGGCTCATGAGCCATTTTGAGCGCGTCCCCTTAGCTCCCCCCGATCCGATCTTTGGAATGACGACGGCATTCCTCAAAGACCCCCGTCCAGGTAAAGTCAATCTCGGAGTGGGTCTTTACAAGGGAGAGGATCTAAAGACGCCCGTACTCGATGCGGTCAAAGCGGCAGAGACTGCGCTTTTTAGCGAAGAAAAGAGCAAGGATTACCTTCCAATCGAGGGGGATCCCCTCTACCTCGAACAGATCGGCGCGCTTCTCTTCGGAGAGGTTCTCTGGAAGCAGGAAAGGGGGCGCATTGCCGCAATCCAATCGATCGGAGGGACAGGCGCCCTCCATGCCGGAGGTGCCTTCTTAAGCGAGGAGGCAAAAGCCCCAATCTACATCTCCAATCCCACCTGGCCCAACCACCGCGGCGTGTTTACAAGCTGTGGCCTTCCCATTTTCGACTACCCCTACTATGACGCTCAAGGGTTTGCCTTTGATAAGTTCCACGCCTTTCTTAACGAGCTAAAAGAGGGAAGCATTGTCCTTCTTCACGGCGCATGCCACAATCCGACAGGATGCGATCCCACCTTGGAGGAGTGGAAGAGCCTATCTGCCCTTTTTGTGAAAAAAAGGCTGATTCCATTTTTCGATACGGCCTATCTGGGACTTGGAGAGGGGATCGAAAAGGATCGCCAGCCCCTTGTCCACTTTCTAGAAAGTGGGCTCGAGATGCTCGTAGCCATTTCAAATGCAAAGAACTTCTCCCTCTACGGGGAGAGGGTGGGCGCGCTCTTTGTCGTCACTGCCTCGCAGAAAGAGCAGGTCACAAGCCGGCTCAAACAAATCGCAAGGGTGCGGTATTCCAATCCCCCGATGCATGGTGCGAAGATCGTCGCCAAAATTCTCAGCGTCCCCGCGCTGAGACACCTTTGGGAAAGGGAGCTGACTACGATGCGCGAGCGGATCCAAGCGATGCGCGGAGCCCTTTTTTCCAAACTTCAAGAGAAAGGGATCGATCTCCCCCTTCTGCAAAATGGTAAGGGGATGTTCAGTTACTGCGGGCTCACCCCTGCAGAGGTCGAGCAGATCACATTAGATTATGGGATCTACCTCTCCAAAGAGGGACGGATCAACGTCTGTGGTCTTAGTCATGCAAACCTAGATTATGTCGCGCATGCGATGTGTGCAGTGAGAAAGAAAGATGCGTAAAATTGCCTACCGGCCCTATCTGTTTTTGGGACTTGCCTTCCTCTGTCTCTTTAGCATCCCCCAATCTTCCACAGAGCGGATGCGTGGATTTTTTGTCTGCTCGTTTGCCCCCGTTTGGCGCGGCATCCACCTCTTAGGCGAGCGCTCCCTCTTTTTGAAAGAGCTGCCCATTGCCAAAGCAAAGGAGGAGAGCGATCTTCTCGCCCAAGAAAATCAACTTCTCCGCTCACAAATCGACAACGTGCGCGAGTGGCTTCTCTCTGAGGATCGAATCCAGAGCCAGGCGCAGCTACTGGCAGCTGGGATCGATCAGCCCCTCCTCCAAAGGAGAAATGAGGCGCTCTCCCGCAGAATCGCGCTTCAGATCCAATCAATCCCCGCTACGGTCGTATTCCGCGAGCCTGCCTCGTGGAGCAGCATTTTGTGGATCAACGTAGGGGAAAAGGAGAACCGGCAACTCGGCAAGCGGGTGATCGCAAAAAATAGCCCTGTTCTTTCAGGGACATCGATTGTGGGGATTGTCGAATATGTGGGAGAGGCCACCTCTCGCGTGCGTCTCATCACCGACCGGCGCCTTGTTCCCTCTGTGCGCGCACTGCGCGGTGGGGAGCAAAATCGGCACCTAGTCGACCAAGTGGATGCGGTTCTCTTTGCCCTCGAGCGACGCAGTGAGCTCTTTCAGTCAGCCGAAGAGGAAGCGCTCTGTCTCCAGCTTCTAGCCCGCCTTAAAACCCAAATCCAGCGCATCGAAGGGGAGAGTTACCTTGCAAAAGGAGAGCTCCATGGAGGGAGCTGCCCCCTCTGGCGTGCGCGTGGTCAAAAACTCAAAGGGGTAGGTTTTAATTACGACTTTGCCGACGAAGAGGGGCCAGCGCGCGATCTGCGCACCGGTATGCCCTACGATGCGAGCCGAAAAAAGCAGGACCCGATCCCGCTCCTAAGACCTGGCGATCTGCTGATCACCACAGGACTCGATGGGATCTTTCCCGCAGGCTTCCCTGTGGCGCTGATCTCGAAAATAGACACCCTCAAAGAGGGCGCCTCCTCGTATGAAATCGACGCAGTGCCAACAGCTGGCAACCTCGATACTCTCAGCCACCTCACTGTCCTGGCTCCTTTATCCTAGATAAGCTGCGATCCCTTGCTGCAGGCTTGAAGAGAGATCGTTTCTCTTGAGATGGTAGACAATCTCCCCTACCTGGCGAGAGCGGTCCTCTTCTCCAAGCCCTGTCCACTGATCTCTCAGCTTGCCGATTTCTTCCCGTTTTGATGCGAGAAAGTGGGGCAAAGGGAGATCGGGGTTTTCAATGGCCCTTTGGATCGCCCATCTGGGAATCGCATCCATCACCTCTTCAGCGTAGAATTCAATCTTCTCCTGCCACTGATTCCGCTCTTCTTTCGGCAGTTTGGCTAGGTGCTCCCGTATCGTTTCAGAGATGTAGGCCCCTGCATCTGCGTTTTCTCTTCGGGTGCGTTCTTGGACATCTCGATTGTGCTCCGTTGCTAACCGATTCAAGAGCTCTTCAATGTTGTTATTTTGTCGAGAAAATTCAGCGACAAGGGCACCCATTTCCTCTCTAATAACATGATTCATAGCTTGTAGAAAGTTCTCAATGTGATCAAAAGCATGATCCTCTCCTAGCCCTTGGTGCTGTCCCATATGCTGCCAAAGAACAGTGTAGACGCGCTCGCGGAAACTGGGTGGGAGCGTTGTACTAAGGAAGGTATGTCTTACAGCCTCGGTAAATGAGTCCATATTTCTGTTATCGTCCATGCGGGCTACTACATCTTCTCGAAAACGTGTTGGTAGGGATTGAAAGAGCTCCCAAGCACGCGTAGGAATTGGCCTTGCTCCTTCTGAAATGAGGCGATGAAACACCTCGACAAGCAAGGTTAAGTTATCAAATAAGCGGTTTTCTACCCAATTAGTGTCTGTAGCAGCTTCACGGTCGTGGACACTTTGCAACATCTGGACGCGCTGATAAAGACGCGCACGCTCACTCTCTGAGAATCTTGTATTAATGATCTGTCTCAAAGCCTGTATGAAAACCTCCTGATCATCGAAAATGGTGGTATTTCCGGTGGGGATGCAATTCATTACGTCATTTCTGATCTCCTCAGGTAGTGTTAGAATGAGTCGTTGTACCTGCTGACTTACGGGGGTGATGTCTCGTGGCGGGAGTAGAATTGCCTCTATCCTGTCTACTGCTTCGCTAAATTGAGACTGCGATTGGAAAACATGGCGCCGAGCCCAGAAAAAATCGTCTGCTGTAGACTGATTATTCCATACGGAGATCATGGCATAGATTCGATTTTGCAACGATTCTGGTAGACCTCTAAAGAACTGCCGGTACTGTACGTATACAGGTTGATCTGAAATGTTAATTTGCGGAAAGAGAGTGCCTGACATTTTATTTCTCCATTATTTTTTTTATTAATTTTCTAGGTAGCTTGCGATCCCTTCGGAGCGCGCTGCATTGAGCTGGTTCTTATTCAAAGCCTGAGCCAACCGGTGAATCATCGCATCATTGGGATTACCTCTTATGCGTACCGGTTCGAGAATTCCTAGCGCAGAGTGCATGAAGGGAGGTGTGTTATTTGGTGTTAAAGGCTCTTCTGACCTAAGAGCTCTACGAACGACCCATGTGGCAATCTGTGTAAGGACACTTGGATCGGATGTGCCCATTCTATTTCGGTAGGAGAGCCTCTCTTCTTCAGTAAGAGTAAAGAGGTGCTCTCGAATCGCATCCGCAATGTAGGCCGCACCAGTTGTCGCGATTTGAACCTCCTGGGCAGGCTCTGATGAGAGCGTTTGCAGGTGATTCAAGATCCGCTCTTGAAGAGCTACGTCAATCATCAGCGTCTCTCGGTCTAATTGGAGGTTGCGACAGATTGGACAATTAGAATTTTCTCCAGCAATATTCTGTTCCATGGAAGTATGGTCTAGTGTATGGCGCAGTGCTAAGTTATTCACATCGTTGTAAATTAAGCGGTGCGAGGCGTCAAAGACGGGGATTTCCATGTAGTCAAGACGAATCGGGTCGCGCATATCGGATGGGATTTCAGGACTGCTTACCCGCTGTAAAAGAGAGCGGATCTCATCCGCTCTTGCCTGGATTGCATCGGGAATGTCATTGCGATCATAAGGGACAACACCAGACAGTCTAGAGAGCAGTTCACGGTTAAAGGGTCTAGAGCCTTGTGGAATATTGTGCTCATGTAACGCGATCGTGCGCATGTGCGCATAGGATAAGGCCCAATCACTCGATGCAATCTCTGCCTGTATAGGATTTCGAAGTAGATAGACCTCGCGATGGGATGCAAATTCTGGGGTATCCCATGTCCTGGGAACAAGGAGAGTTAAAAGAGATTCAGAACGTCTGAATGGGAATGCCACGTTAAGGACATCTCGTAGGGCTCTATAGAAATGAGTCATCTCATCAAAGGTATGCTCTCTTCCCCAGGCAAGTGGATCATCTGTTTCAGGGCTTCCGTGATAGTAATAGATCGCTTCATAGATATAATCGCGCATCTCTTCTGGAAGATTGTTAAAAGCCTCCCTAAACTCCTCATCTGTTGGGTTAGCAGAGAATTCAGAGATGAGGAAGTCAGGCTCTTCTTCTCGAGTCCGGTGTAGCTCGAAATTTCCAGAGCGAATGACATCCAAAATCGCTCTCGCATCTCTTTCTTGGCCCCGGATTCTCGAGTGGATCATAGCGTGTTCCGGAAGGGGTAATTTATGGAGCGCAACATTTAATGCTTCTGCAAAAATGGCTTCCCGATCAAAGACATGATTTTTCCCCCACTCAGGGTCTCTAGAATCGCGCTCATTATTTAATTGGTAAATCGCTGCATATACATGGTTCTTAAATTCGATGGGAAGAGCCCAAAAGTGGCGGCGAAGCTCCTCATTTTGGACCTCTTCTCCAGGACCCGCGGGTCTTGCATCAATAGGAAAAGAAATCCAGCGCTCTGAAGCATGCTGCATCAGGACAAAAGTTTTGAGATCAGGATTTTCAAATTGAGCCTGGTATTGAGGATTTCTTTGTAAATACAAGGAGTGCAAAAGGAAGTTATTGGGGTACTCATTGGCAATCATGAGCGCTTCTAACATGGCGCTTTTAAAGATTTCGAAATTGTCAAAGAGATGCGTGCGTCCCCAATGGCAATCCTCAGTTTGAGGAGCCCCATGTCGGTAATAAACGGATGCGTAGACATAGTTTTGGGCCGATTCTCCGTTTAGACGGGAAAACAGCTCTTCATAGCGTGCCTCATCTGGGATAGCAGGAGGTGCCGGATCGGGAAAATCCACTACAGAGCGATGCATCCTAACACCTAACTGTGTAATTGCTCTCAACAACATCACAGGATCTGAGTTTGAATATCGCGACATTTGCAGGACGTCGAAGTGCTGCTCTAAAGGGAGCAGTAGAAGCGCTCTCTCTAAGGCGCGGTGGAGGGGAACCTCGAGATCAAATAGATGCTCTCTTCCCCAAGCTAGGTCTTCATGGGAGAGATTTTCTGTACTGATTATACGAAATACCTGTTCTTGAATTAGGATGGGCAAGCTCCAAAAAAGATCTCGTATTGTTTGTTGTCGGTTAGTTACCGATTCGAGTTCTTGTAGAAGCCTCAAAAGAGAACCTTGAAGATTAAGGTGAAACGCATACTGTTGGAGGGTAAGGTCATCTCTTGGGATGACACCGGCGATCGCTTCTCCCAATGCCTGTCTAAGTCTCTCCTCATCATCGAATACATGATTTTCTCCCCATCTATGGTCATGAGTTTCAGGGGAGCCATTTAGCAGGTAAATGTGTCGATAGACTTCATTTCGAAAAAACAGGGGCAAACGATTAAACGCACGCCGTTCATCCCGATTCTCACCGTTTTGTTCTTGCAATGCGTCGACGAGAATCCCATCCAGAACTTGGCTTAGTATTTCTTGAGAGACAAAGACATTCCTTCTGCCCCATTCAATGGGGTTGTCAGTTGGAGGACTGCCATTTAACCTGTGGATTTCATTAAAAATGAATTGCTGAATTGCTTCAGGTAATACTTCCACTAGCAGTTGCTGAAACTCAGGAATGGTGTTGGCGTTTGTTATACGAATTGGTGTCATATTTTTTTTATCCTATTTTATGTAGAGCTGCTTAAGGACAGGAACTCTGAGTTTGTCTTGAGCTGACGAATGAAAACAGGAATGAGCCTCTCTGAGTCTTCCCTTCCTTTTTTTCGTGCCGGCTCGAGTAACCCTAAGATGCGGTGCATAAACTCAGGGGTGTTGAGTGGCGTTAAGGGTTCTGTCGAACTGAGGGCTCTTAGAATGACCGCTCTCGCGATTTCATTAGATGCCGTGCTGGTGGAAGAGTGCATCTGGAGGGCTTCTCGGATGTAGTCAGCGCCAGAGGGCGCTGTTGGCACCTCCTCCACGGGCTGTAATACGGCAGCTCGAAGGTGGTTCAAGATCCGCTCTTGCAGGGCCTTGTCAATCATTAAGTTCTCATGGTTTATGGAATGCACACGGCATACGGGACAATTTATCTGGTCATTCATCGTTTTTTGATCGAGCGTGTGACGGAGCGCTGTATTGGCGACATCGCGGGCAATGCCGGGATGTGAGGAATCAAAGACGGGGATTTCCATATATTCGCCGGTATAATCGCGCATATCCGCGGGGATTTCAGGAGCATCGAGTAGATTCAGATAGCGCTCATCTAATTGAGCTTTAAGAGAGTGGATCTCCTCTGCTCTTGGTCCGACCTCGCCAGGGTAGGGGTAACCGTACGCGACTGCACCTGGAATCCTAGGATAGGGATTGATTGGCCTTGCGCCATCTGGCAGATTAATCCCCCTTTCTAGGGTGGCATGCATCAGGAGATAGCGAAGGCACAAATCATCGCTCAAAAATTCCATTTGTTGAGGATTTCTGAGCCGATACGCTTCGGTCATTTGAATATCTTCATCTTCAAGCCATGGCATATTGAGTATTTCAAAAATCCTTTGCTCATCGAACACTTCTAAAAGGGCACATTTCATAGCTCTCCAGAAGAGGGACATGTCATCAAATGCATGATTTCTTCCCCAATTTAGATCATCTGTCTCAGGGCTTCTGTGCAGGTAATACACCATTTCATGGACATAGTTGCGCATCTCTTCAGGTAGCTGAGAAAAGAGGTGTCTAAATTCTTCCTCGGTTGGTCTAGAATTAAAAGGGAAAATAACCGGATCGGGGTCATTCTCTACGGAGAGGGTTAGGTCGGCGCCTGATCTATGAATCCCAGAGAGAAACTCATGTCCTTCGCTTCCTTGAAGGATCTGAGCGTGCTGTCGAAGGGGAAGTTGATGGCAGGCTGCTTCTATAGCTTGGTAAAAAATCTCAGTGGAATCAAAAACGTGATTTTTTCCCCAAAGAGGGTCTGTTGGATCTCGGCGATTGTTCAGGCGGTAAATGGCTGCATAGACGTGATTTTTGAATTCAGTTGGAAGATTCCAAAAATTACGGCGGATAGATTGATCTAATACTTCCTCCGCCTCTGTACGGGGTGTTGCATCAGAAGGGAAATGAATTGCGTGATTTGTTGCAACCTGTATAGCGATGTAGATTAATTGATTGACGGGGATGTGATCTCGATTTCTAGAGGCATACACCGTTAGATCTGTATGAGATCTCAGTGGTATTTGGAGCAAGGCAAAAATCGCACGGAGGATAGCATCCTCATCTACCCGTGTCAGTTCTAGTACGTTGCACATGATGTCACTGAAAGTTATTAGATCATCGAAAGCATGTGTGCGTCCCCAATTCAGATCATCTGTTTCTGGGGAGCCAGCTCGGTAGTAAATCTCTCCATACACATAGTTTTTGATTGATTCGGGCAGGTTTGAAAAAGCCTCCCTAAGCTCCTCAATGCGGAGATGAGGAGGTCTTGGATCGGGCGTATTTGCTACGGAAAGAGTAAGATCGGCATCTGTGTCATGCAGGTCTCTTAAAAAGAAAACAGCGTCATCAGTATTTACATAGAGTTCTCTAGCCACTTGACAATGCTGTTCCAAGGGCAATCGATGAAGTGCGTTATTTAAGGCTTCTAGGATCGAGCTCTCACTCGATACAAAGAGGCGTCTTTTTGCCTCTTCAGGATTAGTAGGATTATTGAGCACGTGATTTTGGAATTCGGTCGGCAATCCATCAAACAAATCGCACATCTCCTGTACCCGATCTGTTACTTGGCGAATCGCGTCCAGGAGCAGAGGAAGATTGTTGTAAATGCCTATTGCCCTACCGGACACATTTAGGTGAGCTTGCATCAAGGCTTCTTCAAAAATGGCCGTATTGTCGAACACATGATTTTCTCCCCATCTAGGGTCATCCGTTTGAGGATTACCATTCAAACGGTAGATTTCCCCATAGACTGCGTTTTGGAAATATGCAGGGAAGTGGTTAAATGCAGCGCGCACCGCTTCATCTACGGGAGATGTTGTAGTGGGAAATACTCTATGAAAAAGAGTCGTCATCGCATCGGCAAATATTTCTAGAGAGTCAAAAACATGTTCTCTTCCCCAGTTGGGATCATCCGTTTGAGGACTACCATTTAAGGTGTAGATGAGGTTGTAAAATTCTTGCCGAAGCTCCACAGGGATATCGGCAAGGAGGTCGGCCTGCAGTTGGATAGTTTCATTGATAGACGCATTAGGATTTGTTAGCATTTCCCGGATTGTCATGACTTGTTTTCCATTTTTAATTATTAAGTTAATATAAATATATTATATCAAAATTATTAAATAAATAAAACATTAAAAAGTAATTATATTTACAGTGTTTAATGCCTTAAGCGCTTTATTGTTAACAGCTTAATATTATGGGAGCATTTCCTGTGGAATTGCTGCTTTAAGCTTGGCAATCAAGGGAGGAATCAGTCGCTCGCGGGTTTCAGGCTTTTGCTTTCGCGCGCTTTCAAGTAATCCTAGGCTAGGGTGCATAAACTCAGGGGTATTGAGTGGCGTTAAAGGTTCGGTGGAGTGAAGAGCTCTTAGAACGACCGCTCTCGCGATTTCTTCAGATGCCGTGCTGGTGGAAGAGTGCATCTGGAGGGCTTCTGCGATGAAGGTTGCACCAGAGGGCGCTGTTGGCACCTCTTCCACGGGCTGTGATAGGATGGCCTGCAGGTGATTTAAGATCCGTTCTTGAAGAAGCTCATCGATCATGACAGCCTTTGATTTATAGGGGTGGTTGCAGACCATGCAATTTTCACGGCGTTCTGAGAGATCGAAATGGTGTCGATAGTTAGGGTTGTGAATGTCTTTTTGAATGCTCGGATGAGAGGCATCAAACAGAGGTACTTCCATGCAGCTTTTTGTACTGGGGTCACGCATCTCTGGAAGGATTGGGAGATCAAACGGGTTTGGATAGCGCTCGCAGAGTCTGGATAGAAGAGAGCGGATCTCAAGGGCTCTCTCATGGACTCGATTAGGTAGGTCGCTCTCTCTTTGATAGAAAATAGCGCCGCAGGAGCGTTTGAGGCGTTTCATGACGCGATCAAGAGGAGAGGTGGGGTCAACCGGTCTTGCATCTAGTGGAATGTCGGCATTTTGCTCAAGGATAGTGCGCATATCTGCATGGTGTACTGTAAACTCATCTAGTTGTGGCTCTTCAGGGTGTCTCAGAGCGTAGATTGCACGAGATCTTTCACCATTAGGATAAAACCATTCTTCTGGAATGTTCATATGAATGGCACGAGCTCTGTCTCGATCAGAGAGCGGTATGATTCTAATGGCATATTCTAAAGCTTTAGAGAGGATATCCATATCGTCAAAAGCGTGATGTTCTCCCCAATTGAGGTCAGTTGTTTCGGGGCTTCCCTCTAGGTAGTACACCATTTCATAGACGTAGTTCCGCGCTCGGATGGGAAGCTTAAGGAAGAGTTGTTTGAACTCTTCATCAGTAGGTCTTGGAGTAGGGATGAAATCGGGCTCATCTTGTACAGAGCGGTTTAAGTCCTCTTTGTGCTTGACAAGGCAAGATAACATGTCAAAAGAAGAAGGAGCATCTATTAGCTCGTTATCAATTTTGACGTGACATTCAAACGGGATGAGACAAAGCGCTTGGTGAATCGCATTTCGGACAACTAACCTTTCGCTATGGAGAAATCCACAGATGACATCCTCTCGATCGGGATTATTCCTATGTGAGGGGTCATAGGCGTCCAAAACAGTTTGTTGGAAGGCAGGGGGGAGTTCTAAAAATTGGTGATTAAAGTAGTAAATTTGGTCAATGTCTAAGCCGGCTGGTTCCGAAAGCGCTTTTTGGATGGATGGACCACAACACTTTCTGATCGTGCTCTGAAGCGCAGCGTTGAAAGTGGACTGGCTATCAAAAAAGTGGAATTTCCCCCATTCACAGGGTTCTAGGTCCGTTGCAGGAGAATCGTGATACAGGTAAATTCGGTTATAGACTTCCGTTTTAAAAAACTCTGGAAGTTGATGAAAATCGTTTCTAGCAGTCATTTCCAAAGGCTTGACGAACTCTGGCACGGACTCGGCTCCAGAGCGCGCCTCTCTAAAAGCTCTTTCAAAAATCGCACTTGAGTCAAAGGCATGCTCGATTGCCCATCTCACATCGGGAGTGTCATAGTTCTGTGGGATTTTGGGGCTGCCATTCATCAGGTAGATGAGTATGTGGAAACGATCCCGGACCTTTGGGGGTAGAGAATCGATTCTCTGTTGATATGCTGGAGTTTCGTTGCTAGATATTGGATTAGTCATAATTCTCCTTATTAATTTGTAATAATTATATAACTATTAGTTATAAATTTCAATAATATAGAATTTTTTAAATATGGCTGAGAAGGTTGGATAGGATATCTTGTGGATGTCGCTCATTTCCAAAGGCTTGCGTATATAAGGCGTGCCTTTGGTTTTGGAGGTCTAGGGGGTGTTGGGGGGTAAAGAGCTCTGTACCACAGCGGCGTAAGGGGGCAGGCGGTCCGGGGAAGAAATAGAGGGGTCTATCGAAGGCGAGGAAATCGTAGCCAATTGAGGAGTGGTCGCCAAGATAGCTTGAGGAGCGGGCGAGCAGGGGGTAGATCGGGGGGAACTCCCCTAGGATGTGAATGGAGGGGTGCTTTTGCCATCTCCCCTCAAAGGAGAGGACGCTAGCTGGATGGTGTTCCATGAGAAACGGGTGGAGCTTGATGAGGAGGTGGTAGGAACCGAGGAGCTCTTCGATGAGGGGGTCTGTTGCTTGGAAAAAGGAGGAGGAGTCCCAGGTGGGCGCGTAGAAGAGGATTGGCTTTTCATCTTGGGGTAGGGGGATTTGTACGAGGCGGTCGAAGAAGGGTTGGTGTTTTTTGTAGTAGGCGAGGCGGTAGTTGCCAGTGCGGATGTCGCCGGAGGTCTGCGGGCCATAGAAGAGGGTGAGGTCTTGTGGGATGGCAGGTAGAATCTTGTCAGAGTGGCCATGGGGGCAGTAGATGAGGCGGGTTGTGGGAAGGAAGGGTTTGAGCTCCGCTGCCCAAAGCTGTCCTGAATGGAGGATGCAGTCGTATTGTCTCAGGACATCGAGTGAGAGATCGGTAAGATCAGAGAGGGTCACATCGAAATCGGGGTAATGGGTTTTGGCGAGCGCGTAGGTCCTGGGATCGGTGACGATGAGGGGAAGGGAGAGATAGGCGCTCAGGACGCCGAGGTGGTCGAGATGGGTGGAGGGGCCTGTGAGGATGCAAACGATGCGCATTAGAAGAAACTCAGGTCGCTTTCGGGAAAGACGCGCAGGGCGCGCGCGATCTCCTCTTTGAGCTGGCTAAGGGGTTTTTCAGGGCCAAAGGCTAAAGCGTAGATCTCTTTGCGTAAATTAGAAAAGTCGCGCAGTTCATAGAGGAAATACTCTTGGATTTTTTTATGGATGGAGGCGTAATCCCCTTTGTGGATCGCGATCCCAGAGCGGAAAAGATAGAGATCCTCTTCGCTCCGCCCATTTTGGTTGAGGAAGAAGAGGGGGCGATTAAAGGCGAGGTAGTCGTAACCAACAGAGGACATATCGCCGATATAGGCATCTGCGAGATTTAAGAGGGGGTAGATGGGAGGAAAATCGGTGAGGAAGAGGACGTGGGGATGATTTCTGTAGGTTTCGATGAGACTTTCCGCTCTAAACTCATCTTGGAGGTGGAGGTTGGGATGGAGTTTGATGATCAAGTTGGTCTTCTCGGGAAGGGTCTCGATGAGGGGGGGAGTCGCATCGTAAAATGAGGTGGATTTCTCATAATCTTGCCAGGTGGGAGCATAGAGGAGGGTCTTTTCGGCGGGAGGGAGGCGCCGCTTAATCTCCCTTTCTGCGATCTGGTCGTAAAAGGCTTTGCGCTCTAGATAGAATTGGTAGCGGTAGTTTCCCGTGATCACGTGGGCTTTTAGGTTGTCGTAGATTCGGGCGCTTTTTAGGGTCTCGATCATCTGTTTTCCATAGACGAGACACACCTCTTCTTTCCGGAGCCCTTCCATGTGGTAGGTATTGCCCCCTTTATCAGAGTTGCCATGAGGGCACCAGACCGTGTGAATCCGCTTTTGACGCAATTTCTGGGCGATAAAGCAGATCTCATCGAAGAGATCGCGCGGCATCGAGTAGAAGATCACATTGTGATGGGAGACGAGGTGTTCTGCAGCGGCGAGGTAGTCGAGGTGGATGACCTCAAGACCCTGGTAGTATTTGCTTGCGAACTGCGCGATTTTTTCCTCTGTGACAAGAAGGGGGATCCCGAGCACACAGCAAAGGGGTGCGAGGTGGTCTAAGTAGTGGAGGTCATGGCCATAAATGAGGCCCGCTGCGCGAGAGGTCATCGCTTGTCACAAGAGTTTTCTCTTATTCTGACAATTTAGCTGGAAAGTCGCAACGGAAGCTTTTCTTTTTGGGCGATTGATCTCAACGGCTCTTTGGGCGTAGCGCTCTGGGCATTCTGCGATATTTTGGTTTAGGGTCTGTTGCCGATGGATCCGATCGTTGAGGGCGCGGAGCTGTTCGGTAAGGGAGAGGATCTCGGCGCTTAAGCTCTCCTCATGAATTTTTGCCGTCATCCGCTCTCTTTCGAGCCTTAAAGAAGAGAGTCTTTCGATCAGGTAGGCGCGCTCACCGAGGACTTGATGCAGGGTTCCTCTATCGTGGAGAATCAGAGAGAGCTCTTCTTGGTGCATATTGGAGAGCATCTCGCGGGTCAGATAGATCTCCTTGATCAGTCCTTCTCGGAGTGCCGTTTCAAGCGCCTGTGCATCTTCTGGTGGCATGTCACCCCCCTCCTAGGTGGGTGACATCAGAAAAGATGCAAGATCCGTGCCAATTGATTCCCTGTGTGTTATAAGTCTTTTCTAGGGTAAAATTTTCCCAGTGGATGGACAAAATGGTGCAGAAAATTCCCTTTGAGGCCGAGGCGCTTAAAGAGTGGTTCCAGAAGGTGAGGCGCTCTTTCCCCTGGAGAGAGAGCCCCTCGCCCTATGCGGTGTGGATCTCCGAGGTGATGCTCCAGCAGACACAGGCGTCGGTTGTAGTTGGGTATTTTCGCCGCTGGATGGAGCGATTCCCCACGATAGAGGCGCTGTCGCGTGCGGAAGAGAGCGAGGTGATTAAGCTCTGGGAGGGGCTTGGGTATTACAGCAGAGCGCGCTATCTCCATGCCGCGGCGCAGCACCTCGTTTTGCACCATGGTGGAGAGCTTCCTTCCTCGAGAGAGGCGCTTGCAGAGATCCAGGGGATTGGGGCGTATACTGTGGGTGCGCTCTTGAGTTTTGCCTTTCGGCAGAAGGCGGCAGCGGTCGATGGGAATGCGATTCGCGTGCTCACGCGCTACTTTGCAATTTGGGAAGATGTCCAGGAGGCGAAGACGAAAAAGGAGATCTGGCAGGTTGCCGAAGGGATCTTGCCCGATGAGGAGCCTTGGGTGGTCGTCGAAGGGCTCATTGAGCTTGGGGCGCTCGTGTGCCGGAAGGATCCCGACTGCGCAGAGTGTCCTATTCGAGAAGGATGTGCGGCCCGCAAGCTGGGAATTCAGGGGGAGCTGCCCAAAAAGGGGAGGCGGATCGAAGTCACGCAGCTTGCGCGCTCTGTATTTGTGATCGTAGAGGGGGAAAATATCCTCGTCAAAAAAGGAAAAAAGGGGGAGATCATGGCGGATCTTTTCGAATTCCCCTATGCACCTCTTGGGGAGATAGCTCCTTTCCCTTTGGAAAAACAGGGGGATTTGACCCCTGTGCAGCACACATTTACTAGGTACCGGGTCAAACTTTTCCCCGCATTTTGGAAACCCCTGGAGCGGATTTCCCATCCCGACTATGATTGGATCCCCTGGAGCGAAGGGTTAAAACTGCCCTTCTCATCGGGGCACCGAAAAATACTGAGGGAAGTGCATGCGCATCTTACACACGGAGAGTTCTAGGGGATGGGGCGGGCAGGAGATCCGCATCCTGCGGGAGGCGGAGGGGATGCGCGCGCGGGGCCATGAGGTGATCCTCGCGGTGAACTCGGGAGGAGGGCTGATCCCGCGGGCGCGGGCAGCTGGATTTACGGTGTATGAAGTGCCGTTTTCCAAGGGAGGGGCTCTCAAAACGGTTTTCACGCTGCTCCGCATCCTTCAAAGGCATCAGATCGATCTCATCAATACCCACTCCTCTTTAGATGCGTGGCTCGGGGGGATTGCAGCGCGGCTTAAGCGTAAAAAAATCTTGAGAACGCGCCACCTTTCGACGCCCATTCGCGCAGGGCTCAACAGCCGTCTTCTCTATAAAGGGCTTGCCGACTATGTCGCGACGACCTCGTCGGGGATTCTTCCAGTCATCGCCGAGCAGTCGGGACAAAAGCACCTCTCGTGTGTCCCTACAGGGATCGATCCAGAAGCACTCCTTAGCGATGAGGAGAAAGTGCTTCACTTCCGCAAGGCGCTCGGCGTGATGCCAGATGAGATTTTGGTCGGGACAGTTTGCTTTGTCCGCTCTTGGAAGGGGATTCTCGATCTTCTACAGGCAGCTCTTCTGCTGAAAGAGCACAAGGAGATCAAGTGGGTGGTCGTCGGGGGCGGCTATGTCGATGAGTACCGCCCCAAGGTGGCGGAGCTGGGGCTTACAGGAGTGGTTACCTTTACAGGGCATCTCGAGCCGCCCTTTGACGCGATCCGGGGTTTTGACATCTTTACCCTGCTCAGCACAGCCCACGAGGGGATCTCCCAGGCCAGTCTCCAAGCGGCCTATCTCGAAAGACCCCTCATCACCACTTCGGTCGGGGGACTTCCCGAGGTCTGCATCGATGGAAAGACGGGTTATGTCGTCCCGCCGCGCGCGCCCGAAGCGGTTGCAAAGGCGGTCCTCGCCCTAGCTAGAAGCCCTGAGCTGAGGGGGGAAATGGGGAGAAATGCGCGCCTTCTTGTCGAAAGTCGCTTCACGATGGAAAAAACGCTCGATTCCATGGAGAAAATCTATCATCACATTTGAACTAAATCCCAGGTCAATTTATCCTAATTTGCCTTAAGACAGGGGGTGTATGGAGAAGGAACAACTACCGTTTGGTAGGGCCGCATTTGCCAAAGCGATCTGCGTCGATTGGATCACAACGCACAGCAAGACGATGATCGTCTCGTTTATGACGCTCATCGCAATGACCTTTTCCCTCTACCACTTCATGGGGAAGTGGTCTTCTGGTAAAAAATCCGATTATATGGCCGCAGATGCCGCTTTTGACGCCTGGTATACGAGCGAGTCTCCCGATGCCTCTCTCCTCAAACAACTAGAGATCCCCCTCGATCGCCATCCCGAGCTCCGGGCGAAATTTGGCAACCTCATTGCCCAAAGATGTCTTAGTCTCGGGCAGATGCAGATGGTACAGACGCAGATGAAAGAGGCCTTTCAGCGCGCAGAAGACCTCTTAGCGCCCTACTATACGGCGTTTGCCAAGACGACCCTGCTGATTGCGGAGGCAAAGCACGCTGAAGCGCTAGTAGCCGCAAAGCAGCTCAAGGCTGATCTCGAGGCCGACGACGCTTTTTGGGAAGGGAGAGACAAGCTGGTCCGCTCGGGGCCTGTGCTCTATGCCTACAATCTGATCCGGATTGCGGCTCTTGAAAGAGTTCTAGGCTCAAGAGAGGGGGAGCTGGCCGCTTGGACTGAGTTTGAAAAACACGCTCTATCTAGTGGAAAAATGGATGACCCTCAGGCCTATGCGCACTTGACACAGAACTTTCAAGAGGGGGATGTCTCTCTGCTCGACTATATCGAGCAGAGAAAGCAAGAATTGTCACATCCTTGATGCGCTATCCATTGCATTGCGGTGCATTTCTTTACCGCCGTGCATGCCGAGCAAAAAGAAGATAAGCGGCGCGAGGAAGATCGCGAGGATGATTCCAACGCCTGCTAAGATCAGTTGAACAGTCTGTTCGTGTTTGAAGACGAAGCTGAACAGCTTTTTTGAAAATTGTTCCACTTTGCTAGTGAGTAGAACCCCGATAATCGCTCCTACAGAAGATGCCACGATGGAAAGGCCTGCTCCCCACATGACAAATGTGAAGAAGCATGCGATCACGAACAAGACGCAGAAGAACACTTCATAGCGGTGTTTTTTTGCAAACTCTTCGATTTCCTTCACAGATACTCCCTCTTTTTTTTCTCCGTCCATAGACCCCCAATACTCCGATCAGCTTTTGAGCTCATTAAAATGTTAATTAATTTATTTAGCAATCTAAAAATGCAAGTCGATATTAAACGTGACGCCCTGGAATGCGAGGTCTCCATCTTGCCTTACGGTGGACAGGTCATCATTAGCAGCTGCTGTGGTGGATGTAACCATCCGGCTATCTCTTGAGAAGGCGATTTGGAAGAGCTGATTTTGGTCGAACCAGTAGGAGATCTCCCAGGATGCCCCTAAGGAGACGTGGTATTTGCCTTTGCAAAAGTCAGTTCCCCACTGGATCCCGCCAGAAGCTTCTAGGTTAACGCGCGCCCTGTGGTAATTGTCATCGAGGGTCACAAAAACAGGTGTCAAAGTAGCAGTAGATCCCACCCCTGTATTGGGTCTGTATCCTTTAAATCTCTCAGTCACATCGAACTTCCCATAGAGCAGCGAGCCCGCCGCCTTTCCGAAGAGGCCCCAGTTTTTGCAGAAATGCCATACGAGATCGCCTCCTGCGCGCAGACCAAGCGCTTTGAAATCGAGGTCGGCTTTCATGCTCGTAGGCTGTCTTTGGTAAGAGGGGGTGACGAAGTTTGTGATGAACTCCCATACCCCATCGTAGTTCGTCTTGTAGTTTTGATCGATCCATGCCCCTCGTAGGCCCATAAATGGCCTGCAGGAGATCCGCTTGCTGAGGGAGTACTCCCTACTGAGTGATAAATCCAAGGTGTTAAAGTGCATGCTCCAATCTGCTTTGGCGCTAGAGGCAATCGGTCCTAGAATCGCTGACCAGTGGGGAGCGAAGTTTTTGCTCTGAAAATCGCTGCTGCTTCGGGTGCGACGCGCTTTGGAATAGTAGTAGGTCCAATCTAGAGTCAGTGCCCACTCATCGTAATGTCCAAAGAGCCAGCCGAGCCCCAGGCGAAAGCCGGGATTCCAATTCTCGCGGATATCGAGATCGGAGCCTTTGTAAACGGTTTGCGAAGAGTTCACGTGGTATTCTGCTGCATATTCAAGGCCATCTTGATTCGCATTCCAGTACAGAAAAGAGGCAGAGGCGGTGGGAGCGTTGGCTTTTTGCTCAACAGCTGAAATAGCGCAAATAAAAGACAGGGATGCTGCTGATAAATAGAGCGTTTTATTCATTTTAAAAATACTTTCCAGCTTAATTCAATTCATAATTAAGTTGGAAATTATTTTCAAATCAAGTTTGATTCGACAGATTCATCCGGTTATCTGATGCCCCGAGCTTTCTCATCAATCGAATGAGCTGAGAATAATCCCCTTTATCTGCATCTTGAAGCGCGCAAATATACTCTTTTCGCGTGTTACTAGATTCATTCAAGTGATAAGGCCAAATGGGGTGGGTGCATTTCTCTGCGAGAAGAAACCTGTCTGCAACGAGTCTTGAAAAACGGCCATTTCCATTCTCGAAAGGATGAATGAATACAAGTCGGTGGTGGATCCTTGCCGCCATTTCAATATGGGAGAGCTCAACAGGATTTTCCATCCAAAAGAGCACTTCTGAGCAGAGGTCTGATAAATGCGCTGGAATGTATTCTGGTTTGACACCGATCGAGGTAATAGATTTTCTATAGATGCCTGCCCAGCTCCAGACATCTTGAAACATGGCTTGATGCATTTTTCTAAGGACTTCTGAGCGAAACCATTTTTTGGGATGTTGTACAGGGCTGCGCAAGTATTTGCGTTGAGCTACCAAGATGTTCTCTGCTTCTACTCGGTTGAGGTCGCTTAGGCTATGAACCCAAATGGGAATAAGGCCACTGCAATCTGTTAGGGGTGTAGCGCCTTCAGGAAATTTAAAATGCTTATTCATCGACATTCCAAAGTCTAGAGTTGGGCCCTCGTAAGAGGTTTTCTTCCTCTCGCTTGAGCGTTTCTTCCATAAAACGGGGATCGGGCTCTTGCATCTCGAGATTCATAGTCCCTTTCAGGTAGCGAATGTGCTTTTCAGCGATCTTTCTTGCCTGTTTGCGGCGGATCGTATCGATCGACTCGGGTAGAAGGGGTGCAATTACCAAATCACACGACATTGCGTTTAAGATTTTTTTCAATGAGGAGAGGCTAGGGCTCTGGCCGCCTAGCTCGATTCTGGAAATCGTAGATTGGGGGACCTCTGCGCGTCTAGCTAGTGCCTTCTGGGAAATGCCCAATTGAGAGCGGATGATTTTGATGAGAGTTCCAATAGAAAGTCCACGAATAGCTTCGCGCAGCCTTTGGGCAGATTGCATGACTTCTTCAACAAGGAGCTTTTCAGAGATGCGACCACGCTTCATAACTTTACATATAGCCTCTAAGCGAACAATAGCATGGATGCTATATATTTTTCACAAAAATATGCTCATATAGCATAAAAATGAAGAGAAAATATAGCATTTGCGCTATCGACCTCAAGGGATTTTTGGTGGAGCGCTTCTTCCCTTCCGTTTATTTGGGAAGTTGGGTAGACTCCTCCTGTATTTCTGGAGAGAGTGCGTGATTATTCTCCCTTCACCGAGACTAAGTGTCGATCGCTGGCTATTTCGCGGGATCCGCGTAGCTGCTGTAGCCGTTGCCGCCGCAGGATTATTCCTCCTCATCTATTTCTTCATCTACCCCTGGAAGACAGGAGAGAATGCCCGTTTTCGGATGGGTTCAAATGAGCGCAGGGGCGTGCCCTCCTATGCATATGAGGCGATCGGCACGGGCGCTTTGACGCTGAATCCACGCCATGCGCTGGGGTGGGTCTCGCGCATTGCCGACGAGCTCGTCTTGATCGCCTACAACAGCCGTCCCGATATCAACCCCGCCGAGTCGACCCTTCTTCTCAGTTTCAAGCATGGCAAGGAGCAGATCTTTCACCCGAATGGAAAAACCCTCTTTCTTCAGGAAAATACACAGGGTAGAGGTCTTTTGCCCTCCCAGGAGATCACCTCTCTTTGGGTCAAGCCGATTTTGATGGAGAATGGATCTGTTCTGGTAGAAGCGGGCCGGAAAATCGTATCGAGTGAGGGGAAAGAGGGGGAGGAGAGGGGGCAATTCTTCCTAGCGCAGCAAGGGGGAGTTCCCGCCCAGTTCAATCCCGTTCAACACCCCTTCGTAAGAGAATTTCAGGCAGCGAAAGTTTTCTTTCGCGATCTCTTGATCCAAAAATATGGGGGGAGGGAATACGCTCCTTGGCGCGAGCGCGCCGTGATCGAATTTGCAAGTGGAAGCGCCACCTATGCCTGCTTTGTCAGCCCAGGCGACTATCTCAAGTATGTAGGAGGCGAGTGGACGCTCTGCTCCAAAGAAGAGTTGGAGAGAGAGGTGCCTATTGCAAGGGTGAAAGTGGCAGCGGAGGGGAGGCTTGAGGCGGAGGTTTGGGATGCGATGGGCTATTATGCTTTGCCAATCCAATTGGAGAGCAAAAGGATAGTCGCCGAACTGCTGAAACCAGAGGCTCTTCTCACGGGTATTCGCCTGCGCAATGGCACGCAAGTCAGCGGCGCTTTAGGCAAGCGGCGGATGATTCTCAAACAAGGGGACTGGCTCCTCAAAACCCAGACGGGATGGCGGAATTTGAGAAGGACGGAAGAGATTACAAATTACCTATACCGGCGTCTCAAAGGAGACCTTTTCATCTTCGATGCAATCGAAAAAGAGGGAGGACGCTATCTCCTCAAGGGGAATCTCTTCGATGAAACGCGCACACAGAGTGAGCCTTTTGCCCTCGCGATTGAAGGGGATGCAAAGCAGGGCAAAGCGGCCCGCAAGAAAAAACCGGCAGCGACAAGGAAAGCAGCATGAAGAAAGTCTCGATATACCCTCTCATTTTTTCTCTGGTGCTGCAGCCCTTATTTGCGCAGACGATCTCAGAAAAACTCGATAGCTATGCGGGAAGAGCGGGTGAGGCGGGGCCTGGCGCAGACGCGATCGCCCGCGAGGTCAATCACAGCCTTGTGGCGCTGCATCAGGAGCTCGCTAGCTGCTACGAATCGGCCAAGGGACTCTGTGAGGCAGATGCCCAAGAGGAGGCTTTTCAGGCTCTCCTTGCGCGCGTCAACACCTTGAAGAGGGAGATCCAAGGGATCGAGGCGAGCTGGCACCGCGCTGTTGTCGATGAGTCGAAACGGGACGAGGAGGGGTACGCCCTCTGGGACCAAGAGGAGACCACTCTTGCGCATCTTGTCATGGAATACGGCTCGCTCGACTTTCTCTACATCGTTCCGCCGGAACTTGCGGGGATGAAGCTCAACATGCACTCGAATGTCCCGATACCGCGCGAGTCGTGGAACGAGGTGCTCCAGATCATCCTTGCCCATAATGGGATCGGCGTCAAAACGGTCAACACCTACGCGCGGCAGCTCTACGTGCTCAAACAAGACCTCTCTGCCATCCAAGCCATCGCCTCCTCGAAAAATGAACTCGCCTGGGTGCCCGATCACACGCGCCTCTTTTATGTTTTCACGCCCCCTGTTGAGCAGGTGAAGAGCTCTTTTCAGTTTTTTGAGCGGTTTGCCGATACCAAGCAGACATTCGTCTACCAGATTGGGCCGAAAATTGCCCTGATCGCCTCGAAGGAAGAGGTCTCTAAACTCATCGAGCTCTATGAGACGATTTGGGAAAACTCCAAAGGCAAGGTCTCTAGAGTCGTCACCGTGAATAAAATGCCCGTCAAAGAGATGGAGAAGATTTTGCAAAACTTCTTCGGAGAGGCCATGGAAAAGGCGCGCCCTCCCTTTGCAAAGCCGGAACATGAGGGCTTAAGCATCTTCGCACTCCACCAGGGAAATGCGCTGGTGCTCATCGGCCAAGAGCAGGTGGTTGAAAGAGCGGAGGGGATTGTCAAAGAGACAGAAAATCAACTCCAAGATCCCGCTGAGATGACCGTTTATCTCTACCACTGCCGCCACAGCAATCCCGATGACCTCGCCAAAGTGCTCGAAAAGGTCTATGTCTCCCTTCTGATGTCATCGACCGAGTCGAACAAGGAACTGGAAGCGACCTACTCCTCACAAGGTCCTCAGTTTAAAAGCCCTCCCGATGGGTATCCCCCCACGCCTCCCCTCGTCGTGGCTCCCACTCCACTTAAAACAGGAAGCAGTTCTACGGTCGAGCTGGAAACAGGGAGTGACCACTTCGTCCCCGATCCCAAAACGGGCAACCTGCTGATGGTCGTACGCCGGGACGCGCTGGGTAAGATCAAAGAACTCCTGCGCAAGCTCGATGTCCCGAAAAAGATGGTCCAAATTGAAGTGATGCTCTTCGAAAAGAAGATCAACAATGACAACAGCTACGGACTCAACATGCTGAATCTCGGCTCGAAAAAGAATGGGGTCCGCTACGAGTCGAATGTCGCTCCAACAGGGCATGGAGTCCTGCACTTCTTACTGCATGGTCACAAGTCGAAATACTTCCCTGCCTACGACGTAGCGCTTAATTTCCTCATGACGCAAGAGGATATCCAGCTCAACGCCTCTCCCTCGGTAATCACAGTGAACCAAACGCCCGCTGCCATTTCGATTGTCGAGGAGATCTCGATCAACAATGGAGCGGCACCCATCGATACCAATAAAGGGATTGCCTTCGAGCAGTCCTATACAAGAGCGCAGTACGGGATCACAATCAAAATGACCCCAACTATCCACGATGTAAGCCCTGATGAACCCGATGCAGAGGCAAAAGGGTTTGTCACATTGCAGACAGATGTGGCATTCGACACCACGCGAAATAATCATCACCACAAGCAAAATCACGACCGCCCGATGGTCGACAGGCGCCAAATCCAAAACGAGGTCCGCGTCCTCGATGGAGAGACGGTGATTTTGGGAGGTTTGCGCCGGAAAGCGACCCATGATACCCAGGAAAAGGTCCCCTTCCTTGGCGACATCCCCTTCATCGGAAGATTCTTCTCTTCGAGCAAACTGATCGATCACAATACGGAGATGTTCATCTTTATCACACCGACCATCATCTTGGATGCAGAAGAACAGCTTGTGCAGATCCGCACTGAAGAGATGAAAAGGCGCCCTGGAGATTTGCCCGAGTACCTCAACCGCCTCGTCAAAGCGCAAGAGAAAGAGCGAAAGAGACACTACCGAAACAGCGTGAAGGCCATCTTCGGAAGCAATCAGGGTTTTTACAATGAGTAAAGCTCTCGAGAAGACAGAGCAAATCAAAAAAAAGTGCACAGAACTTCTCGCTAGATTGCGTGGGAGTCCCCGCCCCCAAAGCGTGGCTCCCCTTCGCCCGCAGCAACCCAAAAACTTCGGCGAACCTGAAGAGATCGCGCGCCACTTTGGCCTCTCCTACTACACCGATCTCTCTGGATTTCCCTTCGTCCAAGAGAAAACCACCCTTCTCCCCTACGCCTTTGCAAAAGGCAAACTCCTCCTCCCCTTAGAAGAGAAGGAAGGGGTTCTTCTCGTCGCCATGCTCCACCCCTTCGACCTCGAGGCGATTGAAGAGGTGCGCTGCATGACGGAAAAACCCCTCGCCGAGGTCCTCGCTTCAAAAGCCGCTCTCGAGGAAGCCATTGAGCAGAGCTATCGGCAGAAGGAAAACGAAGCCTCTGAATACATCGCCAGCCTCCAAAGCGAAGCGGAATCCCCTCTGACGCTTACCCAAGAAGAGGGGTATGATCTTCTCGATACCGCCTCAGAATCTCCCGTCATTCGGATGCTAAACGTCATCTTAGCCGAGGCGATCCATCAAGGGGCCTCCGACATCCACTTCGAGCCGATGGAGCACGGGCTCGGCGTCCGCTACCGGATCGATGGCGTCTTACAAGCGCGCCACTCTCCACCCAAAGAATTTCAGTCCCAGCTCATCACCCGCATCAAGGTGATGGCCCGTCTCGACATCGCCGAACACCGCCTTCCCCAAGATGGCCGGATCAAGCTCAACATGGGCGGCCGGCAAATCGACTTCCGCGTCAGCACCGTTCCCATTGTCTTTGGCGAGAGAATCGTCCTCCGTATCCTCGATAAGGGAAATGTCCTCCTCGGCCTCAACACCATCGGCATGCGGGAAGAGACCCTTACGAGCTTTGCAAAGCTCATTCGGCGCAGCGAAGGGATCGTCCTCGTTACAGGCCCTACCGGAAGTGGGAAGACGACCACGCTCTATAGCGCCCTCTCAGAGATTAACGACTCGGCGATGAACATCATGACGATCGAAGATCCCGTCGAGTACAAACTCCAGGGGATGGCGCAGATCGGCGTCAATCCCAAGATCCACCTCACCTTTGCCACGGGCCTTCGCCACATCCTCCGTCAAGATCCCGATGTGATCATGATC
>JAFEGI010000009.1:0-23040 GCA_018240135.1 Verrucomicrobiota bacterium
CCCGAAAATCGACAGAAGCTAATTCCGCAGCCAGTCTCTAAATTGGAGGTGTCAATGCGTTGGAGTAAAGAAACGTGGATTGCTATTTCTGGAGTGACATGGTTTGTTGTTGGAGTGGGATTACTGACTATTGGTTTGCGCTATGTCATGGTTTCTGCATTTCTTGTGGCAAGCGGAAAAGGGTGTATCGGGATGCTCGCTCCTCACGTCGGGGGTAGGCAGCAGGCTGTACTTATTTTGATTGGAATTGCTCTGACTTTGGGCTTTATCAAAGGGCGTTTTGTCTTGAGCAAAACGGTAAAGCGCGTTGTGGGGCGAATTCTATCCCTACAGACTCCCATTCGCGTTTCTCAGGTATACAGTAAAGGATATTTGCTATTGATTGGATCGATGATGCTTCTCGGGATGAGTATGAAATGGCTTCCCGTCCCTCTAGATCTGCGCGGAATGCTCGATGTGGCAGTGGGCTCAGCACTCATGAATGGAGGGCTTGCTTACTTGAAAATTGCATTCAATAAGAGCTACTTGTGATATTTGGACCCTTTGGCAATCTCAAAGGCGCGGTACATCTGCTCTACGAGGATTAGGCGGGTCAGTTGGTGGGTGAATGTGAGTCTAGAAAAGGAGAGGATGGGATTGCCCCGAGAGAGGATTTCTTGGGGGATCCCTTCTGCGCCCCCGATTACGCAGGTAAGCCTAGATCCCGCCTGTTCAAATGCGCGCATTGCCCATTTGGAAAATTCCTCGCTATCGTATGCTTTCCCCTTAGGATCGAGACAGAAAAAATGGGTCTCCTTTTCTAAGAATTGCTTCAACTGCTCGGTGTTTTTTGCTAAGATCCATTCAATCGAAAGTATTGGAGTCAGGCGCTCCCTGTAGGCGGAGATCGCCTCCTGTAGCCAGGGCTCCTTTGTTTTGCCAACGGTAAAGACGCGCAACTTATGCATTTACTCTCCTATATTACCTGGGATCCCGATCCCACTCTTTTCCACTTCAATATCCCGTTTTTAAATCGCCCTTTGCTCTGGTACGGACTATTTTTTGCAGGCGGATTCATTCTCGGATATGCCACTCTACTTTACATCCTTAGACGGTTTTTTCACAAAGAGGGGAGGGGCTATGCACACCAATTTGCAGAAAAGCTCGTCTTTTACTTTGTCATAGGGACGCTAGTTGGCGCCCGTCTTGGCGATCTCCTTTTTTATCAGGGGTATTCCGCCCTTGTGAAAGATCCCCTTTCTATCCTCGCAATCTGGGAAGGAGGGCTCGCATCCCATGGGGGGGCTCTTGGGATCCTTGTTGCGCTCCTGCTTTTTTCCCGAAAATACAAACAACCTTTTTGGCGTGTTCTCGATTTCGTCGTGATCCCTGCTGCAATTGGAGGGGCGTGTATTCGGATCGGCAACCTCTTTAATCAAGAGATCTTGGGTACGCCCACGCAGTTGCCGTGGGGGTTTCTCTTTCTCCATCCGGCAGATCAGGGGCCTCTTGTTCCCCGCCATCCCGCCCAGCTGTATGAGGCGCTATGGTATCTGGCTCTATTTATTGCTCTTTTCTTCTATGCAAAGAAATACCCCCGTCTTGGAAAACCAGGACGTTTAACGGGGATGTTTCTGGTCGCCGTCTTCTGCTTCCGTTTTCTCATTGAGTTTCTGAAGGTAGAACAGAGCAGGTATTTTAGTGAAGGGTCTCTTCTGACGATGGGCCAGTATTTGAGTATCCCATTTCTTCTTCTAGGAATTTATCTATTAAAACGGAGGGGATGAGGGGTGCTGTTTTGGTCGCGATCTCTTCGAGCATCTCGCGTAGATCCTCGCGATTGCCAATCCGTTTGCAGTGCCACTTGAGAAAGCGGTCTAGAGCAGATTCATCTAAAGAAGAAAAGAGGGTATACCAAGCATATTTGTAAAGGGTCCACACCCGAAGGGAAAGAGCCTCTGTATAGGGGGAAATTTCAGGATAAAGGCGGAGCTCCTCCTGCGTGACATGGCTGACAAAGGCGATGTGCGAGAGAGTATCTCCCTTCTCTTTAAATGTTTTACAGATCAAGCGGAGCAGGGGGTTCTCTGGATCGAGTCGGATCACGCGGCAGAGCATGTCCCCCTGCATCGACCAAAGATGGATTTTTGCCTCAATTTCGCTCCATTTCCTCAGCTGAATTAGCTCCTTCGTCTTTTGGAAAAACTGCACTGTGGCATAGACGAGGCTTGAGAAATTTTGCTGAGGGTTCTCGACGAGTATGTAGGCAATCTCCTCCTCAATTCTGCGTCCAATGCGGTAGGGAAGTTTTTCTAGGAGCCCTTCTGTGCTGCTTAGAGATTTCCAAACAGCAATCTCCAAGAGGTCTATCTCTTTGCTTTGGAGCTTTGGAAGTAGTGAGGCTTCTTTGTAAGCGGTCCATAAAGCATCGGTTACATATTCTGGAGATCTACAGAATTCTTCGCTGCGCATGAGGAGAAGCTCCGCGGAAATGAATGCATAAAGCGCTTGCGCAAGAGGAGGACGCTCTTTTTTACCGATTGGATAGCACGCAAGAACCGCCTCTTTCAATTCTCCTTCCGCTATATTTTTTGGCAGACCACATGCAAGAGTGTAAAGTGCTGTGATCCGACGCACATGCTCTGTCAGCTGGGGATGCATTGTGGCTGTTTTGCAAAGAGCGCTGTGCCTTTCGATGAAGTTCAAAATTGCCTTTTTTTGTTCTCCGAGAAAAGGGAAGGAGGGGAATAGCTTTTCCGCAAGAAGAGCAGAGACATTGGCTATAATCATCTCCTGCGAGGAAAAACTGGGGAGTTCGTGAAGGGCGCTTAGAGCTTCTTTGACTTTTTCCTCCAGCTCTATCTGACCAATTTGCGGCTCTTTTGCTGTGATATCGAGGATCGTTCGGACGATTAGCTTATCGATCTTATCGCAACTATCATAGGGGCTTTTTCCCTGTTCTATCGAATTGCCGGGGAGTAGGTGGCGTTGCGTCGTCCAGATGAGCTTGGTTAATTCATCGATTTTCAGGTGCTCTCCATCCATGATGGCAGAGCACTCGCCTATTTGACTTGCGAGCTGATGGGCATAGTGACAGGGGTGAAGAGGGGACTTAAGAGTGATGTAACTCTTTAAATTCTCTTGAATCATGTAGTAGGTATTGAGCTTTCCATCTTTCGTTAAAGCGCCCTTGGACTGCGCAATTTGTTCTGAGTAAAAGGCAATCTTATCCCAGGTCTTTTTGAGCGCAGAGGCTCCAAGTCTATATTGGGGGAAATTCCTTTGGAAGTCGGGGGAGATTTTGGCGAGTAGTTCCTCTTGGATTTTCAAGGACCACTTTTTTGAAGATCCGCAATGGCCCATCTCGCTTTTAATCTTCTTTGAAAGGAAGAGATTTAAGTCAGAATAAGGGTCGTAAAAGTCGGGTGATTCGTCGATTGAAGCAATGAATTCATCGAGTTTGTTTTCTCGTTTTTTCGCTTCAGAATTTGGTCTGTTAAATGCAAATGAATTGTTCCAGAAACTGTCCGATGATCTGATGTTTTGAGCTGAACGTTTCATGATACAATTTTTTTAGTCGCGTATTTTTCTGTCTAACTGAGCGCTGAATTTTATGTCTAACAATTTTTATATTCATGTAATTTGAGATTGGTTTCTGATTTTATTTTGTGATGGAAAATAACTCAAAGACGCCAAGGTGCGGAGACTGCGTCTTTGAACCTGTCCTAGTAAAATTTTTCGTCGATTTTTGAGATTATTTTGGCCGTCTTTCGATCCATTTTTTGGGGTCAATATCGACATCAGTATATTGACCCCAAAAAATGGATCGAAAGACGGCGCAAAAGAACCCAAAAATCGACAGAAACTTTTTACTAGGATAGGTTCTTGCGTTGAAAAGAAAAGTTCTTGAGAATTTAGGAGGGCATAGGAAATAATGCAAAGATACACCTAACGGAGGAACTCATGAATCAAGCTACCATTGCAGGGCATCTTGGCGCGGATCCGGAAGTGCGCTTTACCTCTTCGGGAAAGAAAGTAACCACTCTACGCGTAGCGGCCAGAGCGCGCCGCAGTGGGAAGGACGAGACGATTTGGTGGAAGGTCACGATTTGGGGTGAGCAGTTCGACAATATCCTTCCCTACTTCAAGAAGGGAAGCCCGATCATCGTCTTTGGCGAAATGAATAAACCTGAGATGTTTACAGATCGAGAAGGGCGTCAGCAGGTCTCTATGAGCATGACCGCTCTCAATATCCAATTTAGCCCCTTCGGCAAACCCGATCAGCAGCACGGTAGCGATGGGGCTGCCGCCGCACCTACCCATGCGCCCCAATCTGAGATGGCCTATGCAGGTCATGATCACTCTGCTCATGGTCAAGGGAAAGGGGATGTTTCCTTTACAGATGATGAAATTCCTTTCTAAAGGATAACCGATGCATGTAACTTCCACAGTAAGTTCAGAAGAGCGCAAGGGCGCAGATGTCGTTGTTGTACCCGTGTGGTATGATAAGAAACAGGCGGTTCTGGCCTGCAAGGGAAAAGAGTTTCAGGCGCTTGTGGAGTTTCCTCTGCATAGCGGTGACTTTCACGGTAAAGAGGGAGAGACCCTCCTTCTTTATCGAGGCGGGAGCAAGGAGAAACGGGTTCTGCTCGTTGGCCTAGGTGGCACAGGTAGCTGCCTACCCGATAGTTTGCGCAGGGCGTATGCTGCCGCTGTGAAGGCGCTCCGTGCTAAGAAGATTAAAAGCGCCCATTTTCTTTTTCCTTCTATGGAGCTGATGAGCCGTGAGGTGATCTGCAAAGCGGTTATAGAGGGGGTACTTCTCTCCAACTATGCATTTGATGCGCTAAAAGGGGAATCGGAGAGGGCCACAACGATCGACAAGGTCTGTTTCTGTGGATTGGATAAGGAGGAGAACTCTCTTCTTAAACGCGCGCAAACAGTGGTCCAGTCTGTCCATTTCGTCCGAGATCTCGTCAGCCGGAATGCAGACGATGTCAATTCTGAGACGCTTGTGAAGATTGCCAAAGATCTTGCAAAAGAGCATGCCCAGATTAAAGCGACGATTTTGGATAAAAAACATCTCGAAAAAGAGAAGCTCGGTTTGATACTTGCTGTAGGGCAGGGCGCAGAACTTAGTCCCGTCCTTATCCTGCTTGAATATAAAGGGGATCCCCGCTCCAAAGAGGTCACAGCACTTGTCGGTAAGGGCATTACCTATGACACGGGGGGGCTGAACATCAAGACCTCCGGCATGGAGACGATGAAGTGCGATATGGCGGGCAGTGCTGCTGTGCTCGGAACACTTCAGGCTGCTGCGGAGCTGAAGCTAAAGAAGAACCTGCTCTGTGTGCTCGCGGTTGCGGAAAATGCCATCGGCCCGAAAAGTTACAAGCCAGGGGATGTCTTCCGCAGTTACTGTGGGAAGACGGTGGAGATTTCTAATACGGATGCAGAAGGGAGGCTGGTTCTCGCAGATGCCCTCTCCTACATCCAGAAAAATCACGCTCCCGATCGGATCATTGACCTTGCCACCTTGACAGGCGGCATCGTGGTCGCAATCGGCGAAGAGGCGACAGGGCTTTTTTGCAATGATGAGGAGCTCTGTTTGGCTCTTGAGAAAGCGGGAGAGCGAACCCATGAGAGGGTCTGGCGCATGCCCCTGTATCCTGAGTACAAAGAGTTGCTCAAGTCCTCGATTGCCGACATTAAAAACTCGGGTGCGCGCAAGGCCTCCCCTTGCCAGGGAGCAATCTTTCTAAGCGAGTTCATAGGCAAAAAGATGCCTTGGGCGCATCTAGACATCGCGGGGACAGCATATCTCTCTGAATTAAAGGGATACCACCCAACGTATGCAACGGGTGTGGGAGTGCGCCTGCTGATCGACTTCCTCGAGCATCTCGATGATGGAAAATAATGCATGGCGCGTCTTGGCTAGTGAAGCAGGGATGCGCCTTCTTGCCTTTCTCAAAGAGAAGTGCCCATCCGCACCGTCCGTCAAAGCCCTGAAAGCGGCCATCGAATCGAAACACTGCACTATCAACTCCCATATCGAGACCTTTTCTTCTGCAGTGTTGAAAAAGGGGGATCTCGTGACGCTGAGTAAAGAAGCCTTTGAGAAAAAAGAGCTATCCCTTCCCTCCCTTCTTTTTGAGGATGGAGAGCTTCTCATTTGCAACAAGCCCCCAGGGATTGTTTGCGACAATCCGACCATCGAGCGCTATTATCCAGGATGCGCCCTCGTCCATCGACTCGACAAGGAAACCTCAGGGGTTCTGATCCTTTCTAAAACGGAAGCAGCACGTCAAAAGATGATCGCTCTATTTAAGAAAGGGGGGGTGCATAAGATCTATTTTGCCCTTGTGGATGGGGTTCCAGAGCAAGAGAAGGGGAAAATCGACAATTTCCTTGGCAAAATCCATAGCTATGAGGGACAGACTCTTTATGGCGCAGTGCCGAAAGGGGAGAGGGCCCTGACTTACTGGAGTGTAGTGAGGCGGGGACATGATGCCGCCCTGGTTTGCTGCGAGCCCAAGACGGGAAGAACGCATCAGCTGCGCGTTCATCTCAGCGGGATGGGGCACCCCATCCTAGGGGATACGCAGTATGGCAAGCAGTTTCGCTGCAGGCTCCATGTCAAACGCAACTTGCTCCATGCCTACCGGATCGATTTCATCCATCCAACTACAGGCCATAAGATCGAAGTGATCGCTCCGCTGCCTCCCGATTTTCAAGAGGCGATGAAGGCTCTTAAATTGGGGGCACCATGACCTCCATCTTGCTCGTTAAAACCTCCGCAATTGGCGATGTGATCCAAACCTTTCCCGTCCTCGAGTATTTGCGTCAAAAGTTCCCGCATGCAGAGATCGATTGGGTGGTGGAAGAGGGGATTGCGCCTCTTCTTAGAGCCCATCCTTTCCTTTCCAATGTGATTGGATGGGATCTCAAAAAGTGGCGCAAACGCCCCTTCTCTTCAGATACTCTCTCCTCTGCTTGCTCTTTTTATCGCACGCTTCGCGCAAAGCAGTACGACTACCTCTTTGATCTGCAGGGGAACACAAAATCTGTTTTTGTGACCCTTTTTGCAAAAGCCAAGGTGAAGGTGGGGTTTGATGCAAAAGGAGTCAGGGAAAGGCTCAATCTCCTCGCTACGCATTGCCATATCTCTGTCCCATCCCAGATCAATCGCCGTCTAAAATACCTTAAATTAGTCCAAAACTACTTTGGAGATGCAGAGGAGTTTCTTTCTCAAGGGGTCCATCTCACCCTTTCCCATGATTGCCAGCTACCCAAGCTTTCTAGGGATAAGCGCTACATGATCTGCTTTGGCTCCAAATGGCCTAACAAGCAGCTGAAAAAGAGCTCTCTGATCCCCTTTTTGGAAACGATTGAGGGGCACTTTTACTTTGTGTACGGGGACCTGCGAGAAAAGCAGATGGCAGAGGAGCTCGCTGCCCACTTTCCCGGAAGAGCGGAACTACTCGGCGAGATGAGCCTTCCCTTGTGGCAGGCGGTGATGTGGGAGATGGATGGGATAATCGCCTCTGATTCCGCAGGGCTCCACTTGGCAGGGACAACAGGGACGCCGACTCTGAGTTTTTTTGGCCCGACACGAGCAGAGACGTTTAAGCCATTAGAAGCGCGCCACCGGGCCATTCAAGGGGTTTGTCCCTATGGCATTTCTTTCGAAGAGCAGTGCCCAAAGCTGCGCAGCTGCCCTACGGGCGCTTGCATGCAGATAGAGACCCAAAATCGATCTGGTTTTCCACAAGAGTAATCGCCTCTTGCACCTTCGCGATGTCCTCATTGCGGATTTTCGCAGTGAAGGCGTTAATTTTTTGCATTGCGACATCGCTATGCACGGGAGCATATAGCATCGGAATATCTGCTTTTTCCAGCTCAGCGATGAGATAAGGGCGAGGTGGCTCGTCTCCCGTCAGGATCATGCCTAAGCCGAGATCCTCTTCAGGATGGGAGATTTTTCGATCCCAGTGTTTTGTCAAAGTCGCCAAGATAATCTCCTCGCGATTTGCGGGGGTAATCAAGAGCTGGTGGTCGACCATTCGCTCTCGGTAATTTTCAACCGTTGTGGCAACAAGCCGCGTGTGTTTAAAGTGGCGGAGTCGATGGCTTTTTCCTGTCAGGAGCGTGGTTTGAAAGAGCCCTTCAAAATCCTGCATCGTAGGGGAGCTAAGAAGGGGATCAAATGGGATGCATCCGAGAAGGGGCACTTTCCAGCGTTCAAGAGCTCGAGTCATATAGGTGGCAATCATTTTTTGTTTAGGGGGAAGGACCCGGTTGAGAATCACCCCGAGAAGATCCACGCCATAATGATCGCAAAGCGTCTTATTGAGCATCAAATCATCAAATGCAGAACCCAGACCTCCCGATGCAATGAGAAGAAGAGGTAGACCAAGAGCCGCAGCAACCTGGGCATTGTTCAGATCGATAATCGACCCCACCCCGCAGTGCCCTGTCCCTTCGACAAGCAAAAAGTCACATTCTGCTCCAAGCGCCTTTCCACATCGTTGAATTTTCTCAAGAAGCGCATTTTTTTCGATCTTTCCATCGAGGTAATCTCGGGTAAAGCCTGAGGGGATGAGGACAGGACTCATCGCTTCATAAGAGGAGTTTAAATGAAAGTGTTCCTTGAAGAGGATCACATCCTTATCCACATAGAGCCCCTCTGCTGTCAAAGCCTGCTCTTGCCCTACAGGCTTCATGTAGCCGATAGTTCCTAGGCGCTTTTGCAAGCCAGAGAGCAATCCGAGGCATGTGGTTGTCTTGCCTACATGTTGACCTGTCGATGCGACGAATATTCCTTTCATATCTTTCTTATACAAACGGGCTTGCAAAAAATACAGCTTATACTGAAACTCCTCCTCTTCTTCTAGGAGGACACCATGAGTAAAGAATTAGCGGGAACGCAAGCCTTGGTGGCCGCATCGATTGGAACTGCCGTCCATCTATGGGGACCGAAGGGATCGGGATGGATTGAGGGAGCAACAAAAATATGCGCGCTCGCTGCAACGCATTATATCAATTCGCAAATCGAAAAAAAATGGGAACCAGAAAATACTGTGCCGACGACCCCATTGATTACATCGATAACGGGAGCTTGCTTGCTGAGCACTCCCAGCGATTCTCCTCGCACATTTTTTGGAGGGCTTGGTATGGCAGCCGTTAGTGAGCTAGTCTCCTATATTCGACCTGAGATCCGGCCATTTGCGCGCGGTGCATGGTGTGCTATGGGGGGGAAACTAGTGGTTTTAAGTATTGATGAAAAATCTCCAACTAGAAGGAAAATGTCATGAGTGGGTGGACATGGGTACTACCGCCTTTAGCTAACTTGGCGGTTTTCGGTTTAGGAAAAGCGGTGATCGGATCTGGGGAAGGGGATATCAAAACAGCAATTGCTGCTACTCTTACAGGAGCGAGCTCTTATACAGCTAGCAGGCAACTTGCAGAGTCGCTATCTGCTTCAGACCCAGACACTTTCGCAACTGGGCTCACACTGCTTAGTACTGCCTATCTGATGAAGGATGTAAAAGATCCCAAGACTGCCGTCTGTATCACTGCGTTAGTGGCATTTGCGCTCTGGGGTTGCGATGCAGCGACTGCTGAAAATGAGCAGGGAAAAGAGAGCATTGTATCCTATGTGGCAAAAGGAGCTACGATAGGGGCTGTCAGTTCTTTACTTCCTCTGGTGATTTCTGGGGATCTTTTAAAGATGGAAGAGATATTAAGAGGTGAATAATGGAGCAATTTGACACGTTACTACAAGTTGCTGAAAGGCTTCTTGGTCCAGATGGATGTGATTGGGATAAGAAGCAGACATTCCTCACGCTGCAACCCTACATCCTTGAAGAAACTCATGAGGTGCTCGAGGCGGTCGATCTAGGCGATATGAGCAAGATTGCAGAAGAGCTCGGCGATCTGCTCTATGTGATTGTCTTCTACGGCAAACTCGCGGAGAAAGAGGGGAACTTTTCAATAAGGGATATTCTCACCACAATTCGAGAGAAGTTAATTCGACGCCATCCCCATGTCTTTGGAGATGTAAAAGTCGATGGAGTAGACGATATTGTCAAAAACTGGGAGAAGATCAAAAAACAAGAAAAGGGGGAGAAAAAAGAGAGCGCATTAGATGGTCTACCGCCCGCTCTTCCGGCCCTTGTCCGCTGCCAAAAAGTCCTTAAAAGGATGGCAAAAGCGCACTATCCCCCTGCCGAAAAGCCTATTTCTCCTTGCTCTGAAGAGGAGATCGGCGAAGAGATACTTCAATCCGTTCTACGCGCGGAAATAAGTGGCATCGATGCAGAAAGCGCGCTGCGCCGGGCCCTTACAAAGTGGGAAAACGCCTTCCGCAATTTCGAAAGAACCGATGAGATCATTGAACATTGAGATGCCAATGAACATATGGGTCTGTATTTTGTAGTGATAGATTTTTTCCCAAACTTATGATATCTTGCTTGCCAACTAGGAAGTGTGTGGATCGTTTTGGGTTAGAGCATAGCGATTATGTTGTCTATGTTGATGAAAGTGGAGACCATAGTCTTACTTCGATCGATGAAGGATACCCTGTTTTTGTTCTTTCTTTTTGCGTATTTGAAAAAATACACTACTCTCATGAAATTACGCCTGCTTTGCGTATGCTTAAGTTCGAAACTTTTGGACATGACATGGTGATTTTGCATGAACAGGACATTCGAAAGAAGACAGGTGCCTTTCATCAGATGGGCAAAGAACGGCGCGAGCTTTTTTTAGAAGATCTCACTGTTCTGATTTCTAAAGCAGATTTTACCCTTCTTGTTAGTATCATCGATAAGTATAAACTGAAGAAGGAGGAGGCTCAGGAAAGACACGTCTATCACTTGGCAATGCAGATTGGACTGGAAAAACTCTGCCATTTTCTTGAATCTCGCAATCAGCAAAACCGTCTAACCCACGTGATCTGTGAAGCTCGAGGAAGAGTTGAAGATCGGGCTCTAGAATTGGAGTTCTCTCATGTCTGCTCAGGATATAATACTCTGAATAAAGTACTCCCTTTTGAGCTCATTATCGCCGATAAAAAAACGAATTCTGAGGGGTTACAATTCGCAGATCTAGCTGCAAGGCCAGTTGGGCTCTCTGTTGTGCGCCCTAAGCAAATCAACCGAGCTTTCCAAATTCTGGAGACCAAACTCCACAGGAATCACGAAGGAGAAGTGGCTGGATATGGGTTCTCTCTATATCCCCTAAAAAGCGAAAAACCTCAAGAAAGTCCTTGAGGTTAAGCGCCGGCCAGGTAGTCCCAACCCATTTATAGCTTCATTCTAGACGAAAGTGCAATTTTTCATCACGAATTTTAAATAGACTCCTAGACCCAGGGGAGGGTGTCTTTGTAGGCTTTGACGATGGGGCGGACGACCACGTGGTTTAAGAGGCCTCTCTGGTGTACGGGATTGCGGATGAAGTCGAGGAATCCAGAGCTTTTTGCCTTGACCCGGTTAAAGATGAGGCGCCCTGCCCACTCCTTGATCTTGTCGTGCGGAAGAACGGAGAGGTTGTCATAGAGTACAGGTTTAAGCGTTGCAGCCTTCCACGTATTAAGTGCTTCCAGACCAGCTCTTGCTTGTTCGATCTTAACGCCTAGTTCATTCTTTTCGCGTTCTTTTCCTTCGATCCTATCCTTGGCTTCTTGTTGGATTGTATCCTGAAGGGTTTTTACAGTCTGCATGGTGCGCTCTATGGCCAATGTCCCATTGAGCTCTCTCTGGGATGCGCTAATGGCTAGCGCGTCGCGGTAGGCTTTGAGCGCCTTTGCATCGCCCTTTACTGCTGCAGAAAGGAGTGGGGAGAGCTGGGTACGTAAATCGGTTGGTACAGCGGCAGAGTGCTTTTCCCATTCTGCGAGGGTGGGGTGAGCGGATGCGCTATCTAGGGCTCTTACTGCTGCTGCGGTTGCAAGAGCTCGCTTGCCATTTGCAAGGTCGGTCAGATGTGCTTTCAAGGCGGGATGGAGCTCTTGCGGGAGTTTAGGCAGCTCTTCTTCAAGGGACTTGATCGTCTCTTCTGTTTGGCTTGCTTGCTGCGACAGATCGTTTTTCGTCAAAGCGAGGTAGAGATTTGCAAGGCTACCCTGGATTTTTTGAACCACGGGGGCGGAGATCTCTGCAGCATGAAGGGTGCGCGAGGAGGCGATTAATATGTGGAGAGCCTGGTTATATGGGGCTAGCGCTCGTGCAAGTTTGTCATTGTAGATCTCGTGAAGGAGAGTGCGATTGTCCTCACTCATCTCTGACATGTTGATCTGATCTTTTTGTTTTGCACAGATTTTGAGGAAAGAATCGGTCATCCCGCGGATTTTCAGGATCTTTTCCTGCGTGCGTGGGCTAAGGGGATCCAGCGATCTAAGCTCCTCGAGATCGGCTCGAGTCGTTTCTAAAAATGTATCGATTTGGTTAGAGAGGAGTTGAATTTCCTCATTGACCCGTGTTTGCTCTTTTTCATTTGTGAACTGGAGCGAATCCTCTACAGCTTCATGGACGGCGCTATTGACGATCCGCTCCGTAAGCAGCCGCACTCTTCGCTCGGTTCTTTGGATCTCATGAGCGGAGGGTTTTTCTCCACTTTTGTAGATCTCGTTGAGCTTAACGGTCATCCGGTGGAAGAGATCTTCCAGTCTTTCCTTCGTGCAGAGTTTCGTCAGGGCAACCGCCAGGCTCTCCGAGGTGGCTTTGACGACATCTTCGATGAAGAACGAGTCGACTCCGCTGAGGAATTTCTCCTTTGTCGAATCCCCTTTAACGATCGTTTGGAGCTGGCGCGGGCTGCCGGGCTCAGAGAGGTGAAGGACTTCGAAGAAGTTTTTCACAAGCACATGCATCTCTTTTTTCATCGCATCGGAGAATCCCTCTAAGATCTCCTGATTTGCTGTAGGATCCCCTGAGCGGTGTGAGGAGATCTCTTTCCAGAGCACTTCCAATTCCTCGAGGAGTACTGAGTTAATCGCATGGCTGTAGCCGTTGAGGTCTGTATTGCTGCTGACGACGTTATCAATGAGGTCTCTCACCCTTTTTTCTGTTCCGCCGAGAAGCCACACAAAGAGGCGAATGAGCCATCCCCCACTTACTTCACTTGTGATCAATTTAAAGAGATCGTCATACCATGTGGACATGGGGATCCCTTCATTGAACTCCGGTTTTTCCAGCTCTGTGCTCAGCATCGTATTGAGATCGCTCTTAAATTCGGTGGAGCTGCCAATCGATTGCAGTCTGCCGCTGACGACCCAGAGGTAGGCATTGAGGTTTTTGATCACGGCATTTCTTTGGACGGCAAATCCCTTATCCTTGTTCTTGTCAATGACCTTCATGACCTCGTCGATGCAGAACTGGATCGACTGCTGAAGGGGTTTATGACAAAGCCAGCTATAGAACCAAAAGAGAAAACTCACCTGGAGTCGCTTAAGTGCACCGATATTTTGGTCGACGAGTTTATTTTGAAAGGCGGTTGTTAATGCCTCATAGGGATCAGTCGCTTTATTCGTCTCTTCAATTAACTGGTAATAAAAGTCGCTGCTTACAGGGGTGAGTCCGCAAGTGAACTCGTAGAGGTGTTGCAGGATGAAGTACTTGGTCGTATTGTCGATGAACTGGTCCCTATGGAGTTTGATGTCTTCTGCGAAGGCCTTTGGGGACTTGGGAACAGGGATTGCGGCATGGGATTCATCGAGCTGATCGACTAGCTCATCTAAAGAAGCGGTGGGCTCTTCTGCAATGCTCTCTGGGCCAGCAGAACCGGAAAAGATCTCTTGGATATTGAGAAAGAGCAAGTTGAGCTCAGGGGGGACTCCAAAGTGGTTGATATTTGCCTGAATCGATTGAACCGCCGTTTGCGCTTCTTTAAGTCCCTCTTCAAATAGTGCGTGATTGCGCTCTTCCATTCCTTTGTTTGTCTTGGTCATCGCCGCTTTAAGCGCATCGCGGATCGGGGCAAATTCAGGCTTGGTTGCAGCAAGCTTTTCGATGTACTCTAGCGCTCTTTCAAGAACTCCGATGGTCACGATTCCCAGCATCATGAGTTTTTTCGGGAGAGCTGTCCCTACTGAGCCCGATTTCATATATCCAAGGGCATAATTGAAGAGAGAGCTAATTGAGACAGCATTTATTGCGGTATCTTTAGCGGCAGTGGCCACGAATTCGGCCCCACGTCTAATTAGATTCTTCTGAGATTCGATGTGCTCAGCGCACTGCTTTGAGACAGATTCGAGTTCTTCTTTGAAAGAGGCAGCTTGCTCAGGTGTTTGCTTTGCAATTTCAATCTTGAGATTTAGGGAATAGAGCGCGCTAATGAAGGCTCTTGCATCTGCGTCTTGAAAGATCTCTTTAGAGTTTTGGATCACCTTTTCAATGGATTCAGAGGCTTTTTGTAAAGTTTCAGGGGATGCTTCAGAAGAAAGGTCCTTTAACGCGCTGTCCAGGTCGACGAGAAGGGAATCGGGCTGTTTAGTAAGGGCATCTTTGACCTGATCCTTAATTTCTTGGACTTTTTCGACTACTTTATTTTTCACATATTCCGGAGCAACCGCGCCAATAGCAGCGCCGACTGCCGCACCGGGAATGCCTCCCAGGGCGTATCCCGCAGCAGCACCAGATGCGGCCCCACCAGGGCTGATTGCAGGGAGATGGGATCTAGCAAAATCGTTTACAGCTGTAGGGATGTTTCTGAGTAGTTCCAAAGACATGATTTTCCTATTATATGATTATCTCATGTCTATTTTATTACTATTATTGTATAAAATCAACTGAGCTTAATTTATTTAATTAAATTTAAAATATTAATAATTTAGTAATCGAGCATTCTGAGGGAAAAAATTCTCATATACTAATTTTGCCAACTTTTCTAATCTGTCCTTTACTGTTTAGATGAGGGCGGAAAAGGGCATGCGGCATATAGGAATTTTTTCACTCTTTTCACTGATTAGCACGGGCCTTTGGGCCGTGGATAGTGACCGGAATATCAATCACCATATCAGTTTTCTCGGGGAATTTCTCTACATGGGAAGATGTCACTCTCCAAATATTTCCTTGGTAAAAAATCCCGATAAAAAGCCTAACCCTTGCAAGAGGTGCCCCACTGAGACGGTTTTGTCTTCCAAAAATTTACTCCAAAAAATGGACTGGGAGCCAGGCTACCGGGTGAGCGCTCTTGCCACTCCCAAAGAACACTTTAGCTTAGAGGCGGTGTTTTTCTATCTACAGCCTTGGGTGGGGGAAAAGCATGTCAATGGCGATGCAAAGCTTCGACTGGGGTTTGTTCCTGCCGATTATACAGAGGACTACCGCGATGCTTCCCTTGCGAAGGGGAGATACCACTCGCAGTTTTGGGATGCAGAGTTTAACTACTGGCGCAATTACTCCCCACGCCTCGCAGATTACTTTGCATTTTCTCTCATCTTTGGGGCGCGTTACTTTCATCTCAATGAGAGTTTAAAATTGAAATTTGTCAGACCGCCCGATAGTAGCGATTATAAGATCCACACCTACAACCACATCTATGCATTGCAGGTGGGGTTTGATTTGCAGATTAACCCGGTCGATTGGCTGACCTGGGATATTGTGGCCAAGGTTGGGCCCTTAGCAACATGTGGGAAGCAGCGTACCCACCTTAGAGATGAAAATAATACGGTCACACTGCGCCACTACGAGAGGGAAAAGTGGCAAAGTGGCATCTTTACAGATGTCTCAGCTAGCATGGGATTTCAGATAAAAGATATTTTAAATTTACACGTTGGCTATGAAATGCTCTTTCTTTCCGGGATAGCCCTTCCGCCAAATCAAGTGTTCAAAGAGGCAGATGCAGGGAAGAAGGTAGAGGTCAACGGGACGGCGATCATCCACGGAGTATTTGCTGGAGCAACGCTAAGTTTTTAAGAGAATGTCGGAGAGGGCTCTCAGCACGGCGCTTTAGTCCTTAAGGCTGCTACCTTCCGGTCCTGACCTGGTTCGAACGGCGCCGCTCTGAGAGGTCCCCGACAAAGGGGGATTATACCGATTTTTCGATTATCTGGGTACCTCTTTATGGAGGGTACGGATATTTTGAAGCTTGGTATCGGGGAAGAAAGCGGCAAGGATTTTAGGCGCCTTATCCCCTCGGTCGGCCATTGCCGATGCGCTGTAGAGACAGAGTCCTACGCCATGTCCTTCTCCAAATCCCTTAAAGAGCATCTGATCCCCCTCTGTTTCGATTGTGAAATCGCTGCTTTTTAGGCGATTTGCACCGAGGGCTTTTTGGAGTTTGAAAAAGTCGTATTGGCGGAGCTCTGCGCCATCTTTTACGCGCATGCCGTAGACCTTTTGCGTCTCTTTGTCTTGGTAGAGATCGACAGCGGCAATTTGGCGCGCACCGAGCACTTTCGCTAGATCGCTGCGGCTGACGGCGAAGCTCCAGCTATGTTTTTCTCGATCTCTTGCGGCAAAGACACTATCGACTCCGTGCGGAGAGGGGATCTCTTTACGGAAGATCGTAGCAAACTCCGCGGTCTTTCCAGCGCTATTTTGGGTCCAGCTCGCCGCAAAGGGCATGTTATGGTAGGTCATGACCATGTGGCGGGTACTGCTGATGGCGCGGTCGACATGGATATTTTGCAATGTGAGGGCATAGCCGAGGTAACCGACATCAGCGGCCTCTACATGCCAAGGCGAGCTCGATTTGCGCTCGACGAGAGAATAGGCATTTGTGCGGGCGACAATTGCCACCGCATCCATCACCTCATCGCCCAGTTCATTGGGGAATTGGGCTGTTAGGATCGACTTGAGGTAGCGCTCGATATCGACTTCGTTGATGATGTAGAGTTTTCCTTGAATGTCGTATACCTCGAGGCAGCCGCGGTATTCGATTCCATCGACGAGGAATGTGCTCTGCGAATCGCCCGGAACAAGGCGCATCTGATAGAGCCCTGGGATGCTCTCTCCCCATTTGAGTCCATAGGGAGCTGTTGTGAGGTGGGCGCGTGTTGAGGAGGAGCTGTTTGTGACAAGAACCCCATTATCGAGGTTATAGAGCAGATAGCGCCCTTTGGCCTCGAGGAGTGTCTTATCGACTTGTTTGCCGATGAGCACTTTAATGGTCGGCGGTTTAGACCATTGAGAGATATCGCCTGCAAGCTCAGCAGCGATCATGTGGTGGGGAGCCAGGGTCCCTGTTAAGAGAGCGGCGGCAATTAGGGTCGGATAGGCTTTCATGATGGTTCTCCAGAAAATTTAGCGGGCACATTGCGCCCAAGATGATGGTAGCTTTGCGCAGTGACTTCTCTTCCGCGCGGTGTGCGTTTTAGGAAGCCCTGCATGATGAGAAAGGGTTCGTGTACTTCTTCCAAGGTGTGAGCCTCTTCGGAAAGGGCTGCAGAAAGAGTGCTGATGCCAACGGGCCCCCCCTGGTAGTTATCGATGATAAGGGAGAGGATTTTTTTGTCCATCTCATCGAGACCTAGGTGATCGATTTGGAGCATATCGAGTGCATTCGAGGCAATTTTCTCGTCGATCGGGGCGAGGCCTTTGATCTGCGCATAGTCGCGCACCCAACGCAAAAGGTGGTTGGCAATGCGGGGTGTGCCTCGAGCTCGCTTACTAATTGCTCTAGCGCCCTCATGAGTAAGAGGGACTCCTAAGATATTGGCTGTGCGGAGCAGGATTTTTGAAAGAAGCTCTGTAGAGTAGTAATCGAGCCTAAAGTTAAGAGCGAATCGAGAGCGCATCGGGCTGCTGAGCAAACCCAAACGGGTCGTAGCCCCGACGAGGGTAAATGGGGCAAGTGCCACTTTCACGCTGCGAGCAGAGGGGCCAGAGTCGATGAGGAGATCGAGGGAAAAATCCTCCATTGCGGGGTAGAGGTATTCCTCGATGGTACGGCTCATCCGGTGAATCTCATCGATGAAGAGCACATCCCCCTTTTTCAAATTGGTCAGAATGCCAGCGAGGTCCCCCGGCTTTTCGATCACAGGCCCCGAAGTAACGACGAGATTTGTCCCCATCGTTTTTGCGATGATCCCGGCAAGGGTGGTCTTCCCCAGCCCTGGAGGGCCGTGCAAGATGCAGTGACCGAGGGCTTCTTCTCGTTGTTTTGCCGCTTCCATGAAGACGTGTAACCTCTCGCGCACCCCCTCTTGACCGAGAAAATCGGAAAGGGCCTGCGGACGCAGGGGCTTTTCGAAGGGTTCATCGGGCTGTGTCCAAGAGGACTGAAGAAAAGGCTCGCTCATATTTGAAAACTCTAGCAAGAAATCGATTTCGCGCGCTATACCTATATTAAAAAGGAAGGGTCTATGAGCTTGCAATCGGATAAATGGATACGTCACATGGCTTTAAACGAGGGGATGATTGAGCCCTTCGAAGAGGGGCAGGTTCGCTATGTCAACGGGGAAAAGGTGATCAGCTATGGCCTATCTAGCTATGGGTATGATCTCCGCGTGGCAAGAGAATTTATGGTGTTTACCAATCTGTACAATTCGCTAGTGGACCCCAAGCGGTTTGATGAGAGCGCGTTTGTGCGGATCGAAGCGGATACGTGCATTATCCCTCCCAACTCGTTTGCTCTAGCGCGCAGTGTGGAGTATTTCCGCATTCCGCGCAATGTCCTGACAATTTGTATTGGTAAATCGACGTATGCGCGCTGTGGGATCATCGTCAACGTGACTCCCTTTGAACCAGAGTGGGAGGGGTATGTGACCCTGGAGATCTCCAATACGACACCGCTGCCTGCCAAGATCTATGCCAACGAGGGACTCGCCCAGGTTCTCTTCTATGAGGGAGCTGAGGCGTGTGAAACCTCCTATAAGGAACGGGGGGGCAAATACATGCACCAGACCTCGATTACCTTGCCCGTTGCGTAAAAAAGGGAAAGGCGCTAAGTAGTAGATTATGCCACAGGACAAAAATCTCAAACGTATTGGTAGCCACTGGTGGATGGTGCTCATCGTTGGGGTGAGCTCGCTAATCTACGTGCATGCGCTGCGCCAAAGGGATCAAGTCGTGGCGGCACTGGATCAGCAGATGCAGGCTCAGCTCAAAGAGAGACAAGCGCTTTTCGAAGAGCGGGAGGACCTCCTTTTGCAGATCCACTCTCAAAGCGATCCGGCGTGGATTGAGCTCACGTTGAAGAAGGGGCTTGGGGTTGTGCCTGAAGGGCAATCCAAGGTCTTCTTCACTAAATAGAGAGAGTCGCCGTGCTGGCGCTACAATTCCTCCTTCTTGCCCTTCTCCTCATTGCATCGGGATTCTTCTCTTGCTCTGAGGTCTCCCTATTCTCTCTTTCCTCGATGAAGGTGCGCGCTTTTAAAACTGATAGCGACCCGCGCAAGCAGACGGCGGCTAGGCTCCTTTCCTCACCCCGCGATTTGCTCGTGACGATCATCATGTTCAACATCATGGTGAATATATTGATTCAGAACGTCACATCGGGGATTTTTGACGATTTTTCTAGTTGGTGGCTCGTCGTTGGTGTTCCTCTTGCATTGACCCTGATTTTTGGAGAGGTGATTCCCAAGTCGGTAGGAATGGCCCATAACGATGCGATCTCCTACCGCGTCGCTCCGTTTTTGGATCGCTCCCAGCGCCTGTTTCTTCCCTTGAGGCGACTCCTTAGCGGGATCACGAATTTCGTCTCGCGCGCCCTCTTTTTCTACTTGAGGAAGGAAGAGGAGATTTCTGTTGATGAGCTACAGCACACATTAAAAGCCTCGCGCCACTATGGGATCTTGAATGAAGACGAGGCGGAGCTTGTTCGCGGTTACCTCAATCTCCAGGACTCGCAAGTGAAAGAGCTCATGCGTCCTAGAGAAGAGGTGATTTTTTTCGATAGTGAAGAGCCCCTTTCAAAGCTTGTCCACCTGTTTGTCGACCAGGAGTGCTCTCGGATACCCGTTTGCAAAGAGAATTTAGATGCGGTACTGGGAATCATTACTAGCCAGACCTTTTTCCTAAACCGCCATCTACTCCACAAAACGGAGGATCTGATCCCCCTTCTGAAGAAACCCTTCTTTGCACCCGAGACCACTTCTGCTGAGACGCTCCTTTTGCAGATGTATCGCAAAGAAGAGTCGGTCACTTTGGTTGTCGATGAGTACGGTTCGATTTCTGGATTCATCGCTCTAGAGGATCTTGTCGAAACAGTGATCGGAGAGATCGCGGATGCGCGCGATCAAAAGAGCCGCTACAGTAGATCAGGAGAGGATATCCTCATTGCGAGCGGAAAGCTGGAACTCTCTGAATTTGAGGACCTTTTTGGAGTGACGCTCTACAGTGAGAATCATGTGATCACTCTTGGGGGTTGGCTCACAGAACAGCTCGGCGATATTCCCAAAATGGGAACCAAATATGAGGCCTACGGGTTTCTCTTCCAGGTTCTCGCATCCGATGAAAAGCGGGTTAGGCGCATTTACGTCCGGCGCATAAAAAGGGAGAAGCCATGAGCGAGTCATGGAAGTTTTTCCTCCTCTTGACCGCCACAAGCCTAGTCGTGCAGGGCTTTTTTGCTATGATCGAGATGGCCTCTGTTTCCTTTAATAAAGTCCGCCTCCAGTACTATGTCAGCAAGGGAAAAACGCGGGCGATTTGGCTCAGCAACCTCCTCCACAACCCCACCCTACTTTTCGGCACGACGCTCATTGGCGTCAATACAGCGCTTGTCGTGGGATCGGAGGCATCTCGTCGCTTCTATGAGTCGCTCGGCGTTAGCCCCGACTGGGCGCCGCTGACCCAGATCTTGATTGTCTTAATCTTTGCAGAGATCGCTCCCATGCTCGCAGGGCGGCGCTATGCGGAGCATGTCGCGATGCTGGGGATTCCCTTGCTCTATCCCTTTTCTATCCTTGTCAGGCCCATCGTGTGGGCACTCGATCTGATCTGCCGCGGAGTGAATTTGCTGATTGGAAAGCCGGTTACGGCTGGATCCTACCTCTCCCGCGAAGAGCTGCAAAATATGATCGAAGAGCGGGAAGAGTCGATCTCTCCTGAACCGGAGAAGAAGGGATTTAATACGATTGTAGCGAATATCTTTACCCTCAAGAATAAGACGGCCAAAGATCTCATGCAGTCCCTAAACCACGTCCCTCTCGTTCCTTCCCACTCTACGGTGGGAGAGATGCGCGCGCTTCTCAAAGAAAAACATAGCCCCTACTTGCCGATCTTTCACCGCAACATAGAAAATATCGTGGCCATCGCCTATCCGCGCGACCTTCTTCGCCTTCCCGACAATAAAAAGATCAAGGAGCATGCAAGACCTCCCTGGTTTATTATCGAGACGAGCTCGATTCTCCAGATCCTCAAGCAGTTTCGGCGCAATAACCAGAGTTTAGCTGTCGTCTTAAACGAAAAGGGGCAGGCAACGGGAATCTTGACCTTGGATCAGATCGTCGATGAGATCTTTGGGTGCTCCGATGAGTGGATGTCCTTTGAGGAGATGGTGCCAAGAGCCTACCATGTCGTAATCGACCGGACATTCGAAGGAGAGCTAAGGCTCGATGAGTTCAACCGGCAATTCCACGTCCATCTCGCCTATGAAGATGCAGAAACCCTCGCCGAGCTGATGAATAAAGCCCTTGGCCATACCCCAGTCAAAGGAGAATCGGTGCGAATCGACCAGTTTGAACTCACGGTCGAAGAGGCTTCCCTTCTCGGCGCTAAGATGATCCTCGTCCGAACAGATTATTAGTGATCAAGTAGAGAGGGTAGTTATAGAGGGCCCCATCGTGCTTTAGGTTCATAGAAGAGGCGCGTAGGAGTTTAGGTGGGGAATACTTCTGGTCGTAGACGAGAAGACTCTTTTTTTTCTGGCTGGACCCTCCTTTGACTTCCAGGGGATAGATCTCATGATCTGCTTCAATTAGGAAGTCGACCTCCGCAGTTCCCTCACTTGCCCAGTAGTAGAGTTTTTGCTGATGATTTGCGATGAGCTCCTGAGCGATGAAGTTCTCTGTCAGAGCCCCTTTGAACTCGGTAAATAGCACATCTCCATCGATCACCGTTTGGGCCGAGAGGTTGCTCTGAGCGCCAAGAAGACCGACATCTGCTAAAAAGATCTTAAAAGTGGTATTGTCTGCATAGGCGCTTAAGGGGAATTTTGGCGATTCGACAAGGTAGCTCTTGTGGATGAGCCCCGCATCTGTTAGCCATTGAATCGCCTCCTCATAATCCCTTCCGCGCGCACTTTTGCGAATGGCGGCGAAGATGAATTTTTTATTTTCTTTTGCGAGTTGTCTATGCACCTGTTGCCAAACGGTAGTAATCTTCATGATTTCATGAGGCGGAGCGTGCTTGGCGAAGTCTTTCTCATAGGCGCTGAGGATTTCGAGCTGAATTTCCCTTACGACGGAGAGACTTTCCGATGAGGCGTAGGAAGCGACAGCTTCGGGCATTCCCCCGATGAAGAGATAGAGTTTTAATAAATGGATCAGCTTCTCATGTAAAGGGACAGGGAGGGGATCGAAAGCCGTTAGCCCTTCTAAGAAATGACGGATTTTTTCATGCCCGAGTGCAGAGAGGAATTCGAAAAATGTCAGAGGGAAGAGATGGAGGAAGTTGACCTTCCCTACGGGAAATCCTTTCCCAGCCGCCGTTTTTACTCCGAGCAATGAACCCGCAGCAGCTACATGGTATTCAGTTGCCTCCTCGCAAAAGTACTTAAGGCTGTTTAGCGCTTTCGGGCACTCCTGAATTTCATCAAATATGAGAAGAGTGTGTTGAGGTACAATGTCTACTCCTGTGTGAATGGAGAGGATCTGGATAAGTTGTTTTGGGTCGAGTGTGTTGTCGAAGTATTGGGCGAGCTTTTCATCCTTTTCGAAGTTGAGGTAGGCTACTTTCTCATAAGAGGTTTTTCCGAAGTGTTTAAGGGCATAGGTTTTTCCAACCTGCCTGGCTCCATTTAAAACCAGCGGTTTGCGCCGATCGGACCCTTTCCATTTCTCCAAGAGATGGTAAATATCTCGCTTCATGACCTCATTTTAAATTAATTTCCCTTAAGAAGGCAAGCATTCCTTAGGAAAACGTGGTTGGTGGCCACGTTTTTCGTTGGAAAAACGTG
>JAFEGI010000009.1:23047-133197 GCA_018240135.1 Verrucomicrobiota bacterium
CACGTTTTTCCAACGAAAAACGTGTTTAGATTTTGCAAGGTATTAGTTATTAAGATCTTAGCTTTTTTGTGAGCTGAGAGAGGATCCCGATCGTTTTTTCGATCTCTTCCAGGGTTGTGTTGCGGCTCAAAGAGAGGCGGATAGCGGTCCTTGCGACCTCAGGGGGTAGTCCCATCTCCCGGAGGACGCGGGAGGGCTCTAGGGCCCCTGAGGAGCATGCTGAGCCGTGGCTCACGGCGATGCCCGCCATGTCGAGGGCGATCAAGAGGTCTTCTCCTCCTAGGCCTGGAAAGGAAAGATTTGAGGTGTTGCAGATGCGGGGGGAAAGCCCATTGATCAAGACGGGATCTGCCTGAGTGAGAAGGCTAGATTCGAGGTGATCGCGCAGGCGCGCCATCCGCTCTGTTGCTTGGGGCAATTCGTTCTCGAGTAGCTCAACTGCTTTTGCAAGGCCGATAATGGCAGCGAGATTTTGGGTGCCAGGCCGAAGGCCCAGTTCCTGGTCGCCTCCGTGGAAAAGGGGGGTAAGGGGATATCCGGAGCGGAGGAAGATAAACCCCGATCCTTTGGGGCCATGTAGCTTGTGCCCCGAAAATCCCATCCCAGTAACCCCTTGGGGGATCTCGAATTCCTCCTTGCCGAGAAGGCCTACTGCATCGACAAAGAAGGGGATTTTTGCTTGGCTTGCAATTGCAGCAATCGCATGTAGGTCGGTTTTAACACCGGTTTCTGTGTTGACGGCAGAGAGTGCAATCAAGGTGGTTTCAGGACGGATCGCCTCTTGGATTTGTGCGGGTGTAACTGCACCATGGAGTCCCGCTGGAAGAAAGGTGGTATTTTTGCGCTGCAATGCGCTGTAGACGCAGGAGTGTTCGACGTTGGAAGAAAGGATATGCCCATCAATCCCATGGAGGAGGAGATTCATCGACTCGGTGCCGCCTGAGGTAAAGATAATTTCATTTGGGCTTACCTTCAGGTAGCGGGCGATAGTTGCCCGGGCGGCTTGGAGGCGGTTTTTTGCCTCCCTACCAAAAAAATGAGCAGAGGAGGGGTTCGAGGGGGTCTGGGAGAGCTCGGGGAGCATCGCCTCAAGAACCCTGGGATCGATCCCAGTGGTGGCATTATTGTCTAAATAGATCATTGTACTTTAACGAGTAGGAGGGTGATATTATCATTTCCCCCCTTTTCTAGGGCAGTCTGAACGAGCGCTGTGCCGATTTCTTCTAGCGCGCGCGGGGCAGCTAGCATCGATTCAAGAGTAGATTTGGCAACGAGGTCGGAGAGCCCATCGCTGCAGAGGAGGTAGAGGTCGCCTGGCTGTAGGGCAATGACGCCAATATCGGGCTGAACGATATATTGAGAGCCGATCGCCCGGGTAATGACGTGGCGGGGGCCAAATCCCTCTTTGAGCGTGCGTAGGGAATGGTCTTCTGTGAGCTGTTCTAGGCGTCTGCGGTAGCGGTAGAGCCTTGTATCCCCGACATGAGCGTAAATCAGAGCCCCCTCTTGAATGACGAAACAAGAAAGCGTGGTTCCCATCCCCGCATATTGGGGGAATTCCTTTGCTGCTTGATAGACGGTTTGATTGGCAAAGGTGACCGCTTCTCGGAGCTTGTGGCAGGTCTCTTCAACGGAGTCGTCTGGGGTATGGTCCTCAAATGAGGCGCACATGCTCTCTGCTGTGATGGCTGCAGCCACTTCTCCGGCATTGTGCCCTCCCATCCCATCGGCAATGAGAAAAAGGTTGTGCTCAGGTAGGATCTTCCAGACGTCCTCGTTATTGGAACGGATGTGACCCACATGGGAGATGGCAAAGCTATCGATCTGCATTACGTCTTTATCGTGCAAAATTTTCCCATAAATATCACTTCCTGAGAGTTTAAATCGACGAGGAAAAAGAGGAAAGGATGATCGGCGCAGAAAGGAGTTGGAGGCTTTTCTTCAAGAGCGCTTTTTAACCCGATTGCCGCATGGGTCGCTGCAGCGGCAGTCACACCCGATTCGTCGAGTGCAAAATAGCTCTCGTGGAGAATTTTGCTTAAAACGAGATCGCGTCTCCCATCAATCCCCGCAAAATTGGCATCAGTAGAGAACGCCTCTTCTATCCCAAGTGCTTGTAGTGCCTCTTTGAGATCGAGGCGCTCTACGTATGTGAATTTTGGCAAGGTGAGTTTGAGCCTAGAGACTTCAAGTTTGGAGAGCCAATCCCCAAAAGAATCGGGCAAATCTTCAACCATGGGGGAAAAGTTCTCAGCCGATTTTGGCAAGAGGATCACAAGAGAAAGGGAGCTTTCGCTAAAGGGGAGTGCAGCCGCTTGAAAGAGGTCGTTTTCTACGTAGGGCAAAGAGGCCACTTGCTCCATAGTAGGCACGGAAATCGAGGTGTCAGGAGTTGGGTGAAAGGGGCGCACTGCTGTGTTTTTTTCGTCGAATGGGGTTTTAAAGGCCCCTTCAAAATAGAGAGCGGAGGTGAGAACTAGGCGCGTTCCGCCGTCAATCTCTTCTTGAGAGAGGAGGTTTTGGATTTTTCCTCCCGTTGCATCTAAAGTCCATTGATTGATCGTAGCTGCGGCATTTGCTGGTTTTGAAAAATCGAGCAAGGAGAGGGAGGCTTTAAACTCCTCCTCGACGCCATGGCGGAAGTCGGTCAGAAGAAAAGTCCCTTTATTCAGCCAGAGGGCATTTGCAGGCTTCACAGATGGAGGTAGAGAGGTCGCAAGGCGTTTTGCAGCTTGGGCCAGTTCTTTCCGATCGAGAGTGAGATGGAGCGCTTTTTGGATCTCTATAGCGGTGTCATCGCGGGCGCCGAGATAAACCATGGAGAGGCATGTCGCGATGCTGTAAGGGGAGAACACGGTGTTTTTATCAGATGTGTCAAGCGCATTATAAAGGGAAAAAGCGAACTGGGTATGCTCTTTTGTCAATTCTTCGGCAGCAAATCCTGAAGAAACAGAGAGGGAGAAAAAAAGAGCAGTGCATAGAGATCTCATGTAGGTTACTCCGGTAATAGGAAGATGCGTAGGGTGCTGATTGCATTAAAGGTCATGTGCAAAGAGATCGATGCAAATAAAGAGGATTGCCTTTCATAAATGAACCCGAGAAACAGCGCAAAGGTAAAAAGAGAGGCGATCAGTGGGATGTTGCCGATCCCTTGACTTAAGGAAAAGTGGAAGAGTGCAAAACAAAGTGACGTGACACCAATAGCGCTAGCGGGGCGCATGAAGCGTTTGAAGTAGGTTTGCAGGCATCCGCGGAAGAGAAACTCCTCCAAAAAAGGGGCAGCGATCAGAATACTGATCAAAGCGCTAATGAGCATGGGCGTAGAAGAGAGCGCCACTTTCAAATAGCGGACAGCCACTTGTTCATATTGCACGATCCCATAGAATGCATAGACGAGTGTGTCTGCAATTTCTCCAATGACAATGACACAGGGAAAAGCGAGAAACCAGGTCACAAGTCCCAAGCTCCCATCCACCCAGAAGGATTGTTTCGAGCGGGTCCTGTCTTTCCAGATTCGCCGAAAAAGGGAGGGCTCATCTCCACGGGTATAAAAGTAGAGAAGAGCAAATATTCCCGATAAATTTAGGAGTTGGATGATTCCCAGGAGTCCAAGAGGAGGAGATCGCGTAGGAAAGATCCAGTGGTATAGGTAAGCCGCCACCTTAACGAGCAAAGGAGCTGCCAGCAATACCATGGAAAAATAGATCGCAAAGACAATGGCAACGCACCGAAACGGGAGCTGGATCCGGGCTTGCGGAGGTAGGGGGGGAAGGGTAAAAAACCCGCGCGCCTTAGCAACCCAGATGAGCAGAACACCGAGCAGACCGAAAAAAAAGATGACGTGCAACGCATCCAGGTAGGTCTGCTCCAAAAATCCCTCTTAGTTATAGGCGAGTTCGATGTAGTCCTCTACGCGAGAAACGATGCGTCTAGTAAAGTCGGCGTGAGCCATACCGACTGTAGAATACTCAAACTCTGGATCTCCCCAAGCGACTTGCGTGAAGTTTTCCTTGGTAAACTGACGAGGGACGTAGCGGGTATCGTGAACGATCTCTTGGAGGACAACCTTTGGCTTCTGTCCGCGCACATCAAAGACGCGTAGGCGCATGCTCATGTTCAGATCTGCTGGGCACTCTTGTCTGGACAAGGGGGACTGTTTATTTTGCCTAAGCACTTCTTGGTGTTCGACGAGCTCTAAAAAGACGACGAACTCGTTGCCCTGAAAGGTTTTCTTAATCCAGGAGGTGTCGACGCCGAAGGGGTTTTGCGTCTCAGAGAGGTTCTTAGTCTCCTTGCGCACTCTTTCAGGAGAGACGAGGAAGAATGAGCCATCCTCACCGAGCTTTTGGAAAACGGATGCTGTAAGCGCTTCAGAGAGGTTCCATGAATATTCGTTGTGCGTGCTATCGATCACGGGGACGACAGCCACAATGGGCTTGCGCACGACTTTAGGTTGGTAATAGGCTTGGTAGGGGGCATCGTTTTCGTCACATCCACTCGTGACAAGTGCGAGGAGTGCCGCCCCAACTAGGAATCGTGACATCGAATTGCCTCCAGGTCTTAAATAAGCCCACCATAGCAGTTAGAGTGCTTTTAAAACAATGGCAGAGTGGTCGATCACATCATAGCTCCCTTTTCGGATGGGGAATCTCTCCGGTGTTTCAGAGAAATCAAGGGGGGATGCGAGCGAGGTGTCGATCACTCGGCACCAGGTTTTCCCCTTAGGAGGGGGAGGGAGCTGTGCATGGACGACTTGGAAATGGGCGTTAAATGCGATGTAGAGGGGAGGCTCTGCCATTTTTAGCGTATAGGCGATAAAACGGTTTTCGGGGCCCCAGTTGGGCTCTAACGGGATATATCCGTGCCAGTCGATATCCGTCTCTTTAAAAAACTCGGTGCGCTGAAAGACGGGGTGGGCTTTTCGGAATTCGATTAAGAGGTGATAGAAGCGCCAAAGGGTTGTGTGTTTATCGATCTCGTTCCATAAAAACCAATTCAGCGCATTGTCTTGGCAATAGGGATTATTGTTTCCCCCTCTGGTATGTCCATATTCATCGCCCATTAAAATCATCGGGGTGCCCAGCGAGAGCATCAGAGCAGTGTGAAAGTTGCGTATTTGCCTTTCTCTTAGGTGCAGAATTTTTGGGTCTTTCGTTTTCCCTTCTGCTCCGCAGTTCCAACTGTCATTTTGATTATTTCCATCTCGATTCTCCTCCCCATTGGCCAGATTGTGTTTGTCTTGGTAGGAGACGAGATCGCGGAGGGTATATCCGTCGTGTGCAATGATGAAATTAATGCTGTGATAGGGATTTCTCTCCTTGCCATAGAGATCATCGGAGCCGCTTAATGCTCTTGCAAATGCGCTGGACCCACCATCTGACCCTTTGAGAAACCTCCGGACACTGTCTCGGTATTTGCCATTCCACTCTGACCATCTTTTGCCACCGGGAAAGTTGCCAACTTGGTACATCCCAATATCCCAAGCCTCTGCGATCAACTTGGTGCTAGCCAGGATGGGATCTTCTGAGATTGCGCGGATGACGTAGGGGTCGGCGAGGGGATGCCCCTCTTCGTCGCGGGTTAGACAAGAAGCAAGGTCGAATCGAAACCCATCGACCTGCATGGTACTTACCCAGTAGCGAAGAGAATCGATGATGAGCTCGGAGACGATCGGATGGTTGGCATTAAATGTGTTGCCCGTTCCTGAAAAGTCGATATAGGTCCCATCGGGGCGGAGCATGTAGTAGGTCGCCTTGTCGATCCCTTTATATGAGTAAATGGGGCCGTCTTTGCCCCCTTCCGCCGTATGGTTGTAGACGACGTCGAGAATGACCTCAATGCCGGCTCGATGCAGCTCTCTCACAAGTGTCTTAAAATCGGTAATCGCAGCTGTCCAACTTTTTGAGGAGGCAAATCGGTTCATAGGACAGAAGAAGTTGATTGTCGAATAGCCCCAAAAATTATAGAGGCGTTCCCCCGTCAGTGGATTCGTCGCGTGATTTTGACACTCGTCGAACTCAAAGATGGGCAGCAGCTCGACCGCGTTGATTCCGAGTTTCTTGAGGTAGGGGATTTTCTCGATCATTCCTTGGTAGGTCCCAGGAAACTTCACCTTGCTCGATGGATCTACGGTAAATGCGCGCACGTGCATCTCATAAATGATGAGATCTTGCATGGGAATCTGGGGAGAGGTGATTCCCTGCCAGTCAAAAGGGGGATCGAGAACGACTTTTCCGCGAGGGGCTCCATGGGTAGCTCCCCATTTTTGTCCAAGAGATAACCCTTTGGCGTAAGGATCGGAAACGAGGGGGCCATCATTGATTGTGTATCCATATTCGATTTCCAGTGTAGGGAGATCTCCTACTTCGACATGCCACACTTGCCCTGTTTTAGAGAGGGGAACGCTCGCAAAAGGGCGTTTATCTCCCGGTAGAAATAAAGAGAGCACGACCTTCGTTGCTACGCTCGAATAGAGAGAGAAATTTAGGTTAGAACCTGAATTCGAAACACCAAGAGGAGTCGGCCCGCCGGGTGCTGTCCTTACCTGATGCTGCATAAGCTCTACGGATTCCGCCAGTTATGAATATAACTGAAACCTAGCCCAAATTGCATTTGGTCGCAAGGGGATTAAAATTATGATTGCGATTGTTTTGAGGGAGGATTTCTGTTAAAATAAATTTAAGAATGATGATGGCAAAGTCGTACGATGAAAACATTTTTCGTTGCTATTTTTGCCACCAAGTACGACACTCGTCAGAAAGTTACAAAAAGTTACACGAAAGGAGGATTCATCCATGTCTCTTGAAAATGCCAAGCAAAACCTTAAGGAATTCGGAAAAGAGCTCAATCTCGAATTGGCATTTGATGAAAACCATACCTGTATTTTGGGTATCGATAACACGTTTTCGCTTCACTTGACCTACGAACCCAACTCAGATCGTCTCTATCTCTATTCACCCATTATCGATGGACTCCCAAAAGATTCAGCGACGCGCCTACGCCTCTACGAAGCCCTCATGGAAGGCTCCATGCTCGGTGGCCAGATGGCAGGTGGTGGGATTGGCGTTGCAGTGCCGGAAGAGCTGATCCTGATGCACGCAGTTTTGGAAATGGGGGTTGGTGCCGATGCGTCTGCTCTCCGCCGTTTTGCCCCACTTTTTGTCGAAGCGGTAGAGCGTTGGAGAAAAAGAGCTAAGGACATCTGCGAAAACCGAGATACTCCTCCAAAAGAAGCCCCTGGAGGCACAACTCCTGGTCTTCCTGGCGGAAAACCTGGCGAGCGTTTCATCAAAATCTAGTGCCTATCTCAGCTAGGACTGAGAGGAGCTCTCGGTCCTGGCTCTCGATTTTCTTCTGAATCTGTTTGATGCTCGTCATTACAGTCGAGCGGTCTCTATTAAAAACCTGGCTAATTGCCTGGAAAGGCAGTTGGAGTTGCTCTCTGCATAGGTACATGGCGACCTGACGCGGGGTGGAGCACTCTTGCTTTTGTGATTTTCCTAAGATATCCTCATGGCGGATTCCATAAGCCCCGGCGACAAAGTGGACGATCTTTTCAGCAGTGACGACCTCTTTCACCTCTTTTTCAATCAGATCGGAGAGCATTCTCTCAATCGCATCGGGGTCGAAAGTTCCCGTTTTTCCCTGCATGTGGGAGCGTAGGGCGAGAGCGCTCAGGGCATTTTGAAGTGCCTTAGCGCTATTAAAAGTTGAGGCAAGAAAGTCTTGTCCTTCCGCCGAGATGGGAAGACCTAAGGAAGCGATCTGCTGACTGAGTAGGGTTTTAAGATCCTCTTTTCCCAGTTTCTCAAACGGAAGGGTAATTCCCCATTCAAATCTCGAGACGAGGCGGGGTTCGATATCGATCAGCCCCGACGGGGGGCAGTTTGCGCTCAGTAGGATCTGTTTCCCCGATCCGTGCAGAGCGTTGAACGTGTGAAAGAGCTCTTCTTGTGTCGCGTTTCTTCGAGACAAAAGGTGGACGTCATCGAGGAGAAGGAGATCGACATGCCGGTAGGCATGGCGAAATGACTGCATCGAAGAGGCGCGGATTGCAGCGACGACATGCTCGGTGAACGTCTCAGTTCGGGCGTAGAGGGCGTTTAAACCGCGTGCTCTCATCGCTTGCGCTGTGGCCATGAGGAGATGGGTCTTGCCGCATCCAGAAGGACCCCAGATGTAAATTGGGTTAAATGTTCCAAGCGCGATCTGAGGGGTGGTCAGTTTGTACCCTGTCAGTTCACAGAAAAAGCGGTAGAGGGGGGCGTTTTGTTTTCCCGCTAGAAACCGCTCCATCGTCGCCATCTCCTCAATAGGGTCTGTCGGGAAGGTGAGAGGAGGGGAGGAGCCTTTTTGCGGTTTTTCTTTAGAGGGTTTGGGATAGGAGGCCCCCTCCTCTACCGTGAGATGGACTTTGATGGGACGGAAGTTGGGGCTGAGGAGCTGTTTTTTCAGATGCGGGCGGAGGTGCTGCTCAAACCAATTCACCTGAAAAGAGTCCTTCGCTTCGAGGTAGAGATTGCCTGCATCAAAGTGCACGACCCGAAGTGGGCGCAGCCACTGATCGACAATCTCTTTTCCTAGGACGGACTCTTGTGCCTCTACAAACTTTGCCCAAGCATCCATGGCTCTCTCAGGTTAGGACCTCAACATCACTTTTTTTGCGGGTCATGACCCACTGCTGCAAGATACCAAGGAGCATCGACGAAAGCCAGTAAATGTTCAGTCCTGACGGGAAATGGTAAAACATCACAGTGAAGACAATCGTCATGATGTTGCCCATCACCTTCTGCTGCTTTTGCTGATCGGTCATCATCTTGGGGTCTTTGGGTGCTGTCGAGCTGAGCTTTTGTTGGAGCCACATTACGCCTCCTAAAAGAAAGGGGAGGAGGTGAAAGTCGGTGCCAAAAAAGATCAGGGGGTAATTCCAACTAAAGAGCACATCGGGCGCTGTTAAATTGTCAATCCAGCCTGGGATAAAAGGGGCCCCGCGGAGCTCAAAGGTCGATTTAAGCAAGTCAAACATCCCAATCAAGAAGGGAAGCTGAATTAGGAGGGGGAAACAGCCAGAGAGGGGGTTTACCCCTTTTTCCCTGTAAAGACCCATCACTTCCATCTGCGCTCGTTTCGGGTCTTTTTTGTACTTCTCCTGAATCTGCGCCACCTTCGGGCCGATCTCCTGCATTTTCTTCATCGATTTGATCGACCAGCCGTTGAGCGGATAGAGCATGATGCGTAGCGCAATTGTCAGTAGAACAATCGAAATGCCCCAAGAAGAGGTGATGAGGTAGCAGAACTTCATGATGATGAAGAGAAACTGGGCAAAGGGCTCAGAGATAAAGGTAAACCACCCGTGGAAACTCAAAGCTCCCGTGTAATTGGGACTATAACCTGTGTTAGGATCGGTATAGGTTTCATCGACGCGCTTTAAAATCTTTTCAGATAGAGGTCCTGCATACAGGCGAAACTGCATTGCGCTTGTGCGCAGAGGAAGCTCTGTTTCGTAGCCTGGGTATTTATCCGCTGGATAAAGCGCATAGGCTGCATCGATGAGCGTAAGGCGTGTGGGGATCACATTTCCAGGGATTTGCTTTGCGCGAAAGCCCGCTCCGATTTCAGTGAGGGGGTCGATGATCAGCCCGAAAAACCCATTGGAATTGCAGACCCACTGAGGATAGATCGAATTAAATGTGGTGACCTCCTTAGGCAGGGAGATCTGCGTGACTTTCCCTTTCTGGTTGGCGCCGATCATGCGGTATTTGATCCCAGGCGCAGGGTTCTCCGAGATGAGTTCCACCTCGGGAACGCCACTTGCCATCCAGAGGCCCTTGGAGTCTCCTTCTACACGGATCGATACATCGACACAGTAAGGGGAAAGATTGGGGTCCTTAGGGAGTTGAAACACTTTTGTAATTTTGCGCTGATCATCGGTAAATTCCAGCTCGATCCGGTCTTTTTCGAGACTTTTGAGCGTATAGTAATTGTGCGCGCCCGGTGCCGCGTCAGACACGATATTGAAGGCATAAAATTTGGAAGGGGGTTGGAAGGCAAAGGAACCATCTTTTCGGAAAATCGCTCTGCGGAGCAGGGGATAATAGCCGCCGAGTGAGCGCTCTTTTACCTCCTTTGTCCCTTGGCCATCATTGACCAGATAGGGAAAGCTGGGGAAGTGATCATTTTGGGGAAATTCGTGTTGGATGATCCTGTCGAACTCGATGGGGCGTACAGGGCTCTCAGGGGTTTCTTTGCCGCGCAAGGGAAGGTTAATCTCCGCAAGAGCGCCGCCGAGGTTGGAGAAAACCAGCTGCTGGTATGCATTTTCGAGGACATAGAACTCCTCTTTTGGAGAGTGGGGCGCAGCGGGGAAGGCGAGATCACCCGTTTGATGGAGGGCGCTTGTTTCTGTTGAGAGGGGCGTTTTGGGAACCTCTTTGTCGGAAAAAAACCAGCGATTGAAGAAAAAGAGGGCCGTCATGAGGGCGAGAACGAATAGGAGCGTGCGTCTGTCCATGTCAATAAACCTTTAGTAACACATCAAAAGAGACAAGTATGGCACAAAAGGGAAATATACTGAAACTATCTCTCTTCTTGGTAGGCGCGCCGTTTCTGCTCGAGCAGGGCGATGAAGTTTTGGAACTCCTCTGTCATGCGCAGATTGCTGAGCCATTCGTCCTGGAGCAGCTCTTCAAGAGGCGGGAGCGCGCAGAAAGAGAGGGCTTTTTCGATATGCCGCATTGCGCAATCCTGTCTTCCCATGAGGGAATAGAGGCAGGCGAGGTGGTAATACGACTGGGAATTTCCCAGGCGCATTGCGGCAAAGAGTTTTTGCTCTGCATCGCGGAAGGCTTGAGCTGCCTCTTCCGCATTAATCGAGTGATCGGCGAGGTTGATCAAAGTCACCGCCCAATCGAGCAAGATTCCATCGTTTTCCTCATCGGTGCGCAGAGCCAGGCGGAAGTGGTGCTGGGCTCTCACAAAGTGCTCCGTCTCCTCCATGAGCTCTCCCAGGTGAGAGAGGGCAAGGGCAAGGCGATGGTGAACGACGTAAAAGTCGGGATCGATCATCAGGACCTGTGAGAAGGTGTCAATGGCCCGAAGATACAGCTCCTCATCATCGTGGAAGTCACCTAATGCATCGAGGGCACAGGCGTAGTGGAAGAGCCATTCGGGGTGGAGGTAGAGGGCATTTTTCTGGTGGCGGAGCGCCTCATCGAATTGGTTAATGGCAGCTTCTAGCGCATGTTGGCTGTGTTGCATCTGCCCCAATTTCGAGAGGGCGATTCCATAGTCGAAGAGATAATGGGTGGAGAAGTGAAGATCAATTGCTTTTTGAAAGAAGCGGAAGGAGAGCTCAACTGTTGCAGGGTCATTTTCCATGCCGCCGAGGAGTGCATAGGTGTGGCCAATTGCATGCCAGTGGCGGTGGCAAGTGCGGTCGATCGAAAGCCCTTGTTGAAATTTTTCGATAGCCTGGTAGTAGTAGTCGACTTCGTTATAGTAGTGGCCAAAAGTTTTCAGGCAGATCCCGTAGCTGTACCAGATGGCCGGGTCTGTGTCGTCGTCATCGAGCGCTTCGAGGATTTTATTCTGCCCTTCGCAGAGCAGATCGAGCCGATCGCTGTAGTCGCCGAGCAGGGCGAGGGCTTCTCCCCAGAGGGCTCTAATGCGGGAGCTTTCAGGATCGCACCCTTGGGCGCGGTGGCACTTTTCGATGCAAAGGCGCAGCCTTTTGATATCGGAGACGCGCTTCGCGCTGTCGCAGAGGAATTCCGCCCATTCGAGCCAGAGGTTGGCATCATGGGGTCTTAGCTGGGAGGCGGATCCAAAGCAATCATTCGCCTGAGAGAAATGCTCCTCATCATGCGTGTGATGGTAGAGCTGCTGCAGGGCCTTAGCAAGTAAGTGCCACCCTTCGAAGGGGTCTTTATCGAGCGAGATCGCTTCTCTGAAGTACTGGATCGCTTGAGAGTAGAAGCGGGGATCATTGATTTGTGCTGCGAGCTCTACACAGGCTTTGCCGTAATCTTTCCAAAATTTTCCCGGCAGCTTTTCATCTTGAGAGCGGGCTGCATGAAATGCCTCAATGGCTAGGTGCAGTTCAAGCGCTTCGCCCGAATGCTGTCCTAAGTGAAGGTGTACAATCCCTATTTCCCAATGGAGCTTGGCAAGTGTTCCTCGCCCTTGTTTGTCAGCTAGGCTCACAGCGCGCTTTAACTTCTCTTTTGCGGTAAGAAAGTAGTGGTGAGCGCCGTGGATGACTCCTAGAGCGCATAAAGCGCTTCCCCAGCCAAACCACGCCTCGAATGAATCGGGAGATAGGGTAGTTGCCGCTTTGAATTTGCGACTCGCATAGAGCAAGGCCTTTTCACGCCCCTCCTCTCTGCCAAATTCTAGAAGCGCAAGTCCTTGATTATAAAAGAGTTCTCCACTTTCCCCCTCTTGCTTTAAAGAGGAATCAAAATACTCTAGACCTTGGGCAAGATCCCCTCTCAAAAGGGCGCGTTCCCCCTCAGAGCGGTCTGCTTTACCACCCGTGCGAAGTGTGAAATCATTCTTCAATGTGTATGGATTCATGCTGCGCCTAAAAGAAGCGGATTATAAAGAAACCCCCCTTTTTAGGACAATCCAGCAACCTTTTTTGACGGGTAAAATGGATATTCGAAATGGGATGGATTCTTTGAAGATGAGACGCTTAATTGAAACAATCTTTCACAAAAATTAACTTAGAGTGGTAGACTCACTCTCCTCAAAAAAGGGGTTTACATGTTCACTTATCGAACCCAAGTGCGGCTGGGAGACACAGATGCAACGGGAGTGCTCTACTTCCCAATGCAATTCTCTTTGGCGCTAGAAGCCTACGAACAATTTTTGAAAGAACGGGGGTTTTCGTGGGGGCAGCTCCTCGCCTCTCCCTACCTGATGCCCGTCAGGCATGCAGAAGCAGATTATTTAGCGCCCCTGCGCTGCGGCGATAGGCTCGAGGTCACTCTCCATGTCGAGCGTCTGGGCACCTCTTCCATTACATTAAATTATTTATTTACAGATCCCGACCGCAATCTCCTCGTCGGCAAGGCAAGGGTAGTGCATGTCGTCGTCGACCGGGAGACCCGCCTTTCCGTTCCCATTCCTCCAATCCTCCGCTCTCTTCTCGAAGAGGCTATTGTCTAGGTCGCTATTTTGAGCTGCCGACCTGACCCTCGTTTTGGGGCTATACTGAAACCGCTGCAAGAATCGGCTTTTGACCGCGTTAAAGCCCCGGGGTTCAATCGATCGCAAATGATTGAATTTTACCACAGAGATGGGAAACCACAGAGAGGAAATTCGTACCTTAAGTCAAGCAAGAAGGCAATTTGAAAATTTCTTCTCTGTGGTTTCCCATCTCTGTGGTAAAACTACCTATTTGTGCAACAAAGCCTAGATGATTTAATGCCTTGTAAGAATCCTCAAGTTCAGCTGTTCATCAAAAGATAATCTGAAACGTTGTTCAGAGTGGCAATCTCATAAGATGTGCAGCGAGGTCTTGGATTTGGGGTTTGAGACCGGCTGGATGAGATGGGTAGGGGAGGATGCAGATGGGTAGCTTAAAGCCCTCTAGGTGGGAACGCAGGGCTTCGCGGATCCTCTCGATTGTGTAGGTGCCAGTGGTGTCGTCGATAAAGGCAACGGGTCTTTTGCCGAATTCAGGGTCTTCGATCGGCAGCACAGTTGCCATCTGGATCCCAGGAAGGGAGAGGAGCGCCTTTTCGATCTCTTCAGGCTGGATATTCTCACCTCCTGAGATGAAGAGGCGATCCTTGCGCCCGAGAATCTGCAAATGGCCCTGCATATCATAGGCGCCTAGATCGCGCGTGGCAAACCATTCTCCCACCTGCTCGATTTCCTGACCATTCCAGTACCCTTGGAAGAGGGTTTTTCCCCTGACATAGATTTCCCCATCAGGGCCAATTTTCAGTTGGCGCTCGGGAAGGAGTTTTCCATTCAGCGTGATCATCGAGCTCATCTCGGTCATCCCATAGGTAGTAAAGAGGGGAAGATCCGCTGTAAGGAGCGAGGAGGGGATGGGCGCGCCGCCGAGCAGGATGCAGGTGAGAGTTTTTGGAAGGGTGTCCTTCTGGCGAAAGAGCTGGGTGGGGACGAGGGAGAGGTGTGTGGGCGCGATCTGGTCTGTAAGAAGCACAGATGCTCCGCTTAAGAAGCAGCGGAAGAGGATTCCGATCCCGCTGACGTGGAAAAGGGGTAGAGAGAGGCGCCAGGTGGAGGTTTCTGAAAGGTGAAGAAAGGCAACGGCGGTGCGTGCATTTGCGATGTGATTCCCTAGGGTGTGGCAGGCGATTTTTGGCTTTCCGCTTGAGCCAGAGGTCGCAAGAAAGGTGGCGAGGGCATCTAAGGAGAGATTTGCGGGGGTGTTATTTTCTGCGAAGTGGAGCGGTGGGGGTTTAAATAGGTGGGGGGCTCCAAGTAGATTGAGGAGGGCATCGATTTGGGAGGGGGGATGGCGGTGGCTAAGTGGGCATGCGATGGCGCCAAGGCGAAAGAGCGCAAAGAAGAGGGCGATGCACTCGGGCGTGTTTTCAGAGATAAAGGGAACCTTGGTACCCGCTTTAATCCCCATTTTTTTTAGTGCAATGGTAAGAGCGGAGACTGCTTTTCCAAGGTCAGAATAGGAGAGGGTTCCTCGCTCTGTGATTAGGGCCGGGCGGTTACTGTGCTGGGTAAAAGGGCAAGGGATCATGTAGGATTAATGGAGGGGTGAAGGTGAGTATCGGGGAGGAGAAATCGAGAGGTCTTGCAAGGAGGTCTTGTTTAAAGAGGCGGTAGGTATCGAGTCCTAGCGGCTCTTTGCTTTGAAACACCTCGGCAAGGCGGGCGATGTGGAGGATGCCAACCCCACTTTCAAAGGCACTCCCAAAGACTGTGCGTAGGTTCTTTGCTCTTGCGCGCTTTACCCACGGGGCACATCCCGACTCTCCACCGAGGATGGTGGGTTTGAGAATGAGCGCGGTAAGTTTTGGGTAATCTGGAATCTCGCTGCACTCAAGAAGGGTTTCATCGAGAGCAAAGGGGTGGGAGAACGCAGAAAGATGGGAGATTTCATGAGTCGGTTCCTCAATGAAGTCGAAGGCATCCTCTGCAAATGAAGAGAAGAAATCGAGAGCTTCGTTTAGCGAAAAGATCCGGTTGCAGTCAACGCGCAGGCGGAACTGTTCTTTGAGGGTTTGGATGAGAGGTTTTGCCTCTTGGGGCTGGAGATGGGAGATCTTGAGTTTTGCATGGGTGTAGCCTGCCGCTTTTGCGCTTTCTGCGCGCTCTAAAATAGCGGAGGGAGAGCCGGAAAGGAAAGCAGCGAGGGGAGCGGAAAGAGCAGGTAGGGGTGTCAGCGCACTTTCGACGCCGAAAAGAAGCGAGGGAAGGGTGACCTGCTTTTTTTCAAGGGCTACAAGGACCTCATCGAGAGTCTCTTTGCTGCGCCCTGGCAGGGGTGCGACCTCGCCTACGCCGATTGCGGTTTGAAGGAGGAGCCCTTTGCGGATTTCTCCAGTATGCAGAGGAAGCGCGTAGAGGTGGTGTTTCACAGCATCCAACCGATACAAAAGAGAAGGGTGAAAAGGGCGAGAAGTTGTCCCGTCTTGCCGAAGAGGAAATTGAGCTCCTTAGAGTTTTTGTTTTGGAAGAGGGATTTCACTAGGGGAATAGCGGGCAAGAGGATAAGGAGGGCAAGTAAGGAGAAGGGGTGCTCTCGATAGCAAAAGAGAAGGGGAAGGAAGGAGAGCATGAGGCTTACTGTATACTCCCAATTGCCAAACAGTTTGCCAAAGCGCGCGGGAAGGGTCCATTTTCTCGCTTTGCGATCCTCTTCGATATCGCGTGTGTTGTTGATGATCAGTGGAAGCATGGCAAGTGCACCGGGCGCAATTCCGATGCATAGCGATTCGAGCGTGAGACTGCCCGCTTGAAGATAGTAAGTTCCAGCGACGGCAATGGGCCCAAAAAAGAGAAAGACGAAGAGTTCGCTGATCCCGAGGTAGGCAAGGGGATAGGGCCCTCCCGTATAGAGGATGCCCAAGGTGATCGATAGAGCAAGAAGGAGGGCAAAGGGGATCCCTCCAACGAGCAAAAGTGGAATTCCCGTGAGGACGGCTAGGAAAAATGCGCAAGCAATGGCCCAGCGCATGGTGCGCTGCTTGACAAGACCTGCCTGCATAACGCGCAGCGGGCCCTTCCTCTCTTTTGTGTCGGCTCCCTTGAGAAAGTCAAAGTAGTCATTGGCGAAATTGGTGCCAATTTGGATGCATAGAGCGCTGAGCAACGTAAAGAAAAATAGGGGCGCGCTAAAAAAACCGTGGTGGATGGCAAGCGTTGTGCCGATGAGGACAGGGCATTGGCTGATGATCAGGGTTTTTGGACGGGCTGCAAGGGTCCAAATTTTTAAGGCGTGCATTAAGGCCTCTTGGGAAATTTGCTGAAGTCGGGGCGCCTTTTTTCAAGATAGGCGCGGTGCCCTTCTTGGGCCTCTTCCGTCATGTAGAAAAGCAAGGTGGCATTGCCAGCGAGCTCTTGCAACCCAGATTGCCCATCGCAGTCGGCATTCATCGCCGATTTTAGGCAGCGGAGAGCAAGGGGGGAGTGCTGGAGGATCTCCTGGCACCACTCGATCGTAGTCTCTTCGAGCTTTTCATAGGGGACAACGCAGTTGACAAGACCCATATCAAGTGCTTCCTGGGCATTGTAGCGGCGGCAGAGGAACCAGATCTCGCGGGCTTTCTTTTGTCCGACAATGCGCGCAAGGTAGCTTGATCCAAACCCTCCATCAAAGGAGCCGACTTTAGGACCCACCTGTCCAAAGATCGCGTTATCTGCTGCAATGGTGAGATCGCAGACGATATGGAGGACGTGACCGCCCCCGATTGCATACCCTGCAACCATCGCAATGACCGGTTTTGGGCAGCCGCGGATCTGCTTTTGAAAATCGAGGACATTGAGGCGATGGGTTCCATCGTGATCGACATAGCCTGAATCTCCGCGAATTCTTTGATCGCCACCTGAACAGAAGGCCTCTTTTCCTTCGCCGGTGAGGATGATGACGCCAATCGACTGATCATCGCGCGCATCATTCAGCGCCTGCATCATCTCCTGCACAGTATGAGGGCGAAAGGCGTTGCGCACTTCCGGGCGGTTAATCGTAATCTTGGCGATCCCCTCCCATTTCTCATAGCGAATGTCGGTGAAGGTTTTGCACTCTTTCCATTCGGCGATCTGTGTCAGCATAGATGCTCCTTTAAAAAGGCGTTGAGGGTTGTGGCGCAAAGCTGGGGCTTTTGCAGATGGATGGCGTGATGGGCTCCATCGATACCCCGGACCAAAACAGAAGGAGGCAGCTTACAGTAAAGCGCCTCGTATTTCAAATCTTCTTTTCCGTAGAGGAAGAGTGTTGGCTTGGAGAAGGTGGAGATTTTTTCCATCTTACCGAGACTCATCTGCTCCATTACGCGCGCTAAGGCCTCAGGATTTTGCTTATGCCTACGCGGAGGAAAAGTCCCATCAAAAAGGGGCTGCGCATACCACTGGCGTAAAAAGGTCTCTAGAGGGAGAGAGCGGAGTTTCTCGATCCAAATCTGATCTGTTTTCAGACGCTCTTCTCTTTCTTGAAGAGAATCTAGCCCTAGGTGAGCGGAGAGGGCGATCACGCCATCGCAGTTGTCCATGAGCTGAAGGGCAATCCTTCCACCGAGTGAGTAGCCGATGAGAACTTTTCTAGAGTAGGGGGCGATCGCAGTGCGTACTGTGTCTAGAATGTTTTCCGAGTAGGGTGACGAGCCATGACCGGGTAGATCGATGGCCACGCAGGGATACTCCAAATAGGGGAGGACCCCCTCCCAATCCTCTTTGGAACCTAGGAAACCGTGCAGGAAAATGAGTGTAAGCATGCTTGGTGGAGAAGTACATTTTGTGCGCGGTCTGTCGTGACTTCGATGAGACATGAATGAAAGGGAAGATGGAAATCTTCGATGCTTTCAGGGTGGTAGTAGGGAAGACCAAAGAGCTCGGCAGCAGATTTGAAGGAGAGGTTATGAGATGCTGCAAAGAGCTCCTCAAAATGCTCTGTCTGCTTGGCAATGGGCAGAAAGGAAAAGATCCCTCCTCCCCCATTATTTACAACGCAGAGAACGACGGGAAATTCTGCTTTTTTAAGGAGTGCAAGGGAGTTGAGGTCGTGCAAAAAAGTCTGATCGCCGATGAGCGCAAAAGTAGGTCTTTTGCACCCATTTGCAATTCCTACAGCGGTTGCGATGTTGCCATCGATCCCCGAGGCGCCGCGGTTGCCAAAAATGGGGCCACATCCCTTCTGTGGATTGAAGAATTGGTTGGCGTCGCGAATGGGCATGCTGTTGCCGAGAAATAGCGCCCACTCCGAGGTGATTTGGCGGGCAATCGAGCGGACGAGCGAGGGTTCAGAGAGGTCGCTTCGCTCCTCGAAAAACCGCTCTAGACCTTCTTGTATTGCGAGATCTTTCTCTTTCCAGAAGGAGAGCCATGTGTCCATTGGCTTTGAGTCTGGAATCAGCGAAGAGGTGTGTGCGTAGATCCTGTGAGTGATCCGATGGAGGGGATCTTGGAGATCGGGGTGATCGGTGACATGGAGGTAAAAATCGAGAGATTGCTTTTGGATCCATTCACCGAGTGTCTTGGAGACAAACCGATTGCCAAATTGAATGAGCGCTGAGGCGGTTAGGGAGGGGTCACTTTTGAGTATAGGATCGAAATGGGTGATTCGCGTGGGGTGATCGGGCTCAGACCGGATAGGAGAGAGGATGTCGGCAAAGATCGGCCACTGGAGAGTCTCTGCCAAGCTGAAGATCTCTTGGACAGGCAGGTGTGGGGAAGAACCGACGAGGATGACACCCCGCTCTTGAATAGCTAGCCGCTCTTTCCACTCAGAGAGAATAGACGGCTGCGAGCGCATCTCAGGAGGTATAACCTCTACAGCGAGGATCTCTACTTGTTTCCCCCTGTCAAAAGGCTCGCGAAACATGCAATTGATGTGCACGGGCCCTTTAGGTGGATAGCTTGCCATCGAAACGGCTTGGGAGAGAAGGGCTGAGAGATAACGCTCTGGAACAGCGGGGTCTAAATCGATCTCAAAGCGGACATAGGCACCGAAGAGTTTTACTTGGTCGCAGGTTTGATTGGCGCCGCATGCTCTGAGTTCAGGAGGGCGATCTGCAGTGAGCAGGATGAGGGGGATGCGATCTAGGCTTGCTTCCATCACAGCGGGTAGAAGGTTTGCCACAGCGGTACCCGAGGTGACGATCAAAGCGACGGGCGCTCTCTTCGCCTTTGCAACCCCTAACGCGTAGAATCCAAGACCTCTTTCATCAAAGTGGCTAAGCCGGCTTGCCTTAGGGTGCTCTGCGAGAGCAAGCACAAGGGGTGTTGATCTCGACCCCGGAGCAAAACAGAAGTGGGTCACTCCGAGTTGCACGAGGGTATCGATGATCTGGTAGGCGCTCATACAAGAGCCTCTTGTGAGGAGACGACTTGTGTAAAGAGGCGGATTTTTTGTTCGAGCTCCTCCCACTCTTTTTCGGGGAGGCTGCCTGCGACAATCCCCGCCCCAGCAAAGAGGCTAAGGAGATCTTCTCTTAATCGTGCGGAGCGTATCGCCACTGCAAAATCGGCCCCCTTCGGACTGATGATGCCGATGGGACTTCCGTACCAACCCCGTTCAAACGTCTCGAGCTCATCGATAGCAGAGAGGGCGAGGTGTTGCGGAAAGCTTCCTAGAGCAGGGGTGGGATGGAGCATCTGGACAAGTGTCGCATCGGTGATCCCTTTCTTTAGCGTGCCCGTGAGCTTGTGGTAGAGATGTTGCACGTGAGGGAGTTTCAATGTCTTTTCTTCGCCGTCCCATGCGACCTTATCGGCACAGGAGAGAAGGGCATGTTGGAGAAACTGTTTTACGTAACTGAATTCCCGTCTGAGTTTTTCAGAAGAGAGGAGCTCTTGTTCGAGCTCTGCATCCTCGTCAGGGGTGCGGCCTCTTGGTCTTGTGCCAGCTATGGCCTCTGTTCTAAAGCGGTTTCCTTCACGACTAAAGAGTTTTTCGGGAGTCGCTCCGAGAAAGGCAGATCCCCGACTCAGCTCAAAGGCAAAGAGGAGAGCATTTTGAGAGCGTTCCTTTAGTGCTTTTAAAAGGGTCCATGGAGAAAGCGGCTCTGCGAATCGGAGCTCTGTCTTGCGGGCAAGAACGAGCTTTTCCAATCTGTGCCCCGCGATCTCTTCGAGCACCTTGTCGACTTGTGCCTCCCAGATCGCTTTTTCAGGCGCATCCGTCCTCTCTCTTAGCGCATAGGTAGGCGATGGGTCCTGGTCGTGTTTTTCAAAGTGGAGTCCCTGAAGCGCCTCGGGATTGGCATATTCATTCAAGAAGTTGGCCGTCAGGTAGGTCCGCTTGCCCTCTTGAACGATTTCAAATTGGGGAAGCCAAAAGGAGGTGTGGGGAAATCCGTCCCATGTCGCGTCCTCTTTCCGTTTTTTTGAAAATCGCATCCCTCCATAGAGGCGGATATCGAGATCGGTTGGAGAAAATAGAGTGGGCACATGCGTAAAAGAGAGCAAATTCCCAAGTGCTCCGCGCGTTACACCCCCTTCTCGATCTTTCCAAAAGACTTTCGGGTAGACTTCTTGGTAGGAGAGCCAGTCGATGAGATCAAGTGACGGGAGCTCAATCGTCAATTGCTCGACGGCATACGGCAGGTTGTCAATCTCGAGATTAGACATCTTTCTCTCCTTGATAGAGTGTGGAAATACCCCCGCTAAAGGGATGGGACTTAACATGTGTAAAGCCCGCTTCTCTTAAAAGAGCGCAAAAGGCTTCTCCCTGAGGGAACGTTTCAATCGTCTCGTTGAGGTAGCGATAGGCGGCTGGATTTTTGGAGATCCACCCCCCGATGCGGGGTAGACCGTAGCGCAAATAGAGCAAGTGGATGCTCCTCAGCAAACGATTGTTTGGCGCCGTTCCTTCTAAAATCAACACCCTCCCGCCTTGCTTTAAGACGCGGTAGAATTCCCGAAGAGCGCCTAGGACATCGGTGACGTTGCGAATTCCGAAAGAGATGGTCACGGCATCAAATGTATTTGCCTCAAATGGGAGAGCGAGCGCGCTCGCTTTTTGCAGTGTAATTTTGTCTTTATTTTGGAGTTTTCCGATCTTTTCTCTTCCGATCGCGAGCATCTCTTCAGCGAGGTCCACCCCGATGACCGACTCGACCTCGACTCCTCTTTGTATTAGAGCGGTGATCTGGTCGCCGGTGCCCGTTGCGCAGTCGAGAATTTTCAGACCATTTCGTTTAGGCAAGAAGGAGGCCACCTTGCGTCTCCAATACTGATCGAGACCGCATGTCATGACCCTGTTGACTCGATCATAGGTTGGAGAGATCGCATCGAACATCTTCCAGATCTCTTGCCGGGAGGGCTCTTTCAACATAAAATTCCGCGCTAAACGTTCGAACTTAACACAGCGGCAACAAATTTGGGTATAAATTTATTTGCGCGATCGATACAGGATGTAAAGATTGCTTGCGACGATGATCGCAGCGCCGACGACCGTGTAGAGGTCGGGAGTGGCCTGCCACCAAAAATAATCGAGTGCGACGACCCAGAAAAATGTCGAGTAATCGAGCGGGGCCAAGCTCGAGGCCTCGGCAAAACGGAGCGACTGTGCAATCGCATATTGCCCTCCTGCAGCCAAGATCCCCACAAGACCAAATAACCCCCAATCTTTCCAGGGCATCGCTTCCCACGTGCCGAGTAGGAGAGGAAAGGTCACGAGCATCATCGCCAGGTTAGGGTAAATTGTGATCGCAAGACTATGTTCTGTTTCCGCTAATCGGCGCATGAGCACTTTATTGAGAGCGCCCAAAAAGGTTCCAAGTAAGATCAGCAGAGCTGACCATTCAAACAACTCCCAGGAGGGGCGCAGGGCAATCATCACGCCGCACATCCCGACGGCAACAGCAATCCAGCGCCCTTTGCTCACTGTCTCGCCTAAGATCCAGCTGCTGAGTAGAATCAAAAAGAAGGAAGAAGTGTAGCTCAGCGTGTAGACCGTCGTGAGTGTGCCAATCGAAAAGGCATACATAAATGCGTAGGTATAGGCGAGGTTCACCGCGAGGCGCACGAGATGGCGTCCTGGGTAACTCGATTTGAGGATGTTTTGGGGGCCGCCTTGATAAAATAGAGCGATGCAGAGGGGAATAAGGCGCGTCATGCCGCGGAGGAATGTCGTCTGTGTCACGGGATAGGAGCCCATCAAATGTTTGATGAGCGCATCAGAGAGGGGATAGAGCGCAAGCCCAAAAATCATGAGGAGCATGCCCAGGAGCGCTCGATTCTGGAGACTCGTTCCTGTTACGGACATGCAACCTCATATTCACTGTTGAAATGGTGGCAAGAAGCCAAATGGAAATCCGTAAGATAATGAATCAAATATTGCTCCGACGCACATGTAGGTGACATCCATTGACTGGATTTTCCCTTCATCTCTATTACTAAGTTTTTGTAAAATGCGACATCCAAGAATTAATAATAAGATGCCAAACACATGCGCATAGTTTTTGCCTGTAAGCCAATAGAAAAAGGAGTAGAGGAGCGCGCCTAATAAGAAAAAGGCGCTGTGCCTAAACGATCCATTTTTTTTTGCCATAATGCCTCATTCGAAGGGATGGGGTGCAGGGTTTTTAGGATGTTCAGGATCATGAAAGAGCCGTCGAAGGCCTTTTACGCAATTTTCCCAAAAACCCTGCCCTTTACAACACCTGACACAGATTTGTTCGAGTCCGAAAATACAGCCAGCACACAGATAACTGATAGCGGGATGTGGCACCCTGGCACATGCCGTTGCCGCAGCAACTGCATAACCTGCGTTTTGCAATTCACAAGCTTCCTCTTTAGTCATTGCTGGAAGCTCGGTTAGAAAGGTCTGCTCATTTGAATGACTTTGATTTTCTTTAAAGTTAGAATAGACAGGGCTGTTACGTATCCATTCAATCTTTTCCAGGTCTTCCCCTAACAGTGAAATATGACACAATAACTTGGAAAATTGGAGTTGGGCGGCTTCATCATCATCTAAACACTGATAACAAAACATGCTTCCACAAATTCCCTGAATGAGATGAGAAGGGCGATCGATCTGGTTGTCCTCAATAAGCGTAGTGACCATCAAATAATCCTCTAGAGCTCTTCTGTATTCTCTCTCTCGGAAATTCAAATCTCCTCTATCGACATAAAAACTGAGAAGGTCGTCACCTAGAGCGTTGGTAATTTCGAAGGAAAACGCCTTGTATGGGATAGTAAAGAAGAAAAAACACCCGATCCACGTCATGGAACCCAAAAATATGGCCATCCTTGGTAAAGCGGCTGAACCCATGCCAAACCTCCTGTGTTCAGGAAGAGTGTACCCCGAGGCGGGGTCAAAATCAAGAAATGAGGGGGTTACCCCGGAGAAATAAATTCTCTCTCTGTGGTTTCCCCTTCTCTGTGGTGAGGTTTACCCACCTTTGCGTTTGCGGTCGTTCTCGTTTAAGAGGCGCTTGCGTAGGCGGATGAAACGGGGCGTCACCTCGACGAGTTCATCGTCTTGGATAAAGTCGATCGCTTGCTCGAGTGTGAAGACGCGTGGCGGGACGAGGATGATGTTCTCATCACTGCCCGATGCGCGCACGTTCGTCAGCTGCTTACCCTTAACGACGTTGACGACAAGATCGTTATCGCGGCTATTTTCGCCCACAACCATTCCCTCATATACTTCATCGCCAGGGCCGACGAACAGGGTGCCTCGGTCTTGCAGGCCAAAGCAGGCATATCCGGTAACCTTTCCAGGGCCATTGGAGATAAGTGCTCCATGGGGACGGCCTGGTATGGCTCCCTTGTGAGGTCCATAACTATCGAACACAGAGGTCAAGATCCCAAGGCCGCGTGTGATCGTCATGAATTCGTTGCGGTAGCCCATAAGGCCGCGCGTTGGGATGAAAAACTCAATCGAAGTGATGTTGTGCTCATTCGTGCTGAGCGCGCGCATCTCCCCTTTGCGGCGAGAGAGCTCCTCGATGACCGATCCTGAGAATTCTTGAGGAACCTCGATGTGGACAATTTCAAACGGCTCTTGGATGACCCCTTCCACCTCTTTCAAGATAACCTGGGGTTTAGAGATGGTAAACTCATAATCTTCACGGCGCATTGCCTCGATGAGAACAGCGAGGTGGAGCTCTCCCCTGCCGCAGATACGCGCGGCGTCATCGCGGAAGTTCTCCTCGATTTTGAGGGAGATATTGGCCTTTCTCTCTTGGATGAGGCGGTCGCGCAGTTTATTCATCGTCACGTGCTTGCCATCTTTACCGACAAATGGGCCGTTATTGACCATCATCTCAACTGAGAGGGTGGGTTCTGCAAGGGCAATCGGAGGAAGGTGGACAATATGAGCGGGATCGCACAGCGTATCGCCGATAGAGACCTCAGGAATTCCAGAGATGCTGACGATGTCGCCGACTCCCGCTTCTTCGAGCTCCACTTTTTTGAGGCCGTGGTAGCCTTCAATGCGCAGGACTTTATGCTGGGTGGGGTGCCCGTTTTTGTCGACGCGGGTGATCATCTGCCCTTTGCGGACCTGCCCTTCCAAGATCCTTCCACATGCCTGTCTACCGATGAAGTCATCATAGCTGAGCGTGATCGCTTGCATGAGGAACGGAAGGTCGAGGTTGCCTGGCGGGAAGGGTACCGATTTAATGATGAGCTCAAAGAGGGGGCGCATATCGACGCGGGGATCTTTGAGGTCCATTGTGGCAAATCCACCGAGACCCGATGCGTAGCAAATGGGGAAGTCGAGTTGTTCATCATTTGCGCCGAGCTCAACGAAGAGATCGAATGTGAGGTTGAGGGCGCGATCGGGATCTGCGTGGGGGCGATCCACCTTGTTGAGCACGACAATCGGTCTGAGGCCGATTTTAAGGGCTTGAGAGAGGACAAAACGGGTCTGGGGCATGGGCCCTTCTTGCGCATCGACGAGCAGGAGCACGCAGTTGACAAGTCCTAGGACGCGTTCGACCTCACCGGAGAAGTCGGCATGGCCCGGGGTGTCGATAATGTTAATTTTAAAATCTTCAAAGAAAATGCTCGTATGTTTTGCGAAGATCGTGATCCCCCGCTCCTTTTCTTGGTCATAGCTATCCATGACCCGTTCGGGCACTTTTTCATTGTCTCGGAATACATTGGACTGGCGGAGCAAACTATCGAGCATGGTGGTTTTACCGTGGTCGATGTGGGCGATAATGGCGATATTGCGAATCTTCTCTGGCTTGTACATAAAACTCTCATTTTGAACGGATTTTACCGGAGACAAGAATTAAATGCTAGAGCTTGAGAAATAAGCTAAGAGGGAGTATCCTTTGAGGCACATTTTATACGCTGTGTGACTCATGTATGAAGAGACAAAAACCTGTATAGAGGAAGAATGCGTCACTGGGAATCTCCTGGAGACGAAAACCTCTCAGCTTCATGACCTTCTGCAGGAAAAGCTCGAGCTAGCTTTTCACAAACAGACCTCCACGGTTGTCCTCCACGACATCATCAAAATTGCCTCAGAACACTCCCCCATTGACCTCGCCTATGCAGCCTCTCGTTTACCCCCTCAGGCGCGCCCAATTATCTATGAAAATCTTTTTGGAATTGAGGCAAAAACGGAGTTCATCGTGAACACCGATACGAGCACGCGTGTTGCCGTTTTGCGCCACATCAGCGACGAGGATGTTAAGAAATTAATTGAGCACATGCCTCCAGATGAAGCAGTAGAGGTCCTCGAGGATATTTCTGAAAGGCGGTTTCGCCGTGTCGTCGAGATGCTTGAGGCGAGTAAAGCGCTGCGAATCCGCGAGATTAAAAAGCACCGGCGCAATACAGCTGGGCGTCTTATGACGAATGAATTTTTTGCCTTTTCCATGGATGTCACGATTGGAGAGGTGGCAACCCATATCCGCGATAATCCAGGGATTGATCTTACCAGGCAAGTTTTTGTTTTAAACCCTGAAGGAGAGCTCCAAGGGACGGTTCCGGCCCGCAATTTGATTGTAAATCCCCCCTATCTTCCCCTGCGGCAGGTGATGCGCCCTGTCATCCATAAGGTTAGTCCCGATACGCTCCGCGAAGAGGTCGTAGAGCTCGTTGAGCGCTATAAGATCCCCGCGCTTGCGGTGGTCGATCCTCATGATCGGCTGCTCGGCGTCATTACCTATGAGGACGTTCTCGATGCCCTAGAAGATATTGCCGATGAGACGATTGCGAATATGGCGGGTACTGCAGAAAAGGTGGGAGAACAAGAGCCGCTGATGAAGCGTTTTTTCTCCAGGGCGCCGTGGCTCATTGTCACACTGTGCGCCGGTCTAATCAACGTGGGTGTCATGTCCTCTTTCCAAGTCTATGCCGCGGGCTTGCTGAGCTTTGTGCTCCTTTTCGTTCCACTCATTACAGGGATGTCGGGGAATATTGGCCTTCAAAGCAGTACGGTTTTGGTGCGCAGCATTGCACTGGGTCTCTTATCACCGGGAAATCGGACTGAAACCGTAATTAAAGAGCTGATCATTGGTCTGACGGCGGGAACGGCATTTGGTGTGCTTTGCGGCGTTTCTGTCTATATATTAGATATTGTCGGTGTTGCAGGGACGCTTGTGAGTCCCGTTTCCGTGGGAATTGTTGTGGGTGTGGGACTGATGGGATCGTGTCTTGCGGGCACCTTGCTTGGTGTATTTTCTCCTCTATTTTTTGCGCGCATTGGAGTCGATCCCGCCGTCGCTGCAGGTCCGATTATTACGGCGTTCAACGACTTTCTCTCGATGTCGATTTACTTTTTAATCGCGATGGGGCTCGGTGCTTTACTTTTTTAAGGGGGATACATATAGTCGGGGAGTGGGGTCTCTAATGGCGAAGAAAGAGTGTTTAACAACCAATCGCAACATGCGCGATCTGCTCCCTAAAGTGCTCGGTCAAATTGGCGCCTTGCATCAAGATCGGCCCGATTTAGTCGTTGCGGCTTGGCCAGAGATCATTGGAGAGAAGCTTGCGCCAATGACGCAAGCGGTGGGTTTTGAGAGGGGAGTGCTTACGATTAAGGTGCGCAACTCAACTCTCTACAGTTTGCTCTCACAGCATGAACGGGGAAGATTGCTCAAGTGTCTAAGGGAAAAATTTCCCTCTATTGAGATCAAAAACATCAGTTTTCGCGTAGGCTAAAAACGCTTATGCGGCAAAATAACGAGTTTAAGGTATGACGACGATGACCAAAGACAAAGAATACGATGCCAGTTCGATCACCGTGTTGGAAGGCCTTCAGGCGGTGCGCGAGCGCCCTGGTATGTACATCGGGGATACGAGTTCTAACGGATTGCATCAGCTCGTCTACGAGGTTGTCGACAACAGCGTTGATGAAGCGCTTGCGGGGCATTGTAAAGAGATCTCGATTGTTCTCCACAAAGACCACTCAGTCACAGTGGAAGATGATGGCCGCGGCATTCCGATCGGCAAACATGAAAAAGAGTCGCAAAAGCAGGGAAGAGATGTCTCCGCGCTAGAGGTCGTCATGACGATCTTGCACGCTGGAGGTAAATTCGATAAGGGCTCCTATAAGGTGTCTGGGGGTCTTCACGGCGTCGGCGTCTCTTGCGTGAACGCCCTCTCCAAAAAAATGCGCGTCGAGGTGAACCAAAACGGCAAGAAGTATGAGATGGAGTTCTCCAAGGGTAAGCCTACCCTTTCGCTCAAACAGATCGGCGATACGGACAGGCACGGGACCAAAGTGACCTTCTTGCCAGATGATTCGATCTTCACTGTAACGGTCTATGATTACGATATCCTCCTCAAGCGCCTACGCGAGCTGGCCTTCTTGAACAAGGGCCTCACGATCCACTTCCGCGATGAGCGCGAAGGAGCGCCGCAAGAAGTGACATTCTGTTACGAAGGAGGCGTGCGCTCGTTTGTCGAGTATCTCAATGAAAACAAAACGCCGCTATTTTCTAAGCCGATCTACATCCATGGCTCGAAAGAGATGTTTGATGGGATTATCGAGTTTGAAGTGGCGATGCAGTGGAATGAAACCTACACGGAGAATCTCCACTCCTACGTCAATAATATCTCGACCCGCCAAGGGGGAACCCACGTTACGGGCTTTAGCACGGCGCTCACCCGCGTTCTGAACCAGTACATCAAGGCGCACAACCTGCTAAAGAGCGATAAAATCTCTGTCGCAGGCGATGACATGCGCGAGGGACTTACAGCAGTTGTTTCCGCTAAAGTTCCCAATCCCCAATTTGAAGGACAGACGAAGCAAAGGCTTGGAAATAGCGAAGTAGCCTCCGTTGTCCAGCAAATCGTTGGAGAAGAACTCACCGTTTTCCTCGAGGAAAATCCCCAAATTGCCCGAATGATCATCGACAAGGCGATTTTGGCAGCTCAAGCGCGAGAGGCTGCACGTAAAGCGCGTGAGCTCACGCTGCGCAAAACGGCGCTCGATAGCGCGCGCCTACCGGGAAAACTAACCGATTGCCAGGAGAAAGACCCCGCTCTTTGCGAGATCTACATTGTTGAGGGAGATTCTGCGGGCGGCTCTGCAAAGACGGGAAGAGATCGACGATTCCAGGCGATCTTGCCCATTCGCGGTAAAATCCTAAACGTCGAAAAGGCGCGTCTTGAGAAGATTTTGCAAAATACAGAGGTGGGCGCTATGATTGCCGCCTTTGGCTGTGGAATCGGGGTCGACAGTTTTAATCTCGAAAAACTCCGCTACCACAAAATCATCATCATGACGGATGCGGACGTCGACGGATCCCACATCCGCACACTGCTCCTTACCTTCTTCTATAGACATATGCCAGCGCTCATCGAAAATGGCTTTATCTATATTGCCCGGCCTCCCCTCTACCGCGTCTCGCGTAAGAAGGTGAGCCGCTATATTCACAGTGAAAAGGAGATGGATGAGTACCTATTGAAACTCGGCATGAGCGATATCCACGTCAAGCTCGTGGGGCATACCGATCCTCTCACCAAAGAACAGGTCGAAGAGATGCTCCATATCGTCCGCGACGTCGAGAGCTTCATCAGCTCGGTCGAGCGCAAGGGGATCCCATTCAGAGAATTCCTTGGAGCCAAAGATGCGGAAGGGCGCCTCCCGAGGTTCCAGATGAAACTCGCCGATGCCAGCCAGTTCGTCTATTCTGAAGAGGAGTTTGCTGAGATCAAGAAGGCAGATGAGGAGGACCAGCGCCAGAAACACGCAGAAACGCTCGCCTCCATCCCAGAAGAGGAGCAAACGGAGGAGATGAAAACCTTTAGAGCTAAGGGGCTTCCCTTTGTCGAGCTCTATGAAGAGACCGCTCTCGGCGAACTAAAAAATCGGCTTGCCGCTTATAACTTTGCCATGGATCAGTATATCGTTGCGGATGGAAAACTCTTTGACATCGTCGATGAAGAGGGGCGCGAAACTCCAGCTCATACGTTGCGTGAGGGAATCGAACTTCTCCGAGCAAATGGGCGCAAAGGGATCGAAATCCAGCGCTATAAAGGTCTTGGCGAGATGAACGCCGATCAGCTCTGGGAGACGACGATGGATCCTACAAAGAGGACGCTGCTGCGCGTCACATTACCCGACGCGATTGCGGCGGATCATATGTTTACCATGTTGATGGGAGAGGACGTACCACCCCGTCGTGCATTTATCGAGCAACATGCTCTGTCTGTAAAGAATTTGGATATTTAAGGAGAGGGAGCAATGTCCTATACGAAAGATGAAATCGTCCTTCCATGCAATGTCGAAGAGGAAGTGAAGGAGAGTTACCTCCGCTACTCGATGTCTGTGATCATTTCGCGCGCTCTTCCCGATGTGCGCGACGGGCTTAAACCCTCTCAGCGCCGCATTCTCTATGCGATGCGCCAGCTCAACTTAGGACCCCATTCCAAACACCGTAAATGCGCGAAGATCTCTGGCGACACCTCGGGTGACTACCACCCTCACGGGGAAACCGTTATCTACCCGACGCTTGTCCGCATGGCCCAAGAGTGGGCGATGCGCTACAGGCTTGTCGATGGGCAAGGTAACTTCGGCTCGATCGATGGAGATCCCCCTGCTGCGATGCGTTATACAGAAGCGCGCCTGACCCACTCGGCAATCGCTTTGATGGAAGATCTCGACAAGGATACCGTTGAGCTCGTCCCCAACTACGACGAAACGCGTACAGAACCCACTGTCTTTCCTGCGAAATTTCCCAACCTTCTCGCAAACGGTTCGACGGGGATTGCAGTTGGAATGGCGACCAATATCCCGCCTCACAACCTGGGCGAGTTGATTGCAGCCACACTGCTACTCATCGATAACCCCGCAACCACGATCGATCAGATCATGGAAGTGATGCCCGCTCCCGATTTCCCTACAGGGGGTGTCATCTGTGGGTACCGCGGCGTCAAGGAAGCCTACTACACCGGACGGGGCAAGCTGACGCTGCGCGGAGTGATTCGCGTAGAAGATCTAGAGGGGGATCGCCAGCGCCTTGTGGTCGACGAGATCCCTTACGCGATTTCCAAATCGGATCTGATTCAGAAAATCGCTGAGCTCGTCAATGCGAAGACGATCCCCGGGATCTCCGATCTGCGCGATGAGTCGGATAAGGACGGCATGCGCATCGTCTTTGAACTCAAGCGCGGTGAGATGCCCGATGTCACCATCAATCAGCTCTACAAGTACACCGATTTGCAGGTCACCTTTGGATGCAACATGCTCGCCCTCGACAAGGGGCTGCCGCGTACGATGAACATCAAGCAGATGATCTCTGCCTGGATCGATCACCGGATTGAGGTGGTTCGCCGTAGAACGCGGTTTGAACTAGCCAAAGCGGAAGCGAGAGCGCATATCCTAGAAGGTTATCTCAAAGCGCTGGACCATCTCGATGCAGTTGTGAAAATTATCCGCGGCGCTGCGAACAGGGAAGCTGCTAAACTCGAGCTCTGTGCCACTTATACCCTCACCGATCGGCAGGCCAATGCGGTCCTCGACCTCCGTCTCTACCAGCTTACAGGACTGGAAAGGGAGAAGATTGAAAATGAGTACAACGAGCTGCTTGCAAAAATTGCGCACTTCCGCGCGATCTTGGCAAGTGAGATCCTCGTTCGCGGCGTAATCAAAGACGAGCTCAACGATCTCAAAAAGCATCACAGCTCCGATCGGAAAACGAAGATCATCGCAGCAGAAGGGGAATTTAACATCGAAGATCTCATCCCCGATCTCCCGGTGATCATCACCATTTCAGAAGATGACTACATCAAGAGAATGNNCGAGCAGCGGCGCGGCGGCCAGGGTGTGATTGGCCTTGAGACCAAGAAAGAGTCAGATGTCCTCAAAGACATCTACGTCGCCTCAACCCACGACTATCTCCTCATCTTCACCACACTGGGCAGATGCTACTGGCTCAAAGTGTGGGAGATTCCCGAGTCAGGGCGCAGATCGAAAGGAAAGGCCCTTATCAACCTCTTGGAAGATATCCGGCCTACAGAGAAGATCGCGACCGTTCTTCGCGTAAAGAATTTCGAAGGGGATTCCTACATTCTACTCGCAACCCGTCAAGGGGTCGTTAAGAAGACAGAGATCTCCGCATTTAGCTCACCCCGTCGCAAAGGAGTCTATGCGATCAACATCGATGAAGGGGATGAAGTGATTGCAGCGCGTCTTACGAAAGAAGGGGAGCAGGTGATGCTCTTTACAAAGAACGGGATGGCCGTTCGCTTCGATCAATCTCAAGTGCGTCCGATGGGACGGGTTGCTCGAGGAGTGCGCGGCGCCCTACTTCGCGATGAAAGGGATGCAGTTGTCTCCTGCGAGGTCGTTAGTGGCCAGGAAAGCCTCCTCATCGTCTGTGACCGGGGATTTGGTAAACGCTCGCTAGTCGAAGAGTTCCGCCAAACGAGACGGGGTGGTGTCGGTGTCCGCTCGATCATCGTGAACCCGCGTAACGGCAGCGTCATTGGCGCTCTTTCTGTTGTCGATCAAGATAGCGTTGTGATGATGTCCAACACAGGGCAAACCCTCCGCATCAGCATGAACGATGTCCGTGTGATGGGACGATCGACCCAGGGTGTGCGCCTTGTCAACCTCCACAATGGAGATCACCTCGTCGGCATCCAGAAGATCGAGACGATCGAGTCTGCAGAATCTGTCGAAGCTGTGGAGACCCCACCTGTAGCTGAATGAAGCGGCAGGGCGGTCTCTTCATCACCTTCGAGGGGGGCGATGGAGCGGGCAAGACCACCCTCATCGAGCGCCTCTATAAAGACTTAACCGCCCGTGCGCATCACGTCCTTAAAACGCGTGCGCCCGGCGGCAGTCCGATCGGCTCCCAGATCCGCCAGGTGATCCTGAGCCACCACGAGAGCCCGATGTCGGAGCGCTGTGAGCTCCTTCTCTATATGGCAGACCGCGCGCAGCATGTCGACGAGGTGCTTTTGCCCGCCCTCTCGCAAAATCAGATCATCCTCTGCGATCGGTTTAACGACTCTACACTTGCCTACCAAAGTGGCGGTCGCGGGATCTCTCCCGAGCGCGTACTTGATCTCTGTCACTACGCTTGCAATGGTTTGATGCCCCATCTCACTCTCTATCTCGATCTTGATCCCTTAATCGGTATGGAACGCGTCAAAAGGGCAAGTGGCACAAAAGACCGGATCGAATCGGAGGCGCTCGAGTTTCATCAGAATATCCGGGCAGCCTTCCACCTGATTGCCAAAAAGGAACCCAAACGGTTTATCCTCCTAGATGCTTCTAAATCCCCAGATAGCGTCTTTACCGCAGCAAAAGAGAGAATTGATGCCCTTCTCTGAGCTCATCGGCAACGAACCTGCAAAAGCAGCGCTCCTCCGCATGCTAGAAAAGCGCGCCGTCCCGAGCACTCTCCTCTTCTCTGGACCCGATGGGGTTGGCAAAAGCCTCTTTGCCAAAGCGCTAGCTACCCTTCTGATGGGGCAGAGCCACGCCTTAAAACTCCACTCGGGGAACCATCCCGACCTGCACGTCCTCCGCCCGGAAGGAAAAAGCGGCACCCATCCCATCGAAAATATCCGCAAACTCATCGAAGAGGTCTCTCTTCCCCCTTTTGAGGCGCCTGTAAAGGTCTTTATCCTCGAAGACGCGCACCAAATGCTCCCTGCCAGCAGCAATGCGCTTCTCAAAACTCTCGAAGAGCCCCACGCGCACAGTTATTTTATCCTCCTCAGCTCCTCTCCCGAGTCGCTTCTTCCGACAATCACCTCCCGCTGCCGCAAGGTGTCATTTTTCCCTATCCCCCAATCCCAAATCGAAACCCTCCTCCGCGAGAAGTGGCAGAAAAGCCCTGAAGAGGCAAGGCGACTTGCCTTCCTCTCCCACGGCTCTCTTGCCAAAGCCAGCCAGCCTCCTTCCACGGCCCGTCCACTCCTGCTCGAGCTGCTCAGCACCCCCTACGATTACCCCTTTCTCCTTCGCACCGCTACCGATCTGGAAAAAGCGTGCACTCCAGAAGAGGAGGAGACCTCCTCTCAGCCCCTGACCGATGCCCTTCTCGAGGAGATCGTTGCCTGGTATCGCGACCTCCACCTCCTCAAAGAGGGAACGGGCGCGATCGAGCTCCTCTACCATCTCGATAGCCTCGATCGGCTTAAAGCAGCCCTCCTGCACCCCATTCCCCCCCTTGAGCGCGTCCTCGAGCAGATTGCTACAGCGCGCCAATCCCTGCAGCGCAGTATCAAGCTCCGCACCGTCTTAGAACATTTCTTTGCTTCTATTTGACATCAATGAGACTATTTTGTAATCTGCTTGGAAAAAAACAGGAAAATGATGTCAATTATAAATCCATATTATCGCCGTTCATATGAAGAAGCTTTGCACGCTCTTTCTCAGGGAGAGAGTTTTGAGCTCGTGGAAGAGCGTCTTCCAAGTTTTATTGGGGCTTGTCCAAATGCATCTAACAAAAAAGAGCTCAAAGAGTTGGAGTCTGCCGTAAAAAGCTATGTAGAAAAGCAGCTTGCTAAAATAGGCTCCATCGAGGAGCAAATCCACCAGCAATTTAATGCCGGTCAAGACTTAAGCGAACTCTTCGAGCTTAGAGGCGAGATGATCGCGCGTAACAAACTCTTTGAAGCAGATGTAAAAGTAATGAGAGATAAGCTTCACAGCTTGGTAGAGATAAATTCTCGCCTGTTACCATGCGGAAGGATCAGTATGCATTTCGATTGGACAGATCTCGACGCTACTCTAGCCGACATTTCAAAGGATCCTCTTGGGATTTGTAAGCAATTAGATAAACAGGATGCATGCAAAACAAACTTTTCTGCTCTACAGGAAAAGATCATCTTACTCTCAGAGAAAGATGCATTTGACTTGCATACGGGGCATCTTCCAGCAGCAAAGCCCAAGATCATGAACACAGCGCTCCAATACATGCTCGGAATGACAACCGATTTTTACTCTTTTCTTCCATCCCATTTTAAACTGCGCAAAGTAGAGAACTGGACGGATGAGAGTGTTCGAGAGTTCCAGGAGCTGCCAGAAGAGATGATATCCTATGACATCAAGCGCGCTGCAGCATGCTTTTTTCATCGCAAACTCGCTGATCTAGAAGCGGATCTAGATTTGCTAGAGAGAATGAAAGATTTACATACATTGCATGATACGGTTCAAAAAACGCAGACAAGCTACTTTTCCGCAGCTGAGCAGCTTTTTGAAAACAATCACCGTATATTAGAACTAATGGGTAGAGGCCACTTCAGCCGCAATTTCAAGCCTGAGCTCACAACTAGTGAGAAGCTATCTAATAGTAGAGATGGTGTTGGCACGCAATTAGCTTCCTTACTCCATGTTTGGAATATCTTTAGGGAGAGGCTCTCTTTTCAAGATCTTAAAATTGACGAGCAAACCCTTCCTACCATCGAAAGAAGATACCAGATACTCTCTGATCAAATTCCCCCTATTGAATTCCAAAATGCAACTGGCTTGCCCCCTCCAGAGGAAGAGCCAGATCCCCTCTATCACACGTTTATGAAATATTGGGGATATGAAACGCCTCAGTAATTTGAGAGAGCTCCTGATCTGTGAGCTGGAGCTTGCCAGCCCCGGCATTCTCGATCGCCTGGGAGGGTCTGCGCGCACCGACAAGTGCGGCGGTGATCCCAGGGCGACTTATCGTGCAGGCGATGATGAGCTGAGCTAAGGTGGCTGCGTGCCGCTCCCCTATGGGGCGGAGCTTTTCGAGAGCCACACCTACCCTCTTCCGATTCTCTAGAGAAAATGTGGGATTTTTGGAGCGGTGATCCCCCTTTGCAAAGGTGTACTTTGCGTCGACTTTTCCCGTAAGGAGTCCGCGCTCAAGAGGGGAGTAGACGATGACGCTGATCCCTTCTTGTATGCAGAAAGGGATGATCTCCTTTTCGATCTCTCTTCTGATGAGACTATAGGGGGATTGGATGCTTGCAACAGGGTGGATGGCATGGGCAATTTTGAGCTGGGAGAGGTTGTAATTGCTCACGCCGATGGCGCGCACTTTTCCCTGCTGTTTTAGCTTTACCATGGCAGCCCATGATTCTTCAATGGGTGTTGTGCTATCTGGCCAGTGGATTTGGTAGAGGTCGATGTAATCGGTGCCGAGCCGTTTTAAGCTCTCTTCACATTCGTAGAAGATGCTGTCTGGCTTCGAGTTTTTTCGAATGGTGATGGGGTTGCCCTGATCATCGACCGAGGCGACAGGTTCCGCCCCTTCATTCGAGTTCCAGCGCATGCCACACTTGGTTGCAATCACCACCTGCTCCCTTTTTCCCCGGATTGCCTGTCCCACTAACTTTTCGCTAAGACCTGCTCCATAGATTGCGGCCGTGTCGATCGTGTTCACCCCTTGCTCTATACTCGCTTGAATGGCAGCAATCGCATCGCTTTGATTGGTGCCGCCCCACATCCACCCTCCAATCGCCCAGGTTCCCAGGATGATGGGTGTCACTTCTACATGGGTTCTGCCAAGGATGCGTTTTTTCATACTTACTCTTTAGCTAATTGTGCATGGGATAGGACGGCAGCAGCAGACAGGATCCATTGGCTCTTGAGACAAATGGCTGGGGTGCGGGATGACTTGTAAGAGGAGCACGGAGAGCACGTCTTTTTTCTCGAGTTGAATGCGATAAGAGATTCTATTTGCTCCAGTACCTCCAAGGCGCAGATCGTCTTCGGTGTGCGTGTAGTAACGACCCAAGGGGGTCTCAAGAAAGCATCGCCCTGATGTGGTGACTGCGTCCAGGATTTTTTTTCGCAGATCCTCCACTTCTTTGACTATGTACGGATGACTTGCATAGTCGATATTGCCAAGAGTTTTATGATTTCGGATCAGGCAGAGGTGCTGAGTGGGCAGGCCTGTGAAATAGTCACGCTCTACCAGGCAGGTAATAGTAGCTAAGCACATAGGGATACCTATATTTACCGCAGTTTTCCCGACCAGCCCAGTTTCGTTCTTAAGGTGGAAAAGTAGTCCCTACGGGGGAGGGTGACGAGTTTGAAGTTTTTAGGAGATCTTGTGATGCGTAGCACTTCGCCCGTTTGCAAACTGTGGTAGGAGAGGCCGTCGGCGCGCACTTCAACAGGGTCGTAATCGCTAAGATACTGGATCTGGATTTCGTGGTTTGCATGGAGGACGATGGGGCGGTTGGAGATCGTGTGCGGGGAAATCGGAGTCACGACGAGGGCTTCGAGGTCGGGGCCGATAATCGGGCCGCCTGCAGCGAGGGAATAAGCTGTCGATCCATTGGGAGTGGCGATGATGATCCCATCTGCCTCAAAGGTATTGAGGTAGGCGCCATCGACATGGATGGCGATCTCGACGAGGCTGGGGTTGCGCGCTCGATGGACCACGATGTCATTTACCGCAAAGCAGCGATCTCCATGCATCGTCTCTCCTTGGATCCGGACTCTTTCGTGGACTTTGTAGGCGCCGCTGATCAGGTCCTGGAGGCTGGGGTAGATGTCGGAGATCGGCACATCGGCCATAAAGCCGAGGTGTCCGAGATTGATGCCGAGCACTGCAGCATCTAGGTTGTCGTACTTATGGATCATCCGGAGGATGGTTCCATCGCCGCCCATCGTGATGAGGAATTGGATCTCTTCGGGGTTCACAGAGGAGAGGGGTTTGGCTCCTAGTGCATCTGCCTCTTCATCATCGACTACTACTGCGATGTTGTGGCTCGTCAGAAATTCCAAAATGCCGATTGCGAGGTTTTTGGACTGTTTTTTGCTCGTATTGGGAAAGAGGGCGATCATCATAGGGTTACCATCTCAGTGGAAGTTTCTTTCAGGGAGGAGAACTCTTGCAAAATCTGCTCTACGATCGCTTGTGGGGAAAGGCCAATTTCTGCAAGAAGCTCCTGGTTAGTTCCTTGTTCTAAGAATGTGTCGGGGATTCCAAAGTTAAGGACATGGACATGCTGAAATTTATTGCGAATGACAAAGCTGTTGAAAATCGAGGCGAGTCCGCCACTTTGTGCATGCTCTTCGATTGTGGCGACGTGGGTATGCGTGTGGAGGAGGTTGCAAAAGAGCTCTGAATCGAGCGGTTTCACAAAGACAGGATCGATGATGGTGGCCTCGATCCCTTCTTCTCGGAGCAAATCGCGAACAGCAAATGCCGTTTCACACATGTGACCGAGTGCAACGAGCGCAAGGTGTTTCCCTTCCGCAAGCACCTCTGCTTGTCCGAGCTCTCGCTTATGAACGGGTAGGTCGGTTTCCTCGGTCGCTTTATTGGGGTAGCGAATTGCAACAGGTCTTCCCCAATCAAAAGCGCTACTTAGAAGCTCTTTCAAAACATGTCCGTTTCGCGGCTGGCAAATGATCATGTTGGGCATTGCGTTTAAGAAGGAGATATCGTAGATCCCATGGTGAGTAGAACCATCAGGCCCAGAAATTCCCCCACGATCAATTGCAAAGACGACGGGAAGCTCTTGAAGGCAGACGTCGTGGAAAAGATTATCGAGGGCGCGCTGTAAAAAGGTCGCATAGATGGAGCAGACGACCTTCATCTTTTTTCCATAGGCGATCCCTCCGCAAAAGGTCACGGCATGCCCTTCTGCGATCCCCACATCGAGGCACCTTTCTGGAAATTTATCCATAAAGGCATCAAGACAAGATCCCGCTGGCATGGCGGGTGTGACAGCGACGATACTCGGATCGGTCTCCGCCATTTTGAGCAAGTGACGTCCAAAAATTTGGGGGAATGTCGGTTTGGTAGGGGAGGGGAGGAATTTACCGGTTACCTTGTCAAAGGGTTTGCACCCATGGTAGGGGATTGGGTTTTGCGTGGCGGACTCCATCCCTTTGCCCTTAACCGTGATCACGTGGAGCAAAACGGGCTGGGTCGTATCTTTAAGCGCGCTGAGTACGGCAATCAGCTTATCGATGTCATGGCCATCAATTGGACCCACATAGGCGAGGTTAAACTGCTCGAAAAAAGGCGCAGTGCTGACGAGGTTTTTAAGCGATTCAATCGCGCGGCTGCTCTGCTTGGCAAGCGTGGTCCCATAGCCTGGAACTTTTGAGAGGAGATTTTCGATTTCTTGGTATAGCTTATTTGAAGTGGGATTATTGAGAAAACGGCTGAGAATATGGGTCATTGCCCCCACATTATTCGAAATCGACATCTTGTTATCGTTGAGAACGATGATGAAGCGGCTGAGGTCTTTGGGAACGTTATTGAGCGCTTCGAGGGTAAGACCACAGGTGAGAGAAGCATCTCCAAGGATCGGAAGGATGTGCTCCTTGCGCCCGGTCATATCTCGGTTTTTTGCGACGCCAAGACCTAGAGAGAATGCCGTGCCCGCATGCCCTGCGTAAAAGTGGTCATGGGGGGATTCTTTCGGATTGCAGAAGCCGCATAGCCCTTTAAACTGGCGGATCCTCTCAAATTCCCTCTGTCTGCCAGTTAATAGCTTGTGGGGATAGGATTGGTGGCTGACATCGAAAATAAACTTGTCGTCAGGTGAGTGAAAGACCCGGTGAAGGGCGATCGTGAGCTCGACGATGCCGAGGTTCGAGGCGAGATGTCCACCATTGATCGCAAGGACGTCGATAATCTTTTGTCGGATCTCTTGCGCTAGGAGGGGTAGCTGACCTGCGTCAAGCGCCTTAAGGGAATCTGGGCCGCTGATTTGGGAGAGGAGATCTGTCATTAAGACCCCTGTGTGGCAGAGCCTGCAACAAATGCCTCTGTCCTTGGGCGCCCCTGAGTGTCGAGAGCGAGCTGCCCCTCTCGGTTTTTGATCAGGATTTCAATTTTTTTCTCCGCATCGGTCAGTCGTTTGCTGCACCAGGAGATGAGCCCATCTGCCTCTTCATAGAGTTTTAGCGATTCTTCAAGGGGGACCTTTCCCGAGTTCATCTTTTCGAGGATCTCCTCTAGGCGTGCATAGGCAGTTTCAAAGGTGGGCTCACTTGTCATCGCTGAATCTCCTCTACAGTTAGGGTTGCCGTGCCATCGTGAAGCAAAAGGGAGACTTTTTCATCCACTTGCATCGCATGAGCAGAGAGGATAACGGAATCTTTTTTTTCCTTAAAGAGAATGCAGTACCCCTTCTGCAATAGATTTTTGGGGTCGATTCCTCTTAAGTGGGCAGTCAGTTGAGAGAGGCGCTCCTTTTTCTGCTGCACCTGAAGAACAGCTCGCGCTTCGATCCCTTTTTGCAGGGGAAGCAGTCTTTGTCTACACGCAGCAATCTGGCTACTCGGCTTCACATTGGCAAGAGCTCTTTGAAGGGCAGAAAGGGAGAGGCGTCTTGTGGTCATTCCATGGCGGATGGTGGTATCGAGATCTTCGCGCAAGCTATCAACCCGTTGCCAGTGGGGACCGAGCAGCGCGGTAGGGGAGTAGAGGTTGCGCCTGAGCGCTTCGAGATGGCGCCTTTGGTGGCGGACGGCTGTCTCCACCGTCACATGGAGGCGGGCCCTTGATTCGCTTAGCCTTTGGAGGAGCTGGGCTGTCTCTTGAGTGGCAATCTCCGCTGCAGCAGATGGCGTGGGAGCGCGCACATCGGCTACGAAGTCGGCAATCGAAAAATCGGTTTCATGGCCAACCGCTGAGATGACGGGGATTTTAGAGCGGTAAATCGCTGCGGCCACGCACTCTTCGTTAAAAGCCCATAAATCCTCTAGGCTCCCACCTCCTCTACCGACAATGAGAATGTCAGCGAGACGATGTTGGTTGAAGGCATCGATGGCAGCTGCGATCTCCTCTGCAGCGCCGTCTCCCTGTACTTTTACGGGAGATAGAATCAGGTGAAACCCCTTAAATCGCCGACTCAAAATCTGCAAAATATCTTGAATCACCGAACCGGTAGGAGAGGTGACCACGCCAATGGTTTTTGGAAAAGGGGGTAGAGGCTTTTTTGCCGCCTTGTCAAACCACCCTTGAGCGGCAAGTTTTTCTTTGAGCTGCTGGAGGCGAAGGAGGAGTTGGCCTACCCCTTGGTATTCGAGTTTTCTCGCAATGAGCTGATAGGCTCCGCGCGGGGGGTAGACGCTGACTTCGCCATGAATCACCACCTGGTCTCCATTTTTGGGAAGGCGGGAGAGCTCCCGGCTATTTCCGCGGAAGAGGACCGCGGAGATCTGAGCCTCAGCATCTTTCAAAGTAAAATAGAGGTGCCCAGATGCCTGCTCTTTAAGGTTGATAATTTCCCCTTTAACAACCACCGTGTGGAAGGTCGATTCAAGGTGTTTTTTGATCGCAGTGGTGAGCTGTCCTACGGAGAGAATTTGCATTTTTAACACTTGCCTTCGATGGCTCTTTCCCGTTAGGATAGTACATCTTTTAGATTTAACCTAAGAAGAATTCGTGGCTAAGATACCGGTCATTGCAGGGAATTGGAAAATGTATAAGAGCGCAGAAGAAGCCGCTCTTTATATCGCCGCGCTTAAGGCAGAGAGCCTGAAAACAGAGCGGCGCATTCTCCTTGCCGTCCCTTTCACAGCCATCGATCGCGCGGCCCAAGCCGCTCGTGGGACCCCTTTTTCGATCGGGGCGCAGAATATGCATGATGCGATCGAGGGGGCCTTTACGGGAGAGATCTCAGCGAGCATGCTCCTCGCATCTGGTGCAGAGTTTGTACTCCTTGGCCATTCCGAGCGGCGGCAGCACTTTTTAGAGACGAACTCCTTCATCCAGCGTAAGCTACTCCGCGCCCTTTCAACCCCACTTACCCCCATCCTCTGTATTGGAGAGACTTTGCCAGAAAGAGAGCGAGGCGATCACGAGAAGGTGCTCATCCTCCAGCTCGAGGAGTGTTTGCAAGGCGTGGAAAACAAGGCTGCAGAGCGCCTCCTGATCGCATACGAGCCTGTTTGGGCAATTGGGACTGGAAAAACTGCTACTCCAGAAATTGCAGGGGAGACGCACCAGATGATCCGCAACTGGCTTTTAAAGAGGTTTGGCAAGGAATCTGCTCAGAAGATCTCTCTACTCTATGGCGGTTCTGTAAAGCCAGAATCGATTGCCTCCTTGATGGCAGAGCCCGACATCGATGGCGTGCTTGTCGGAGGGGCGTCCCTCGATCCCAAAGTATTTACCCAACTTATCAATTACTGAAGGTACCCAGATGACATTTCTTTTTTACTTAACCCTCTTTGCTTTCATCGGGCTTGCAGCTCTCCTCTGTCTCTGCATTCTCGTTCAGGAGAGCAAAAGCATGGGCCTTGGCGCTTCCTTTGGAGGAGATCCCGGCCAATCTCTCTTTGGGACATCGACTGCAGATGTGCTCAAAAAGTTTACCGCATATCTTGCCGTGATCTTCATGGCAGCATGCGTTCTGCTTTCTCTATGGACTGGAACAATCATGCGCAATAAAGCCCATCTTATCCCTCCATCGATCGAAGCGGTGTCTGAGTGATTCTCCAGCTTTGCTACTACGACGACCCCATCCTGCGCCAAAAGTGTAAGCCGATTGGGGAAATCACAGAGGAGATCCGTCAGCTCGCACGCGATATGATTGAGACGATGGATGCGCATAATGGGGCAGGTCTTGCCGCGCCTCAAGTCGGACAGTCTGTGCGCCTTTTCGTCCTCCGCGATTACTCTGATGACGGAGAGTGGACCCAGCTCGAGCCTAAAGTCTTCATCAATCCCAAGCTCTCCAAGCCGGGCAGCCACCTACTCATCGAGTCAGAAGGGTGTCTTTCGATCCCTGGGATCCGCGCTCCGGTCGAGCGCCCCGATTCCATCCATATCGAGGCTCTTGATCTCGATGGAAATTCCTTTACCGAAGAGGTCCATGGGTATAATGCCCGGATCCGCATGCATGAAAATGACCACCTCAACGGGGTGCTCTTCATCGACAGGCTCGATATCCATCATAAGCGAGAAATCGAGCCCGACCTGCGCATACTAAGAGAGACTCGTCGGAATTAACTTCTGTCGATTTAAAATATGAATTTTCTCTCTGTGGTTTCCCATCTCTGTGGTAAGATTACCTATTTACGTCACAAGGCTTGATGATACAGTAGGGGCAAAAGTGTATGGCTAATAAACACAGGGGCTCGAGTTTTGAAGACTTTCTCAAGGAAGATGGAATCTTTGAAGAGTGTAATGCAGAAGCTGTAAAAAGAAAAATGAAAACCAGTTGCACAGCGGATTTATTGCATAAATATTCGAATTTTACCACAGAGATGGGAAACCACAGAGAAGAAATTTTCAAATTTCCCTCTTAGCGATATCCTCTGCGGCTTGGCGTGCATCCCATCCCTTCCTGCTAATCATTTGACGAGGTTGATGGAACCTGTGAAGCGGTTGTCGTTTGGCATCCGCTCATAGCCGAGCTTGAGACGCCAGCTGCAGCTGAGCAGTGTCGTCAGTTCGATCTTGCCCGCGTTGTAGCTCGGTTCGTGCTTGCGTCCCCAGCCGTTGCGCGTCTGAATCATGCAGTTCCATTTGGGTGCTAAGCGAACAAAAAGGCGTGTGAGGAAGGTGTTTCTTCCATCGGAAAGAGGGGAGTGGAGGAGTTCATCAATTGACCGCGCGACATCGAGGAAGAAGCTCTCGTGGTTCCCTTTTCTCCAATCAAACCGGCTCCTGTGGCGAAATTCCACGCCCAATGCGAGGTCTTCGCTGATTGTCCAGTCAGCGCCAAAGTTAGTGTAATCCCATAGACGCTCCTCTTCATTCCAACAGAGGTTGCCATAGACAGAAAGAAAGGGGCGATTCCATGTCGTGTGGAGGTAGTATTTGGGGATGGTAGGCCCAAAGCTCCGATTTCCAAAGAACGCATAGGTAAAAAGATCGGCCGAAACCGTGGGAAGGAAGTAGGTTTGGCTCCTTGCATAAAAGAGATTGCGTATGCCGACGCGCAGCTGATTTAACTGGTGGTAGCCGTCGTGGATGTCGAAATAATAGTGATCGCTCAATCCCACAGTAGGGGATGTATACCCCTTGAACTGCGCATAGGGCTCCACTTTGTGGCGGAATCCCTTATATCTCTTCAGAAGGCTCGTTTCTGCCCCAGCGCCATAGGTGAGCATGCCCTGACCTACGCCATGTTTTTGGGGGTTATTTGAGTAGAAAATTCCTAAGATGCCCAGATGGGGAGTCAGTGTTGCAGGGCCCAAAGAAAAGGGGCGGTAGAACTGGTTTCGGGTTTCAAACCGTCCCGATTTAGTCTGCGATTTAAGGCCAAGTTGGTGAAATCGGTGGTCGAGATCACTTGCGTAGACATAGTCGAGATAGCTCGCTTTGAAGAGGTTGGTAAAATAGATTCCACTATTTCCCAAGGCGAGGGGGCGCGCACCAATGGTGATGAGGGGCAGCTCTTGATCGATGCTCTGAAAGCGATTGATCCGTGGTTGCACGCTGCAGTTGAAAAAGGCATTGTCGATTTGGTGGGTGAGAAGAAGGCGCGTGCGCTTTTCTGTATTGATCTCAAAGTCGTCGCTCTTAAAATCGCCAACCATTCGCGTATCGCTGAGCTTGTCCCAAGTGATATGGATTTGAGAGCGCTCATCGACGCTTTGTTTGTGGTAGAGCCCCTGAATTCGGTAGCGATTAGGGCCCCGTTCATCGGGAAATGTCTTGTCATTCGCCGCATAATTGCGCGTGACAAATGTCGTTCTTCCCTCATCGGCGTAATACTCCGACTCAAGTGCTGCGCCAAACCCCCTTTTGATCCGGTAGTCGAGCCTAAAAAAGAGGTTAATGTCGCGCCAGGAATAGAACTTGTAGCGCATCGTCAGGCGCGGTCCGAGGCCTTTATCCCAAACGACCTTGTATTTGATAGGGGAGTCGGCAATCGACTTGAGGTTGCTCTTAAAGGCGGGAAGCCAGAGGAGAGGAACGCGGAAAAATTCAAAGCGGATATTCTTTGCAGAGAGGAGGTGGTCTTTTGTGATCTTGACGCTCTGGGCATTGATGTTCCAGGTGTTTTCCTGGCTTTCACAGGTGGTCACAAAGGCATTGTAGATGAAAAAGGTGCCATCTTCTTTCAGATCGATCCGGTCGCCACCTAAAAACCAGATGTCGACAAAGGTCTTTCCCTCCCAAAGGGTTCCCCGTTTTGCAACGAAATCATACTCGAGGCGGGAGCCGACAAAAGAGCGCCCTGCATAGTCGAGCATCAGGTCCCCTTCTGCGTCGATCTTCTGAACGCGAATCCCATTTTCGATCTTATTCGTATAGATGATTGAACGGGCTTGAATCCGGAGATCTTCTCCTGTGATGACCCCCCCTTCTGTTGTCTTAATCACTCCCTGCACAAAGGTGGGATTTTTTAAATTCACGGAGAGCTCTTGTTCCGTGCCAGGAGGAGGCTCGTCTAAGGGCGGCTCTGGGGGAATATAGGGATCTAAAGGGGGATCCACTTCCAAATCATCGTCAAACTGCGGCTCCTCATATAGAGGAGGCAGGACCTCGTCTGGCAATAGCGGCTCGCAATACTCAGGCGTAAGGGCAAAGCAGGAGAGTGAACAGAGGAGGAAGTGCACAAACATGGAAAATAGGATAAAGCAGCATCCAATAAACGTCTACTGAAGTGCTTGGATGAGCAGCCCTGCTAAGACGGCGCGGTTTTTCGAGTGACCGCTTTGGAGGCCATCCAAAAGGATGTCGATGCTCTTTTCATCATGGCAGAGGACCAGCGTTTGGTAACATTCCACAAGCAAGCGCGAGTGCTCTTCTGGTGTGAGCTCATAGTGGGAATTTTTTTCAGTAAGACGCAAGTTCCAAGGGAGCATCGGGCGAAAGCGGATCATTTCGGTGTCTTTTGTCAGATGAATCCAACTAATCACGGCCTTTTCATACTGCGGCTCCTTGGTTAGCCGCATCAGCGCCAGGTTACAGTAGGCGCGAATGAGAGGAGCTCCCGCTGTCTGCGCTTTTGTTCGGAGGAGGGCGATCGCATCGGGGGTTTGCAGATTTTCCATTAAGGAGATGAGAAGAGGGATCAAATCTCCTTGCTTAGAGTCGAATAGGAAAGCGGCGATTTCGAGAAAGTGGTGTGGGGGCAGCTCGAGGCAATTTCGAAGCAGCTCCTCGCGGACGTTGAGTGAAAGGGTGAGGATGTCGCTCGGTTCTGTCGCCTGATGCTGGAGCGCAGAGGGGATCACCTGCCAGCACATAAGGGAGTTACCCACGGTAAATTTAGGCAAGAATCCAAAGTCTCTAGAGTCGCGCAGTAGAAACTCTTGCAAAGCGGGAATAACGCGAGGATCCCCAAGATGTAAAAGCGCTCCCACTGCATTGAACCGAACTTGCAAGTCGGGATCGCGCGTAAGGAAAAAGAGGGCATCTTCAGAGCCTGGCATCTCGCTGAGCATTTGGATGGCAAATAGGTTTTTTTCTTTTGCCAGCGAGATGATCTCCTCTTTTGCCTTAAGATCGCCGAGGAGTACAAGCGAGCGCAGCGCGGCAAGCTTGACATTATCTGAGGGGGATTTGCTCAGGGTTTTTAAAATCGGTAGAGATTTGGAGTCTTTTAGAGAGCCAATTGCCGCAGCACATGCCTCCTGCTCAGCCATGTTGAGATGAGTCGCCCTCGAGCGAATCATGGGGAGAAGGTCGTCTCTTCCAAATCTAGCCGCGCTTAAGATCGCCTCAATCCGCGTTAAATGGAAGGAATCATCCATTAAGTGGCGGAGGACAGAGATCGCATCGGATGTGCCGATCAGAGCAAAAAACTGGGGAAAGAAAAAACGCATCTGTGGGGGGATGCGGTACATCAGCGATTCGATCTGGCCAACGGCGCTTCTCGATTTGCGCATAGCCATCTGATAGGCCGCTTCCATCCGCGTGAAAAAAAAGTCGGAAGCCATCGCGCGAGTCAGAAGCTCCTCGCACCGGTCATCTTGAATCGAGCCCAGGGCTTGAATGGCCGCCATCTGGGTTTGGGGATGGAGGCTCTTTACACCTGCTTCTAAGATATCGATTGAGGCCGCGATCCCCGCGATCCCTGAACCGAAAATGCTGCTTAGCTGCTGCTCTGGATCTTGACTGCGCGCTCCTTGTTCTAAGATCAGAAGGCCAATCTGCTGCAGAATCTCAAAGTCGTGTCTTCCAAGAGCAGATTTGTACTCCTTGTAGAGGTCGATCGCCTTGCCAAATTCTCTCGATTGCAAAAGAAAGAGAATGTGCAGCTTGTTGACCCCCTCTTTCTCCTCTTTGAGAGCAAGGGGCTCGCTAGCATGGCACATGCTAGCGCACGTCAAAAAGAGCGCTAACAGCCTCTTAGATATTGCCATAGGTCGATTCCCATTTTGAGAAGTAATACCCTCATCGCATGAATCGGAAGACCCATGACATTGTAGTAGCATCCGTCGATCTTTGAGACGATGATGCTGCCACCGCGTTGGATCGCATACCCGCCTGCTTTGTCAAGACAGTGGCACGCCTTCTGGTAGAGATGGATCTGTTCATCCGTCAGCTCGTTAAAGAGGATCTTGGTCGTCTCCGCAAGGGTATGACACTCTTCACCCAGGTGCACGGCAACACCTGTTGCAACCTCATGCCAATTTCCGGAAAGAGAGCGCAGCATCGAAAAAGCCTCTTCATCACTTTTGGGTTTGTTGTAGATCTTTCCCTGAAAATGGACGACTGTGTCGGCTGTGAGGATGATAGCTTTCGGAAATTGTCTTGCTAAAACAGCGCCTTTTTCTTTGGCGAGTTTTTTTGCATAAGCAGGAGCGTCTCCCTCAAAGGAAATGGTTTCCTCGTCGAAATCGGAGTGAATTTGGACGAAAGGCACTGAAAAAAAACTCAGGATCTCTTTTCTTCTGGGAGATCCGGAACCAAGAATGAGCTTGTGCTGCATAAGTAGCTATCAATATGCCTTCTCCCTACTTTGCCGTCTATAGGGAACTTTCGTAGCAAAAGCAGGTGATTTTATGCGCACGAGGGTGTGATGTAACGCAACCCATTGCTTCTTAGTCAAATGCGGATTACATTCTTTTTTTCTTTCCTTAATATTCGCTTAACATTTATCATCTGCCTTGTTTTTTCAATACGCGTCGGTCAACGGCGGAAGTAGAAATTCAACAACCCGAAAGGAGGGAAATTCTTATGGCAGCAACAGTAAATCCAAATTCAGCTCCAGCACCAGTTGCAGTCCCAACTGCTCCAGCACAGGCTGCAAGCCCATCTTCTTCAGCGGGCGTTTCTAGTGCGCCTACTACACTGAGTTCAGCGGCTCCAGCGCCAGAAGCGACTCCTGCAGCGGCATCAGCTGGTTGCATCGCTCAAATTAAAGCAGTCGTTTGCAAAGTTGTAAGCTGCTTTGCTTCTACTGTAAAAGCAATCATCTGCTTCATCCCACACCAAGTTGGTAGATTCTGCTCCTGCCTATTTCGCAAGAAAGAGGATGCAACTGGAGGTAAAGCAGGCGATGTAGAAAACGATAAGCGCGCGCAAGTGATTCGCGATGCATTTGCTAAAAGCACTCCTGCACTCAAAGACCTGGGAGCTGCAATTGAGGCGTTCAAAGCAATCGACAACACTGCTGCACAGCTCGCATCTTTCCAAGATGTGATCAAGCATGCAAACTCCTCAGATGAGGTTGCCCTCGCGTTTTTCGAAGCTCTTCCTGATCAACCTAGATGGAATATTGAAACCCAGATGTGGGAGAAAAATGGCAAAGCTGGCGATGGCCGCGATTTAGCAAGAACTGCTCCAAGAGGAAACTTGATGCAAGAAGCTGTGATTCATTGCATCACGCAGTTCGCAGTACAAAACACAGCGGCAGCAGCTCCAGCAGCTCCAGCAGCAGCTCCAGCAGCTGCGTCTGCGGCTCCAGCAGCTACAGCAACAGCGTAATCCTTACGCTGAGTAGAGCAATCTACCAAACCGCATGGGATTTATCCCATGCGGTTTTTTTTTGACCTTACGTCTTAGCGTTTGACCTATTTCTTCTTAGACTTCTTGGTGTTTGCTGCAGGAGCGGGACTATCTGTCTGGTCGATCCAGATGGGGGATGACCAACCGATATGTCCATCATCTTGTGTGATGCGCAGGTAGTAATAGACAAATGGGGGGCGCTCGTCAGAAGACTCGAGCACAATCTTGCCGAGTGGATCGGTATCATCGATCGCAAACTCGTACTGGGACTGGTTAGGGCGGATCGTATGCCACGGTTTGCCGTTGCGGACAATCAGGATCTCTTGGATCGTACTTGTCCCTGCAGCAAATCCTGTGATGTGTCTGTTAAAAGAAAGGCCCGGTTTTGCTTTCGTGTTGAGCTCTGTTCCCATCTGCGAGCCGGCAATATAGAACCCTAGGACCATGCGCACGCCTGTTGTCGCATAGCATGATCTATTATAGAGCGCTTGGAAAAGAGCTTCTCTTGTTTGCTCAACGGCGAGTATGCAGGTGAGTCCTGGGGAATACTGAACTTGAGCGCTTTCATAAAAGGCGCCGAAAATGCCGCGGTCGTCGAGTCCGCCGGCTACAAATCCAAAGCGGCAGTTATTGCCTAGAGCCTTGCGAATCGAGCCTTTTTCTGACTCGAAAACCCCTTTTTTGTCCTCTGAAGAGATGGGGCGGGTATTGCCCTCTTTTTCGGTGCACTCTGAGGATCCCCATGCGTTGTAGATCTCAACGACCCGTTCAAACTCAGGGTCAAAGGCGGTAAAATGGGATTCCATCCCTTTTGCCATGGTAAAAGAGGGGATAGAAAGGAGCTCTTTAGGAGAGTGGCTCTTGTAAATCTTTGATAGAGCGCTTGCTTTCGCATCTTTCTTGCGCAAAATGGGTTTATTGTCTTTTGCGTAGATGAGCTGGCGGAGCCCCTCCTCTGGACTTTCGTGAAACCACTGCGTTCCCAAGAAGGTAATAAAGCGATGGTCTTCGTTGAATTCAGCGACCTGAGTGGAGATGACTTTCCACAGTTCGTTCGAAGTCTCTTCGACATTTTCAAAAGAGGAGGTGCCGTAAAACTGGGCATTGCGGTCATCGCGAAAGTGGCGAAGACAGGTCTCGATGTTCTCTGCGGAGTCGACTCGCTCCGACTCGCCATGGAGCATGCCCCAGTAGCTGCTTCGATCCGTCTCAAGCGAGCATTTGATCGGAGCAGAGAAGAACTTCTCTTGTGTATTGAGGTTGCGCAGCTGAATCTTATAGATCCCCGGCTCGTTGAAGTAGAGGTTGGGGACATTGATAAAACCCGTTTCTGGGACGAAGAGTTTCCAGCTGAGATTTTCGCGTAGATGCTCGTAGGACACTTCGACGAGCGTTCCTTCCGGAGCATTATTTGTAAGGTTGCCAAAGAGATCCTCAAAACGGATGATCACATCAAAACGCTTATTTCTAGCGATTAGTGAAGGCGCGACAATCCGGATATTTTTAAGCACGTTTCCTCGCACGTCGATCGTGAAGATCTCTGGGTCGCGGTAGTCCCCCTTCCCCTTGGGATCGATGTAGAGATGGAACGGGCGCCTTCTCTGGATGGGAGTTTGCGCGCGGCTGCCCTGTTTTTTGGAATCCTCTTTATCTTTGCTCGCAGCGCCAAGGTAGATGGAGAGGGTCTCACCCGCTTTAACCTCAGAGGGCAGGATGAATTCATAGGAGGGGGTAAATGCCTCATCTCGCTCGATCTCTTTTGCAGAGAGGATTTTGCCATCGGGGGTTTCTGCCCAGATCACATTTTTTTTGTCTTTTACTTGGACAGAGGGGAGCTCCCAATCGATCTCCCTCCCTTTGCAGAGGAGGTCAAAGAGGAGTTTGGTGCCTTTGGGTAGGGATGTTGCCGTCGTGTAGGAGAACTTCCAGGTTCCCACCTCGCCAGCTAAAGCGTGATTGGGTTCGGCAAAACAAATAGAACGACGCATGCAAGATCTCCCTTCAGAACTTAAGTGTTTCTCAATTATATACAGATCCCCATTCAAAATCCAGGCTTAATGATGGGGAAGAATCTTCACTTTTTCAATCGCTCGCTCGCTGGAGCTGAGGATCTCAATGTCAAAGTCGTCGTGGTGGATGCGCCAGCCGGAAGAGGGGATTGCCCCAGCCTTGTGGAAGATATACCCACCCACTGTATCGTATTCTGAGCTATGGGGAATTTTAACCCCTAGCTCCTCCAGGATGTCGATGATCGCCATCTTGGCATCGACGATCCATCCCCCGCCGGGCAGGCTAATATAGAGGTTTTGCCCCCCTGTATCGTACTCATCGGCAATTTCTCCAACGAGCTCTTCTAAAATATCTTCGATCGTCACAATCCCTTCCGTTCCCCCCCATTCGTCAACCACGATGGCGAGATGGATTCTCTTGCTGCGGAATTCCTGGAGAAGAAGGGAGATCTTTTTTGTCTCGGGGGTATAAAGGGTGGGTTTAAGGATTTTCTCCACAGGGGCATTGAGAGCTTCTTTGGAGCCCCCTTGTTCGACGTAGATTTTCAACACATCCTTGTAGAAAAGCACGCCAATGATATTATCCACGCTCTCTTTATAGACGGGAATGCGGCTATACTGCTCTTTCAAAAAACTCGTTGCCGCCTCATGAATCGAGGTCTCCGCATCGATGCTAAAGAGGTTGATCCTTGGGACCATTACCTCGCGGACGATTCGCTCTTTAAAGGAAACGACGGAGAGGATCAGCTTTTGCTCATTGGGGTCTAGGTAGGCCCCAAGCTCTGTCTCTTGCAATATCTCATGCACTTTGTCCCGAATCCGGAAAGAAGGGGCGATCTTCTTGGGAACAGAAGATTTGGGCAGCAAGCACTTCATCAACCGGAAAAAGGGGGCGGTTAAGGGGATGCACAAAAGCAAAATGGCCGAGCTCACTGAAGAAAGAGAACTAAAGGCCGCCTTGGGTTTGGTCTGGCCAAATAAACTGCAGAGAAAGTCACAGATCAGGGAACAAAATAAGAGGATGAGCGAGACGAAGAAAATGGTGAGGGTGTCTGGCTTTCCCCATTCTTCCATGAGAGCAAAATATCCCGATAGAACAAAACCCACGCGCAATAGGTGCTTTGTGAAGCTCAGCGAGAACAGCAACCCTTCCCACTTATGTTTGCCAAAGAAGAAGTTGAGAAAGTAGCGGAAGAAAAACGGGGAAGATTCTTGTTTGAGCTCTTCTTCTGCATAGAGCCTCCCTTGTGTGTGTAGGGCCGCCGAGAGAGCGGTCAGAACACTTGACGCCAGGAGGAAGAAAAGAGCGATGAATAGGGTAGAGGTCAGCAAGCCAATTTCCAGTTTTCTTGCCCGAGTCTACTAAATGGAGCGTTTCGCCAAAAGGATTTTTTAAGGACGCGCTGGGTTCGCTTCGAGGACCGCTTGTAAGAGGGTGGGCATAGTCGATTCATCAGGGCGCCCTGCAGATAGCTCTCTTTGAATCTGAGAGAATCCGAATCGAGAAACCGTATCTACGATTAGATTTCCGCATCCTAATGGACTCGTCTTGAGAATTCCAATTCTAAGTGTAGATCCTCTGGGAAGATTCGAAATCCCCAATATCTGTTCTTCTGAAATCCTTAAACTTGTTAATCTATATTGGCTGGAGAGATCAATTGCTTTGATTGGATTTCGGTCGATACTAAGCGATTCTAACTTTGAAGATTCTTGGATTTTAATTTCATCGATTAGATTTCTTGATACGTCTAGATGTTTTAATTTTTTAGATTGTATAATGCAGATGTTCTTTATGTTAGTTTCGTTGAGGGTCGCTCTTTCCAGTTCGGGAAAGAAGGAAAAATCGATACGTCTAAGAGGGGTTTTATCTACTTGCAAAGACTGGATTTTTGGTAGGTAGGATGCAATTTCTGGAGGCATGAGGAATAGATCAGGTTTTGATATTTTTAGTTCTATCTGATCTAACAGAGCTTCCTTGTGATTCTCAAGCCATAAGCGGATTTTTTGTGCCTGTATAGTAGGGGTATCTGTTTCTTGGATTCCTGCGGACTCGGGAGATAATCCGTTAACAATGGGTACTCGTGTTCCTTCTGGACTCGATCCACCTGTACAAATTGCGATCAGCGCTTCATCTAGTTGTAATTGAAGGCGAGTGAGCTGTTTGATCGTACTTGGTAAATAACCGGGCTGCAGCGATAAACCCATGTCGAGCAGTTTGCTCCGTAAAATTTTGAAGCGCGCTCCGCGTTGGGTGCAAGTAGCTAGGTCGGCGTTATCTGCCTCATTGATCCTATCTACCAGATGGAGAATGGAAGGAATTCCCAGCTTATTACTCCGATCGCGAGCGCTCTCAGATAGAAACTCCCACTGAGCGGCCTTGTTGTAGAATGCATCTTTGGTATTTGCCTCGAAAATGACTAATAGAGCGGTTATTTTTTCGAGTGTCGCAGGATCATTAGGGAGCTTATCTAGTACGCAGCTAAGTAAATATAAATTTGAGTCTTTATTTGTTATAATTGTCATTAATTCCTCATTATTATTAATAATATTATACAATAATATAAGTTAATAATAAAGAAGACAGTGCTAATAAGCGTAAGTGATTAAAAATGAAAAACTAAGCTAGAAATGCGAGTAATTTTTTTAAGCAGGCGGTCTCTTTCCGGCGCATCTTTTGGCGCTCCTTAAGGGTAAGGTCGTCAAAACCGATGAGGTGCAGGAGGGTGTGGATGATGTACCGATAGAGCTCTTCGTAAGGGGAGAGATCGCGCGCGCGCGCGTAGGAGAGGGCAACTTTGGGACAGATAAAGGCTTCGCCGAGGACCTTATGAGGTCCCGAGCTCTCAAAGGGAAAGGTAATGCAGTCTGTAGGGGTGGGATCGTTAAAGAACTCCGCATGGAGGGCGCAGATCTTTTTTTCTGTGACGAAATGGAGGATCACTTCGTCTGTTTTGATACGCAGGAGTGTCAGGAGAAACGAGACCGCCCTCTTAATCTCAGGGAGAGAGAGGGGGAGGTCTCGTTGGGAATTATGCAGGGTGATCAAGGTGCAACGGGCGTTTTAGGCAAGCCTGTTACGCGGAGGTTCTCTCCATCTTTCCATTTGCCGAGGCGGCGCAGCGTATCCACTCTCTCGAAGCGCTTGAGGACATTGCGTTTTTTGGCTGCTTTGCTCGATTTGCCGTAGCTTGGGTGTCTAGACATAGTCGGGGTTCCTTCTAAAATTTTTACTTAATTTTGGGGATAAAGCTCATTTGAGCAGATGCGCCTTCCAGGGCATTAGCATGGAGCTTAAAGCCACCAGGCGTTTGATCTTTTTTTGCGCCGGTTTTCTTCGCAGGAGGTTGGGGGCGGCGGGGAGAGACGTTGCGTCTTTTTCCCTGTTTGCTGATACGGACCATAAGTACCTCAGTATATTTTCGAGAAGTCCTAAATTATAATGCGTAAGGGGGAAAACGGCAAGTCAAATCGTCTCTTTCTTGGAGGGGATTTGTTCACCGGGATGGATTACCCCGCAGGAAATGAGAAATTTGAAGGCATCTTCGGTCGAAACGGGGACGGGTGTCGCATAGTCCTTAGGACAGAGGAGGACAAATCCCGACATGGGGTGGGGGGCTGTAGGGACGAAGATGGCGAGGTCAGTGCCCTGCCCTTGGCTGCGGAAGATTTCAGGGGTTTCTGCGGTGATAAAGCCAATGGAGTGAAGAGCGGGATGGGGGAAGGGGACGAGGACGGTCTGCTTAAATGTCTTGGCCGTATCGGAAAGGATCGCCTGGGTCAAATCGTTGCAGAGCTTATAGATCGTGCGGACAAGGGGGATACGGGAAAAAAGCTTATCTGCAAATTTTAAGAAATAGTGGAGGAGGAATTTACGCCCACAGTAGCCTAGGAAAAGGATAAGGAGAAATAGAAAGATGAGAGAGCAGACGCGGCTCAAAAAATTCACAAGGGTGACGTGTTTTTCGACGCTGAGGCCAAGAGATTTTTGGTAGGTGACGATCAGCGATTCGATCAAGCCTGCAAAGGGATCTGTAAAGAGATTGAAAAGCCAGATGGCGATGATGATCGTAAGCGCAAGGGGAAGGAGAGTAATAAATCCTGTAATCAGATATTTTTTCATAGCGCCTTGGGAACAATCACACCGAGGGAAACGATATATTTGATCGCTTCTTCTGCCTTCATATCGACATGGATCACCTCAGAGCGTTTATACATCAGCAAAAAACCCGTTGTGGGGTTGGGGGTTGTCGGCACGAAGACGGAGATGAGGTCCTCTCCAATCGCCTTAGAGCAACTGGCGGGGGAATCGCGTGAGATGAGGCCAAGGACGTAGACATCGCTCTTGGGAAAGGGGACCATGACGACCTGTTTAAAGGAGTTTTGGTCCGGTGCAAATAGGGTTTTGATGATGTCTTGGGTCGTCTTATAGACGGAATTTACAATCGGAATTCGGTGGAGGATGCTATCGCCGAGGCGGAGGAGGGATTTGACGAGAAACCACCGGGTGACCATTCCAATTCCCACCGTGACGAGGAAAAGGAGGATGAGGATGATCAGTTTGCTGCCATACTCGAGAAGTTGTTCTGGAGATAAAAAGAGAAATCCGCGGTTGATGATGTGAAATTCAGATAGGAGCGCAGTGACCGCTCCCATGAAGGGTTTTGTCAAAAAATTGATCAAAAACGCCACAACGGCAATGGTGACGACAATCGGAAGGAGGAAGATGAGGCCAGTTAAAAAGTACTTTTTCATAGGTTCATTCTACTCTAAAAGTTTATCGGCGTCTTCTTTTTTTCGAGGAGCGTTTGGATTTTCTCACATTATCTCCTGCAAGAGTCCATTTTGTCTCGAGCAGGACTAGATCGATGTGCTCGAGTCTTACCTGAAGCGTCTCTCCAAGGCCATGGGTGATGCCTGTGCCCCGTCCGTAGAGTACCCCTCTTGGCTCGTCATAGATGAAGTAGTCGTTTTCTAGCTCAGAGATGTGTAAAAATCCTTCAGCAAGTCCATCTTGGATTTCGAAAAAGAGGCCAAAGGGTTTGATCTTAGTGATAGTCCCAGTAAATTCTTTGAGGGGATCTTCTTGGTGGTATTTTTGGAGAAGGCGCAGCTTTTTGAGGGTTTTTACGCTCATTTCGGCGCGGAAACTGATCCTCTCTTGTTCTGAGCACTGGAGCGAAACGGCTTTGAGGTCGATCCCTTCCGGTTCTTCGTCAAAGAGAAGGCGCTGGGCAATCAGATCGCTGTAGCGGCGAATGGGACTTGTAAAATGGCAGTAATGTTCTAAGGCCAGGCCATAGTGGCCGATATTTTCTGGAGAGTATGAGGCGAGCTTCATACTGCGGATAAATGCGACTGAAAGTTGGGGAAGGAAGGGAGAGTCCTTTGCCTCTCTAAATAGAGTCTGTAAATCTGCCGGTGTTGCTTTAGGAGGGACATGGAAGCCAAGGGTGCGGGCGAGCTGGGAAAATTCTTCAATCGTCTCTTCCTGGGGCTCTTCGTGCACGCGGTAGATCAGTTCCTTGCCACGAGAGGCAATTTCGCGAGCGACCATCTCGTTTGCTTTGAGCATAAACTCTTCCACGAGTTGATGCGTGATGTCGTATTCGACTTTTTTTAGCCCAGTGGGATTTCCCTTTGGATCGACGAGGATCACCATTTCAGAGAGCGAAAAGTCGATGCTGCCCCGTTCATACCGCTTTTTCTTGAGTAGCAGGCAGAGCTCGACCATCAGTTTAAGCGCTTTTTCATGGGGGCTTTTACTCTTTTTATCGAGTACGTCTTTGGCTTCTTGGTAGGTGAACCTTTTGGCGCTGTGAATGACGGCGCGTACGATCTCGTGGTGGATCAGAGAGCCCGTCTTATCAAAGGTCATCAGGACGCTGACAGTCAGGCGGTCGACGTTTGGCTTCAAGCTGCAGAGTTCGTTCGAAAGCTCTTCGGGAAGCATCGGAACGCACGTGCCGGGGAAATAGGTCGAATTAGATCTTTGGATCGCTTCGAGATCGAGCTTACTGCCCGGTTTGACGTAGTGGGCGACATCTGCGATGTGGACGGCAAGATGGTAGTGTCCCTTGCGATCTTTTCGGAGAGATAGAGCGTCGTCATAGTCTTTTGCCGTATCGGGATCGATGGTAAAGGTTTCTAGATCGCGCAGGTCCATCCGTTTTTTCACGTCGGCCGCAGTGACGGTAGAGCCATATTTCTTGGCTTCTTCGACGACGGGATGGGGAAATGTCGAGCGGAGGTCAAATTCTTCAATTGCTGCGCGGATATCGCAGGAGGCATCATTGATGTGGCCAATGAGATGGGTGACTTCAGAGACAGTAGGCTCCCGCTCCGTACCCCACTCGAGGACGTGGAGGATAACCCGATCGCCCGCTTTGAGGAGATGATCGTGGGACTTGTGGACGATCACTTGGCGAGAGGCGCCGAGAAGGGGGACGTGGGCGAAGATCACTCCTTCTTCCGTGATATTGCGTATTGTTCCAGCGAGGTGTTTGCGCGCTCTTGTAAGGACGGCAACGACTTTCCCCTCAGGGCCTTTCTCAGAAGTGGACTGGAGGTTGATTGCGACCTCGACGCTATCTCCATCGACGGCGTTATCGGTCAAGTGCTTGGGAATAAAGACGTCTTGTGGGCATTGGACGGGATTTTCGGGAATGACAAAGCCAAATCCCTTGGGATGCATGCGGATTGTGCCGCGCATTAATTCGTGTTTAGGAGTAGGTTTTGGGGCCTCTTTAGGTTTTTGTTTAGACCTAGGCCGCCTTTTTTTTGACATGGATATTCACTTATTTTAGAGCATTCCTCGAGCAAAGAGCTGCTCTGAGAGAAGTACTGGGGTCGTGTAGGGTTCTGCATCGATGCCAAAGGCTCTAGCAGCTTCGATGTAGGGGACGATATCGTCGGTATAAAAGCAGCTCTCTTTTTGACATCCTGCTATCTCGAGGGCTTTTTCGTAAATTTGTTTTTCAGGTTTGCGCAGACCCACTTCATAGGAGAGGACAAAACCGTCGAAAAGGGTAAAGAAATCAAACTGCTTTTTTGCATGCGCAAAGTGGGCATCACAGGTGTTGGAAAGAAGGAAGAGGCGATGCCCCTTTTCTTTTAAGCGCTCTGCAATGGCGATCGTTTCTGTATTGGGTACAAAGATGTCGGATGCTGCCCATTTAAATCGATCGAGATCGAGCTCCTTTCCAGTCTGATCAGAGAGTAGCTTTTGGATCTCATGGCTAGAGACCAGGCCGCGCTCATAGGGGTCTAGGAATTGAAAAAGAAATTCTTGAACTTGGGCGAGAGGAAGTCCTGTGTAGTCTGCAACCTGCTTGTACATCTTGCCATGGTCAAAAAAGAGGAGGACATTCCCGAGATCAAAAAAAATAGTGCGCTCTATCATACAGGGGATAGGGTACCATGTTCCTCGATTAAGGACATTCTTATTTTCAGGGGGACCTTCTCTGGTAGCTCAGCAGGGTATTGGAGAGGAGCATGGCGATCGTCATCGGACCGATACCGCCAGGGACTGGGGTGATCTTAGAGCAGAGGGGGGCGACCTCATCAAAGGCGACATCCCCGACAAGAGAGGGGGATTTGCCGAGGGATCCGGGGATTCGATTGATCCCGACGTCAATGACAACAGCCCCTTTCTTTACCATCTCTTTTTTGATGAAATGGGGTTTCCCGATCGCGGCGACGAGAATATCGGCGCTTTTGCAGATGGCATCGAGGTTTTCGGTAAGGCTATGGGCAACTGTTACGGTGGCGTTAGCATGGGGGGCTTTTTGCATGAGGATGGCGGCGAGGGGTTTTCCGACGATGTTGCTTCTTCCTACGATGACCACGTGTTTTCCGGCGAGGGGGACCTGCGCATGGGTGAGGAGGACTTGAATCCCGTGTGGCGTGCAGGGGAGGAATCCATCGGGGTCGCCAAGAAGCATTTTGCCGACATTTAGCGGGTGGAATCCATCGACATCTTTTTCTGGAGAGATGGCGGTGAAGATTTTGCTCGATCGGATGTGCTCGGGAAGGGGTAGCTGGACGAGGATCCCGTCTACTGCGGGGTCGTTGTTCAGAGTTTCGATTGCGAAGAGGAGCTCTTTTTCGCTTACTGTCTCTGGAAATTCGATATCGAACGATTCAATTCCAACTTCCTCGCACCGCTTTTTTTTCATTCGGATATAAGTGTGCGAAGAGGGGTTATTGCCGACGAGGAGGAAGGCAAGACCTGGTCTTCGATGCGTCAGACGGGAGATAGCAGTCATAATCTGCTTTTGAATCTCCTTAGCGATTCGGTTGCCGTCGATAAGCATCAGGGTGTCCTTTGGCTGAGATGGGTGAGGAGTTCTTTATGGAGGTGGCCATTGGAGGCCACTAGTGTGTCTGCCTGGAAAATGGCATGGGGCTTGCCATCAAAATGGGTGACTTGCCCACCCGCCTCCTGAATCAGGAGGATACCCGCTGCGACATCCCAAGGGTGGAGGCTCACCTCCCAATAGGCATCGTATTTTCCCGCTGCGACATAGGCAAGGTCGATCGCCGCTGAGCCGAGGCGGCGGATGGGGACTCCTTTTGCTTGCATCTCCGTAAATGCTTCAATGCAATGGTAGGGGTTTTTCTCGACATTGTACGGAAATCCAGTAGCGAGAAGCGCCTCTTTGAGAGTCTTGTGTTCGGAGACCGCTAGGCGCGATCCATTGAGATAGGCCCCTTTTCCTTTCTGAGCTACAAAGAGCTCTTTTGTCATCGGTTGGTAGATCACACCTGAGACGATCTCTTGTTTGATGGCTGCTGCAATGCTGACAGAGAATGTGGGAACCCCATGTGCAAAATTCACTGTGCCATCCAAGGGATCGATGATCCAGGTCACAGGATGTTCTGATCGATTTTTGCCACTTTCTTCAGCGAGGATGGCGTGATCTGGAAAATGCTCTTGGATCGAAGCGATGATGCTCCTTTCTGCCTGCATGTCGTATTCTGTAACGAGATTGTGAGCACCGGGCTTGGAGGCAATGGTAAAGTTTGTACCAAAGCCACGAGAGAGGAGCTCGCCAGCTTTAAGGGCCGCTTGCGTGGCGACAAATGTGAGCAGTGAAGGATCAAACATCAGCTAGCCTCTTTATCGAGATGGAGCCTCTTAAGGGCTCTGCGATAGAGTTCTCTCACTCCGATCCTGCGGATAGTGAGGTAGAGAAGACAGGGGAAAGAGATCCACAGAGCGGCATAGAGAGCGTCGAGAGCGGGCATAAGGAGAAGATCGGTGGCGACCCATTTGGCCGACCATTCGAGTTTTCTACCAGAGAGGGTAAAGAGTCCCGCTTGGATGAGTGTAGAGAGGATGCTGATCACTGCAGTATAAAGTGAGATTGCGAGTGGCTTATCTTCAAAGAAGTGTTTCCTTTGATTGTAGAGAAGCAGCGTCGTGATTCCATAGTTGAAGGCGTAGATACCCAGCCGCATCTCTGCGCTAAGTAAATCGATAAGCAGGCCGCATCCCGAGGCAACCCATAGGGAAAAGAGTAGAGATTTTCTTTGGTAGAGGAGAGCGAGAAAAGGGGCAAAAGCGCATACGGGCAGCATTGGAAAGAGCAGAGTGGCAAAGAGGGCTAGAGAAAAAGGAAAGAGGAGAGGGACCCCTTTCACTAGAAGGCTCCTTTGGGAAAAAGGAGCATGGGAATCGTCTTGCCGATTAAGCGCAGATCAAAGAGAAAGGAGCACTCCCCCACATAACTTAAGTCGAGAAGCACCCGCTGCTCGAATGGGAGAAAGCTGCGACCCGATGTTTGCCAAATTCCCGTGAGACCGGGTCTTATGGAAAAGAGTTTATCAAAATCTTTTCCGAGGATCTTGCGGATGGTGTCTGCTTCTCTTGGCAGGTAAGGTCTTGGGCCAACGATGCTGAGATCTCCAATAAGGACGTTCCAAAATTGGGGAAGCTCATCGAGAGAGGTTTTGCGCAAAAATTTACCCACGGGAGTCAGGCGTGGATCGTTTTTGAGTTTGAAGAAATCGTTCCACTCTTCCTGAAGCTGAGGATTTTCTCTGAGGAGCGCGCGCAGACGCCGATCAGAGTCGCAATACATCGACCGGAACTTCCAGAATCGAAAAAGCCTGCCCGATTGGCCAAGCCGTTTGCTGCAGTATAAAATGGGGCCTTTTGAGCTGATCTTTACAAGAAGTGCGACGAGCAGAAAGAGGGGGAGCCCAGCAATCAGTGCACATAAGCTGAAAAGAATATCAAATACGCGCTTTCCACGTAGCTCAGGTGCTTCTAATGGCATCGGGATTGTGGTTTCTGATGTGCAATCGCTCATATTCCATCAAATATCACAATAGTTGTTAATTTTTGTCCAAAATTATTTTTTTCGAGCCGTCATCAGATCAAAAAGCGCGAGCAATAGATCGGGCTTACAAGAGAGTTTCATGAGAGAGGATTTTGCATCACCAGCGAGAGCTTCGGCGCGTTTTTTTGTCTTAGAGATGCCGAGCAAGCGGACAGCGGTAGATTTTTGGTTTTTTTGATCTGAACCGACCGGTTTGCCGATCTCTTCTTCTGTTCCCTCCTCGTCAAGCACATCGTCAATGAGCTGGAAGGCAATCCCAATAGTTTCTCCAGCGCTTCTAAGGAGCTTTTGATCTGCAGGGGATGCTTTTGCGAGAACGGCTCCACACTCAAGAGCCGAGCGGATGAGCGCTGCCGTTTTCCCTAGGTGCATGCGATGTAAAAGATCAAAATCGATCTCTTTGCCTTCGGAGAGTAGATCGATCATCTGCCCGCCGATCATCCCTTCAGCTCCAGCACTCTGAGAAAGGATGCGAATCAGAGAGAGTTTTTGTTCCGCACTCAGACCGGGCGCGTTCGATAGGATTTCAAACGCATAGGTCAGGAGGTAGTCCCCGGTGAGTAGGGCGTGCCATTCGGGGTAGATTTTGTGTAAGGTAGGGCGCCCTCTTCGAAGAGCATCATCATCCATGCAGGGAAGATCGTCATGGATTAAAGAGTATGTGTGTATGAGTTCGAGTGCACAGGCGGGGTGCAATGCGCTTTCCAGGGAGATGCCATAACTTGCGGCTGTGGCCAGTAGAAGAAGAGGGCGGAGTCTTTTGGCAGGGGAGATCACCGCATAGCGCGCGGCATCAAATAGCGGAGAATAGGGGGCAGTGGATGCAGAGGGAATCAGCTCGCTAAGGGTTTTCTCTATGGCCGCAAGCGCTGTGGGAACAAAGGAAGCTGTCATCATCATCTTGGGGTTGGGTAGTACCTACGCCGAAATAGAGGATTCCCCGTTTTTGCATCTCCTGTGGGGAGTACTGGTTGCGTCCATCGAAAAATAGGCGCGTGAGGATTTTCGAGAAGTCGACAAAGCGGAACTGTTTCCATTCGGTAACAAGAGCAATTGCATCCGCTCCGTTTGCCGCTTCATATTCATCGGTGCAATAGGTGATACGTGGGTGTGGAGGGAGAATTTTCTTTGCATTATCGGAGGCAACTGGATCAAAGAGGCGCAAAATCGCCCCATGTGCAAGGAGTTCTTCGATCAGAAGAAGCGAGGGTGCCTCGCGCATATCATCTGTATCGGGCTTGAAGGAAAGACCCCAGATGGCGATCGTGCGGTCGCGTACGCCGCCATGAGAGGAAAAATAGGCTAGGATCTTTTTGGCAAGGAGCCTTTTTTGCTTTTCATTAACCGCTTCAACTGCTTCGAGAATCGATAGAGAGAGGTCGTGATTTTTTGCGGTTTGGCAAAGCGCGCGGACATCTTTTGGGAAGCAGGAACCCCCGTAGCCGATCCCTGCGTAGAGAAACTGGTAGCCGATGCGCGCATCGGAGCCGATCCCTTGGCGGACCTCGTGGATGTTAGCTCCCGTTTTTTCACAGAGAGCCGAGAGCTCATTCATAAAGGAGATGCGCAAAGCGAGCATCGCATTAGCCGCATATTTGGTCATCTCAGCGGAGAGGATATCCATACAGAGAATGCGGTCGCGACTCACTGTAAATCCCGAGTAGATCTCTCGCATCACTTTAGCAGCGTGTTCACTTTTTGTGCCGATGACGATCCGGTCGGGCTTCATGCAGTCATTTAAAGCAGCGCCTTCCTTGAGAAATTCAGGGTTTGAGACGATATCAAACGGGATGTTCTGTTTTAAAATTGCAGCAACGTGGGCTTCAACGAGGTGAGCCGTCCCAACAGGAACTGTCGATTTATTGACGAGAATTTTATAGCTATCCATGTGGCGGGCAATTTCAGATGCCGCAGCAAAGACGCAGGAGAGATCGCAGGATCCGTCGGGATTTGAAGGGGTGGGTACGGCGAGAAAACAGACGGCAGAGTGTGCAACAGAAAGGGCGTAGTCTGTTGTAAATGTAAGGCGACCCGCTTGTACGCCCCGCTCAACGAGCTCTTTAAGTCCAGGCTCATAGAAAGGGACCTCTCCCGCATTCAGAAGAGCGATTTTGCGCGCGTCGATATCGAGGCAAATCACCGAGTGCCCCATTTCTGCAAAGCACGCCGCTGTGACCAGGCCGACATAGCCTGTGCCTACCATTAAGATATTCATGCCTGAAGTTTATCTAGAGAGGGGGATAAATTGCCATCTTTTAAGATGAGCGTCTGATCGCAAAGGGCTGCAAGCTCTTTGTCGTGAGTCACGACAATCAGGCTTTTTCCATACTGTTTGGTGAGATTGGTTAGGAGGTGGTGAATCTCTTTAGAGTGAGTATGGTCGAGATTTCCCGATGGCTCATCTGCTAAAACGAGCTCTGGGTTATTGCAAAGAGCGCGTGCAATACAGACCCGCTGCTTTTCGCCACCGGAGAGCAGTTTAGCAAGAAAATGGCTGCGTGAGGTTAAGCCCACTTGTTCGAGGAGCAGCTGGGCTCTTTTGTAGGCAGGCGAAGTGGGGTGCACGGGTTTGCGCGCAATCCGCGCGGGCATGAGGACATTGTCAAGCACAGTATAATCCTCAAGGAGGTTATACGTTTGAAATATGAAGCCGATATGCTGGCTGCGCAGCTTATCTAGAGAAGTGGCGTTACTGCCACAGATTTCCAGCTTGCCACTTGTCGGCTTTTCGAGTGTGCCGAGGATATGCAAAAGAGTGCTTTTGCCTTCGCCTGACTTGCCGACGATCGCGATCGATTCTCCTTGTTTCACTTCCAGATCGATTCCTTTGAGCACTTCAAGAGGAGTGGGATTTGAGAAACTCTTGCGAATCGCTTGGGCTTTTAAAACGATACTCATTCTGACCTCAAGATAGCAGAAGGTCTTAAGAAGCACGCTTTCACTGCAGGGATTAGCCCTGCAAGAAGAGAAAGAAGTGGTGTCGCAACTAAGATGAAGAAAAAGGCGCTTTGACTGAGTGTGCTTGGCAGATTGCTTCCGAAAAAGGCGGCATTAAATGCCTCATGGCCTTGAAAGTAGCTGAGAGTGGCCGCAATGGAATCGATGTGGCGCAAGGTGAGAAGCGCCGCTCCCGTTCCCACGAGGCTACTTAAGACCCCCATTGCGGTTCCGCAGATGCCGAAGATGGCGGCAATGCTTAGACGGCTAGCGCCCATCGCCTGCAGGGTTCCGATCTCTTTTTTCTTGTCGTTTACGAGAAGGACGAGGAGAGAAATGATATTGCAGCAGGCGACGAGCAGAATGAGGATCCCAACGAGGGAAAAGAGGAGCTTATCGCTTTGAAACTGCTGGATCAGGTCTTTAGCGAAGTCATATTCTTGATAAGTGGAGACTTTCCAGTAGCCGCCAAGGCCCTCTTCTTCAAGAGCAGCTTGGAGCGCGCGCTTCACCTCGGGCGCCGAGCGGATCTCATCAAACCAGACGAGCACTCCATTGGACTCAGATTTATCCAGTGTAAAGGAGGTCGTCGATCCATTGATAGTCTCCGTAATGGAAGGGGGAACGAGAATCGGTTTGTTTCCAATGGATAAAACGCCTGGATCGTAAAATCCCGAGACAAATACAGGGAGCCTATGCTCTTGCATTGAAGTTGCCGTCGCGCTCGAATAGGAGAGGTAGCCCCGATCCCCGATACAGACGCCGTGATCTGCAAAACTTTTCGCTAAAACCACTCCAATCTCATTTTCTGAATTGACAGAAGGGAGGGAAAACTCCCCGCAAGCCACTTCAAGCCCCTCGAGGCCAATTCTCCCTTTTAGGGATCTTTCCTGAATTTCTGAATGCACGTGGAACAGAGCACCCTCTTGTCTTTCGACTTGCAAAAGCACTTGTCCTAAGAGAAGCAGCGGTGTGTTGAGGGGAACAGGATGGGTGTTTCCGCTGGCTTCCATGACATGCAGCTGATTACCCTTCCGGATGAGTTGCTCCGATCTACCCTGCTTTTCTAGAGGGATATCGATCCGTGTGATGGTCCCCTCGCGCACTTGGACTGTCGCTTCGAAGGGGACGTTTTCGGGAAGGAGCTCGGGAGGAAGTTGCCAGAAGGGGTGTTTGGGCTTCAGCATCTCAACCCGCGCTGTCTTTAGGATCTCTTCGATGCGCGTTTTGGCTATCTTCTCGTCCGCGAGATGGACAAGAGAGGGGGTGTCTTGGCGGACATTTTCCGTTGCATGGGTAGCGAGATAGAGGACGTGGTTGAGATCTTGGACGGTAGGTTTAGTTAGGAGTGCATCCAAAGAGGGACATTGATTGGGATAGGTGGCGAGGTAAGAAACCTGGGTGAGATAGCTTTGCCCCTCTTTTCCTGTAGCCCTGTCGGGACGGAGAAGCTGGAGGCGAAGAAGCGCCCCGCTCAGTTCAAAATCTTGATAGGCAAGACCAGGGTGGCTCTCCAACACGCGAAATAGCCCCTTCACAGGATCGCGTAGATTTCCCGAGGCATCTCGGTCGGGCATCGGGAATCTAACGGGGAGCTGTCCATCTTCATCGGGATGGTAGGGATCGGAGGTAGAGGCAAGCCGCTTTTGTGCAATATTTTTTGGAGTGTAGTTTGCCTCCGCGCACATCCCATCGATCTGATAGTAGTAAGAGGAGAAATAGGCATTGGTTGGGGTAATGCGGAGGGGGGCATTTAAGGTCGTAAGTTTAGTGAGCCAATTCCGCTCGATTCCCTCTGTCACCGAGAGGAAGACGAGGAGCAGCCACACAACCAAGGAGATGACGGTTACTGACATGAGAGCTATCAGTGAGACAGAGAGCTGTCTCCTGCGCGGTATCAAGTACTTCAGTGCAATTGATAGCTCAAACATGAGAAGCTTGTGTTACTTCGCTTCTTTAAAGTTGACGTGTTTTTTTAGTGTTTTATCGTACTTTTTCAGTTCGAGTCTTTCTGTTTTTGTGCGCTTATTTTTTGTTGTCCAGTAGCACTCTGCGCTCTCAGTGCTTTTCATCTTAATGTTCTCGCGGGCTCCTTTTGCCATGACAATACCTCTGTTAAGAATGGGCCAGATTTTAAACAAACTTCCGAAAAGAGGCAAGATTCCTCTGATTTAAAATTATTATTTAACACTTTGGGGTTGAATGGCTTGTGGGATTGTTGAAAATAATTAGTTTACAAAATTATATATATTTAATTAGATGAGGACATGGTTTCGATTACATAATTTCATGTCCGTTTGTGGAGGAATAAAATGAAAAAGAGTTTAATGTTAGTATTTTTAGCGCCTTTAATTTCCTACGCCTCTTTGTACCAGTATGAGGAAGATGGATACTGCAATGAGGAGTATGTAGAGGATTCTTATACTGCAGCGCCTATGTTTTCTGATGAGTGGGATGACGAGGTCGCTCTTGGTGAGTTTTCTTCTCCATTTGAGGGATATGAGTATGATGAGGAGTATGCAGAGGTGATTCCCTCGCAGCCCGTTGAAAAAGCTTCGCGCAAAGTGCCCTTAAGAGCGCAGCAGCAGCGCGGCAAGGAAAGAAGACAGGGAGCGGTTGCTTCCTCTCCTCGCAAAAATCCTACTGCAAAGCCCAAAGCTCAGGCAAAAGATCTACGTGAAAATCCCCACCGTCCGCGCGTTACACAGCGAAACCACAAGAGCGAGCCTCGTGCAAACTACGAAAATGAGCTCCAAGCAGAATCTCGAGAGCAGAGAAAGGCTCCTGCACAAAGACAAAAGCAGGTCTCCAAAGCGGCTCCTATTGCAAAGAATAAGGAACTGCCTAACCGCGCTCCACGCAGACAAGCGGCTCAAAGGGACACAAAGGTTGCAGCAAGTAAGAAGGAGACTGCTTCCCCAGAGAGACGCACAGCGCGTGTCAATAAAGCGCGCCCTGCTCCAAAAGCCCACTCGGCATCTAAAGGGCATTATTCAGGCAAAAGACCTAGCAACGACTAGTCTATAGGGAGATCCGCGTCTTCGGTTCCAGATCGAGCGGATCTCCTTTTCCCCTCTTCATATAAACGTGGTATCCCAAACCGGCGATCATCGCCGCATTGTCCAACGTTAATCTCTTCTCGGGATAAAACACTGGGATACTGGGATCTTTCTTGCGAAAGAGCTCTTTGAGTTTTTCATTATTGCTGACGCCTCCACCGCAGTAGATCGCCTGGCATCCGTGGGTTTTTGCCGCCAGCAGGGATTTTGCAACGATATCGCTTAGAGCGGTCTCTTGAAACGCCGCTGCAATATCGGGTTTATCCTCTTCTTGGATGAGTAAGGGAGATTCTTTTGTGGCATTGGGCCCTTTAACTGTATAAAGGACATTGGTCTTGAGTCCAGAAAAGGAGAAGTCCCAGGGGTGGTTTTTTACCCGCCCTGGCTTGAATGGAAAACGGGTGGGATCGCCCCGTTTTGCAAGTGCTTCAATTTCGGGGCCGCCTGGATAGGGAAGGCCTAAAAGAGTGGCCACTTTGTCGAATGCCTCTCCAATCGCGTCGTCTTGTGTGGTCCCGATGAGCTCATACTGGCAAATTTCCGTCATCTTCACCATAAACGTATGCCCTCCTGAGATCACGACGCCAAGTGCGGGAAAGGGGGGATGATCTAGAGGCATCATGGCGGCATAGAGGTGGGCTTCGACATGATTGACCCCAATGAAGGGGATCTTCCAGGCAAAAGAGAGAGCCTTTGCCGCATTGAGTCCAATCAGTAGAGGGCCGATAAGGCCGGGACCGTAAGAGACGGCAATGAGGTCGATCGGTCCTGGGGCCTTCTCCATGGCGCTTTGGATGACGGGTATGAGCGAATCGATATGGCGACGGCAGGCGAGTTCAGGAAAGACACCCCCATATTGTTGATGCAGGTCGGTTTGTGACAAGATTTCGTTTGCATAGATCTCCCGTCCCTCCTTTACAAGGGCGCAGGCCGTTTCATCACAAGTGCTTTCAATCCCCAAAACTAGCATCCATGAAAGTATACTCTGGAAGAGTATTTTCGATTTAGATTAAAAGAGGAAATATGGCTTATTGGATCGGATTTCACCTGCTTATCGCCCTCCTCCTAGCTGTGGACTTTGGGGTCTTTCAGAGGGAAAAACACGTCATTGGAGTCAAAGAAGCCCTGAGGCTGAGTGCATTTTGGGTTTGCCTCGCCCTGATTTTTAATTTCTGCCTCTTCTTATCGAGGGGATCTGGTCCTGCTTTAGAATTTTTTACCGCTTTTGTGGTAGAAAAGTCCTTAAGCGTCGATAACCTCTTTGTTTTTGTTCTGATTTTCAGCTACTTCCAGATTCCTGCAAAAAATCAGCGTCAAATTCTTTTTTTAGGTATTTTGGGAGCGCTGCTTTTCCGTTTGAGCTTTATCCTGGGAGGCCTTGCGCTCTTAAATAGTTTTCAATGGCTTTCCTACGTATTTGGCGCTTTCTTAGTATGCACGGCGATCCGCTTTGGAACACAAAAGCGGAAAAAAGAGGATCTCTCTAAGAATTTTCTGATTCGGTACTTGAAGAGGGTGATTCCCTTGAGTAAAACGGGGGAGGGGCTGGTTGTGCGCGTGGGGGGGAAGTGGAAGGGGACAACCGCTCTACTCGCTTTGATTGTCATCGAGTGCACAGATATCCTTTTTGCCCTCGATTCGATCCCGGCGGTTTTTGCAATCACGCAAGACCCCTTTATCGCCTACACTTCAAACGTCTTTGCGATTCTTGGCCTTAGAGCCCTCTACTTTGCACTTGCCGGAATGCTGCAAAAGAGGCCCTATTTTCAGTATGGCCTTGCGGGGATTCTCTTCTTTGTCGGCGCCAAGATGCTGCTCGCCCCCTTCTTTGCGATCCCACTTTTTGTCTCTTTAGCGGTGATCGCTGTCCTACTGACCGTGTCCCTTAGAGACTGTCTGCGGAATTAGGCTTCGTCGATTTTCGGGATTATTTTGGCCACTTTTCAATCCGTTTTTTGGGGTTAATATACTAGTTGCGATATTGACCCCAAAAAACGGAATTGAAAATTGGCTCAAAAGAACCCGAAAATCGACAGAAGCTAATTCCGCAGACAGTCTCTTAGAGTCCGTTCATGAACTAAGCTTCTGTCGATTTTCGGTATTATTTTGGCCGCATTGAGGCTTTGTTGCATAAATAGGAAGTTTTACCACAGAGATGGGAAACCACAGAGAGGAAATTCATATTTTAAATCGATGGAACCTCAATTCCGACAGCAATCTCTAAGAGGGCAATTTGAAAATTTCTTCTCTGTGGTTTCCCATCTCTGTGGTAAAATTCAAACATTTACGCAACAAAGCTTCAAAAGAAACTGAAAATCGATGAAGCCTTAGTTCATGGGCGGACTCTTATAAAGGCTAAGGTCTGAGGCGGCGCTGTCATCGAGGATCCATAGGGCGGGATGCTCGGGAGTGCCTACTCCTTGGATGGGAAATTTCTCTATGTCTTCGGGAGTAAGAAGGACATTCGCTAGGGTCTTTTTCTTGGAAGATCCCAGCACATAAATCACCGCTTGGGAGGCGCTATTGATGCACCGATAGGTCATCGTCATGCGCCATGTATTTTTCTGAGGGATTTGATTGGCAATCACAAGGCGCTGGGTCTCTTTAAGACCTGTCGTCTGGGGGAATAGAGAGGCCGTGTGCCCATCTTCTCCCATGCCGAGCATGATGAGGTCAAAAGAGTTCTTTTTGAGTGTGGACTGGATCTGCTTTTCGTAAGAGAGAGCATTCTCTTCGATATTCTCCTCTGCCTGCATCCGATGGATCTGTTTGGGAGGGATGGGCATTAAGCCGAGGCCCGCATCCATCGCCATTTTGTAATTGCTATCGGGATTTTCGGGAGGCACTGCGCGCTCATCGCTCCAAAAGAGGTGGATCCGCTTCCAGTCGCAGATTTCCGCATAGGGAGGGGCGCTGAGTTTTTGAAAGAGCGCCTTAGGAGTGGAGCCACCCGATAGAGCGACATAAAAGGCGCCATGGTCTGCGATCGCTTTTTTACTGAGCGCGAGGAAGTGCTCCACACAAAAGGTGATCGTGTCAGCCTCGGTGCCTGGGATGACGAGCTCTTTGCGCGCATCCCACTTACGGGGAACGAGTTTTTCAATTAGCACAGTCCGAGGGCCTCCATCTTTTTGAGTAGATTTAACACTTTGAGGAAATGCTCTGAGGTGCCGCGGTGGCAGATCTCTTTGACAAGAGAGTGCCCCGATTCTGCTTTTGAGAAGATATAGTGGGAGGGGATGTCGCACTGCTTTTGATTGGAAAATTGCAGAGTGATTTGGTGGAGTCTTTCGCTATTTCGCTGAAAGCGGAAGTGATCTCCCTCTTCTGTAGTGAGTTCAACGGAGAGAATAAGCCCTGGGGGAAGTTTTTCATGTTTCTCAGAAGCGATCAGAATTTCAATTGCGCGCGGGCCATCCTGATAGAAGAAGAGAATCGCTTCTTTTTCGAGGCGCACCAATTTGAACTCCCATTCGAGTTGACAGGCAAGCCACGCTTGGAGATAAAGCGCTTGAATTTTCGTATGGCAAAAGAAAGGGGTTTCTTGCGCGTTGTAGGTGATGGTGATCTGCTTAGCGCGCCGCATCAGGTCGAGCTTCTCTTTTGCGTAAAAGACCATCGAAAAGAGATCGCGCCAATCTTCCATGCGCGCCCAGTTAAGATCGGCGATCTCGGCGAGGGTCAGTTCCTTTTGCTGCAAAATGCCCGCTGCAAAGCGAGGGAGGTTGTCCGTGCACTCTGAGTCAAAAATCAGCCTACTTGCAAACCGCTCCAACCCTTTGCTCACGGGATCGCAGCAGCTTGGATCCTCTCCGCTGATGAGATAGACGGGGAGATCGGAGAGGATGTGGGGAAGAACGACAAAGGGAATCCGAATCTGGGAGGGACCACCCGCCTCAATTTGGATATAGTCGCAAGCGACATCGAACTCTCCTTTATGGGAAGAGAGGATCGAGACGCTCGTTTTGAGAAAGTCCTCCTTACTCTCCTTATCTGCTGTGACAAAAAGTACGCGCGCTGGAAACTTCTCGATGACTTTTTGGGCGATCTTACGGAAGTAGGAGGCCCGGGAGGTTTGATTCGTAAAGAAGATCAGGTTGAATAGACAGGCCCTAGTGGTATTAGTCGTCTCAAGCGATTCCCAGATGCGGCTGAGCTCAGTTTGGATTGCGGCGGGATCGACGGGATGGGTTGCTGTCGTCATCAGAGAAGCCTCCACTTGCGGTGATCGCGCGCTAGCATTTCATCAGCAGCCTCTGGGCCCCACGTTCCCGACTGGTAGTTCGGGAAGTCTGTGGCTTTTGTCTCTGCCCAATGGGTTAAAATGGGGGTCAATAGCTGCCAGGAATTAAATACCTCATCTTCCCTTGCAAATAGCGTGTTATCGCCTAAGATGCAATCTTGAATGAGCCTCTCATAAGCCTCAGGTGGGCTCATCCCGAAGTAGGATCCATAGCGGAAGTCCATCTTCACGGGCTGGATGGGGCTCGAGGGACCGGGAACTTTGCAGTTAATCTTCAGCGCCGTCCCCTCATCGGGTTGGATCCGAATGGCCAGGGTGTTGGGATCATTCTTCCTTCCTGGTTGTTGAAAGAGGACGCTTGGGGGATCTTTGAAGATGATGGCTACCTCTGTAGCGCGCTTGGGTAGACGCTTGCCCCCGCGTAGATAGAAGGGAACACCTGCCCACCGCCAGTTGTCGATGAAGAGGCGGAGTGCCATATAGGTCTCCATGTTGGAAGTAGGCGAGACATTTTTTTCCTCGCGGTAGCTGGTGACTTCTTTGCCGCCGATATAGCCCATCCCGTATTGCCCGCGCACAACGGAGTGGGAAAAATCGTCTGGTTCGAGAGGGCGGATTGCTTGGAGGAGTTTTGCCTTCTCATCATGGATCGCGCTTGCAGAGAGGCTAACTGGCGGTTCCATCGCAATCAGCGAGAGGAGCTGCATCATATGGTTTTGGACGATGTCGCGTAGCATTCCCGCCTCTTCCCAGAAGGCGCCGCGCGAGCCGATGCCGATATCTTCTGCGACGGTGATCTGGACATGATCGATATACCGATTATTCCAAAGCGATTCGAAAAGGGAGTTGGCAAAGCGGAAGACCAAAATATTTTGCACGGTCTCTTTGCCTAGGTAGTGATCGATTCGGTAAATTTGTGATTCTTTGAGAAAGCATAAGAGCTCTTTTTGCAGCTGCTTGGCAGAGGTTAGATCGTGGCCGAAGGGTTTTTCGATGATGATCCGCGACCATTTGTCCTTCACAGTATCTGCATCGTAGATGAGTCCTGCTTTATGCAACTTTTCGCAAACAAGGGGAAAGAAGCTCGGTTGGGTTGAGAGATAAAAGACCCGATTTCCCTTAGTTCCGAGTCTGCCGTCGAGGTCTTTGAGGAAAGCTTGCAAGGAAGAGTAACCCGCATCCTCATGGAATTCAGAGCGGTGATAGAAGAGATGCTCCTGAAAATTTTTCCACAGCGCTTCATCAATCGGTTTGACCCGGGAAAAATTTTGGATCGCCTCTTTCATCTCTTGGCGAAATTGTTCATGGGTCTTCTCTCTTCTGGCAAATCCCACACAGGCAAACTGCGGGGGAAGCTGACCTTCTCGCGCGAGGTTGTAGATCGCTGGCAGAAGCTTTCGCGCGGTGAGATCTCCCGTTGCGCCGAAGATGACTAGGATGCACGGTTCAATGAAGCGGCTGGAGATGCCAGGTTCTTCTAAAGGGTGGACGGTCGGATCGGGCATAAGTGGTTCCCCTTCTAAGTTCGAGGTGGTAGGGATTCGAGATAGTTTTGTAAAATGGTCACAGCAGAGAGGGCATCGCTTAAGGAGGCGCGTTTTTTCCGAGAGACATCTGCTGAGATCAGCATCTTTTCGACGAAAGCGGAGGAGAGCCTCTCATCCCAGTAGACGACGGGAATCCCCATCTTCTCTTGTAGCAGTGTGCCAAAGGCCTTGACTTTCTGTGCCATATCGCCCTCTTTTCCGCTTAAAAGCAGGGGAAGCCCGATCACGATCTTCTCGATTGCTGTGTATCCTGAAAGTGCTTTGATGAGCAAGTCGATTGTTTGGGGCAGAGTCTTTGCGCAGGTAAGCGTAGGTAGGGCGGAGGCGATGATCTTTCTCTCATCAGAGATGGCGATCCCAATCCGCACTGTGCCAAAATCGATCCCAACAATCCGCGCCAAAGGCTACCTCTTGCTCCTTTGATACTCGAGTGCTGCAGAGATGAAATCGCGGAAGAGGGGATGAGGATCTGTAGGTTTGGATTTGAATTCAGGGTGAAATTGGACGCCGACCATCCAGGGGTGGTCTGCAACCTCCGCAATTTCGCAGAGATGTCCATCTTCTAATACGCCAGTAAGGTGAAGGCCGCGCTCTTCACTTTGATCTTTATAGAGGTTATTAAACTCATAGCGGTGGCGGTGCCGCTCTGAGATCCGGTTTGTTCGGTACGCTGCCTCCGCTTTAGATCCTGGCTTAACAAGGCAGTTAAAGGCGCCAAGGCGCATCGTGCCGCCGAGATCAGCAATTCCCTTTTGCTCGCTCAGTAGAGAAATGACAGGATGAGAGGTGCTAGGATCTACCTCTGTCGAGTTTGCATCCGTAAGACCGAGTACATGGCGCGCGAATTCGACGCAAAGCACCTGCATGCCAAGACAAAGGCCGAAGTAGGGGATCTTGTTCTCCCGGCAATACTTGGCTGTCATGATCTTACCCATCCAGCCCCGTTCGCCAAATCCTCCTGGAATAAGGTAGCCATCGCAGCCCTGGATGATCTTTTCGACATCCCCCTCTTCTAATACCTTGTCCGATTCGAAGCGGCGGATTTCAATTTCAACCTGGTTTGCCAAAGCGGCATGATGAAGCGACTCGAAGACCGACTTATAGGCATCTTGGTGTTGGAGATATTTGCCCACGATCCCGATTACTACTTTTCCCTTGGGATGGAGGAGCTTTTCCAACATCTTCTCCCATGAAGAGAGATCGGCCCTTTTTGCAGGGAGGCCTAGCATGTGACAGATCTTATCATCGAGCCCTTGCTTATTGAGGTTGAGAGGAACCTCGTAGATGCTCTTTTTGACGTCGACCACATCGATCACGCACTCTTTGGGCACGCTGCAAAATAAACTGATCTTGTCCTTGTTTCCCTCGTCGAGATCCTCCTCGCACCGGCAGAGGATGATGTCGGGCATGATCCCGATCTCGCGCAGCATTTGGACCGAGTGCTGGGTAGGCTTAGTTTTTACTTCACCTGCCGCTTTGAGGTAGGGGATATAGGTGAGATGGATGTTGATGCAATCGCGCGGCCGTTCATGGCGAAATTGACGGATTGCCTCAAAGAAGGGGAGGGATTCGATATCCCCTACTGTTCCACCCACTTCGACAAGAACCACATCGGTATGTGCTTGCATTTTTGCTGCAGCGAGGATCCGCTGCTTAATCTCATCGGTGACATGGGGAATGACCTGCACCGTTTTGCCGAGATAGTCGCCTCTACGCTCGCGCTTAATGATCGCATCGTAAATCTGACCCGATGTCGCATTCGACAGGCGGGAGATAGGGGCATTGGTATAGCGGAAGTAGTGGCCGAGATCGAGGTCGGTCTCCGCGCCATCATCTGTGACATAAACCTCTCCATGTTGGAAAGGATTCATCGTTCCCGGATCGACATTAAGGTAGGGATCGAGTTTGAGCATGGCGATCTTGAGGCCTCGGCTTTCCAAAAGAAGCGCGATCGAAGCCGCAGTTAAGCCCTTGCCGAGGGAGGAAAGAACGCCCCCACTAATGAAAAGATATTTTGTCACGCGAACACCTCACAACCCCCGATTCTATGGTCCTACCCATTTATCCCACAATCTAATTTTGGAGATGCTCTGCAAAGCTAAAGAGCATGTGGTATTGTTCTACGTTTCCCCCAAGGCCGGTCCTTTGCAAGCGCATTTGTGCGGCGATAGTAAAAATATCCTGCAGAGTAGGTCTTTCTCCTTGCATGACCCTCTTATAGATCTCATAGCAGCCAATGAATACCCCTGTTCTGCCCACACCTGCGCTACAATGGGTGGCGATCGGACCTTCTGCCTCCCTCTCGATCCGGTCCTTGTATACCGTTTGGACCAGTTTAAGGAGATTTTCCACGTCTCCTTCTGTGCAATCGGCCCAGTCTTTGACATGAAAAACCCTCACATCTTGTGCAGCTCTAAAGAGATCATACTGATAGACAGGCCATCCACAATCGATTGAACACTTGGGCTCTTCCAGAAGGTAGTTTTCCGCCTTGTCCTTTTCAAATGGGGTCAAAATGACAAGTGTCGAACAGGTATTTTTCGCTAGCATGCTCCAGAAGGTGGGGATTCCTAAGTCCAAAGGTAAAGGCGCGCAGGTCGCAATGTAAGGAGAGGGCCGCTTTGGGCGCTCGATGTAGAGATCCTCTTTAGAAAAACCGATCCACGCCGCATTCGAACCGTAGACGACGGAATACCCGATATAAGGCCCTACATTATCGTAGCGCCCATGGGCATAGTTAGGCTTTCGTCCTAACTCAGTTAGCTTTTCTTTCACCAAATTCATCAGGTAGCGAAAGTCGACTCTCCCGTCGCCCAAATAGTCCACTGTAGGGAATGTTGCGGCCTCTTGCGAGCACCTCAGTGGAGAAGTGGGGGGAGATGCCATGGTCTCTGGGGTGGATGGGCGCAGAACAACTGCCATAATATCCTCCTTATCGAAGGGAAATTTTATGTCTGATAGGGAATTTCAATCCATAGATTTTCTTTCGCAAAAACTAAGAATGCCCTATCCTGAGCTCATGATCTCGGCTTTACAAAGCGCACGGCTTAAATATACACCGCCTCTTCCTAAGATTTTGTGCGACCTACTTTCAGTAGAGTGGAAGAAAGAGGATGCCCAAAGCGGCGTCGATCTGCGGATTCAGGCTCTTTTTCCCCATCTCCAAGGGCAGCCCTATTTAAGTGGATCTGTTGGAGTAGCTCGCAAGATGAAACCTTTGCGGATTGGCGTGCTCTTTTCTGGAGGTCCTGCGGCAGGAGGGCACAACGTCATTGCAGGGCTTTTCGATGCTCTTTTGGAGCTCCATGGCGATTCCCAGCTATTTGGCTTTCAAGATGGACCGTCTGGTGTCTTAACGGGGAAAGCCATTCCCATTACAGCGGTCTCTTTGGAGGGGTTTCGCAATGTGGGCGGATTTAATCTACTCGGCACAGGGCGCACAAAAATTGAAACCCCCGAGCAGCTGGCCTCTGCGCTATCTGTTGCACAGAAAATGGATCTTACCGGAATTGTGATCATCGGAGGGGATGACTCCAATACGAATGCAGCGATTCTCGCGGAATACTTTCTTAAAAATGGGTGCAAGACCCAGGTCATCGGCGTCCCTAAAACAATCGATGGGGATTTGAAAAATCCTTGGGTTGAGGTTTCCTTCGGATTTGACACCGCGAGTAAAACCTACGCCGCATCGATTGCCAACATTGCAGCGGATGCTAGATCTGCAAAGAAGTACTACCATTTCATTAAAGTGATGGGGCGATCTGCATCCCATATCGCATTAGAATGCGCTCTGACTACACAGCCGAACTGGACACTCATCGGAGAGGAGATTGCAGCGGAGAAGCAGACTCTATCTGCCATTACAAACGGGATCTGCGAGCTCATTGAAAAGCGGGCCCGTCAAAATAAGTACTATGGGGTCATCCTCATTCCCGAAGGGATCATCGAATTCATCCCAGAGGTGGCCACTCTCATCCGCGAATTGAATGCCCTTCTTTCTAAAGGCACTGGCGCGCATCTCGAAGAGGTTGCTGAAAGGCTGACTGCTCCTTCGCGTGGGTGCTTTCAATCTTTGCCTAAGGCGATTCAGTCCCAGCTTCTTTTTGCAAGAGATGCCCATGGCAATGTTGCCCTCTCGTTCATTGAAACTGAGCGGCTCCTTGCGGAGATGGTTTCAGAACAATTGGCGGGAAAGGTCCCCTTTGCCTCGGTCACCCACTTTTTAGGATATGAGGGGCGCTCAGGATTTCCCTCCAATTTCGATTGCAACTATTGCTACGCTTTGGGAAAGACAGCCGCACTTCTTCTGGATGCAGGCGTCACGGGTTATATGGCTTGTGTGCGCAATCTAGCAGGTCCTGTGGAAGCGTGGCAGATTGGAGGGGTTCCCCTTGCCCATCTCCTTACCATCGATGAGCGCAAAGGCAAAGAAAAACCCGTCATTCGGAAAGCCCTCGTCGACCTTCAGGGCGAATCCTTCATCCATTTCAAAAAGCAAAGAGCGGGATGGATGCTAGAGGATGCCTATCTTTTTCCTGGCCCCATCCAGTTCTTTGGAGAAAAGGCGCTTACCGATGCCGTCCCCCTCTCCCTTCGACTTGAGGAAAGCAGAGGATGAGCAAAAAGCGGTTTGTCAATCCTCACGTCAAACACATTAGACGCCATCTGAAGGATTTCTTGCTTTGGAAGGTGGGGTATTTCGATGAGGAGGAAAAGCGGGAAAGAGCGCCGATCGATTTTGTCTACCCTCTACCCAGTAGAGAGTTGCATCCCGAGCAGGATTCTGTGACATGGATCAATCACAGCTCATTCCTCATTCAGATGCAGGGGCTCCACATTTTAACAGACCCGATATTTAGTCATCGGTGCTCCCCAGTTAGCTTCCTTGGTCCGAAAAGACGGCATCCCCCAGGTGTTGCGTGGGAAGATCTTCCAGAGATCGATCTGGTCTTAATCAGCCACAACCACTACGACCACCTCGATAAATCCACCGTCATAGCCCTTGCGCGCCGCTTTCCCAAGATCACCTGGCTTGTTCCAAAAGGGGTCAAGCGCTGGTTTGACAAACTCCAGATTGCGCCAGTTTATGAACTCAGCTGGTGGGAGGAGAGGAGGCTTTCTCTTCGGGACATCCCTATCAAATTAACGGCGGTACCTGCGCAGCACTATTCGGGCAGAAAGGGGTTTGACCTCAATGACACGCTCTGGGTTGGCTGGGTGCTCGAGGTTGCAGACCGAAGATGCTATTTTGTAGGAGACACGGGGTATAATCCGGTCGATTTCAAAGAGATTGGACTCTGCTTTGAGAAAATGGATTTAACCCTGATCCCCATTGGGGCCTACCAGCCAAAAGCATTTATGGAGAGTGTCCACATTGGCCCAGAAGAGGCCGTTCGGATCCACAATGAGGTGGGATCCGCTTTAAGTGTGGGAATGCATTGGAAGACATTTCGTCTTGCGGATGAGCCCCTGCACCAACCCCCGTACGATCTTTACCAAATTCTCCTAAGGGAGCGGATCGATCCGAGAACCTTCCTTGCCCCTCCTCCTGGTCATGCGCTCGCTTGGTGAAAAGTTTTACCTCCTTTTTCTCTTCTTTAAGCTCCATTTTCTCCAGTATCTGGAGAAGCGGTGGGTCCGTAAAGAGTTTCCCCGCTTCTATCCTCAATATGCCGCTCTCAAAAAGGCATATCGCCACTGCAATCCCTACAAAATGACGGAAGACCCTTATGGGGAAACGCCCTTGAAAGGGCTTATGGAGATTGCCAAAGCGGCAAACCTCAAGAAAGAAGATCTGTGGCTCGAGCTTGGATGTGGCAGGGGAAAGGGGCTGTTCTTTTTACACCACTGGCTCTCATGCAAAGTGATCGGCATCGATCGGATCCCTTTTTTCATCCAAACCGCGCAGCAAATCGGAAATCAAGAGACGATCTTTCGCTGTGAGGAGATGCTCAGTGCGAACTTAGACGAGGCAAGTGTGATCTACTTATATGGGACTTGTCTTAAAGATGAGGAGATCGCGCAGCTTTGCGATCGGTTCGCGCGCCTTCCTTCTGCAGTTCGGTTGATCACCGTCAGCTACCCCTTAAGCGATTATGATGCGCGCTTTTCCACTCTAAGGGAGATCACCATCTCTTTCCCATGGGGCAAGACGGAGGTCTATCTCAACTCTAGAGTAGCCCTTTGACCTCAGCCTGTAACAATGCATAGGAAAGAAAGGGATCCCGGCACTGCACTTGAACGAGTTTTCCTTTGATGGGGAGTTGAATATATCCGCGTCCAAAGGCCTGCTTTAACTCCTCTTTTGAGAAAGCGGGGTTTTCGTGTATTGCTTCTGAGTAGTCATTGGCAGATTCCCCAGCCACGTTCACTTCCCCATAAAGCACGGGAACTAGGCTGGAAAAGATTCCTGAATCGGGAGCCATCGTCCCCAGAGGAATGCATTTTGTGATCTGATAACCCGTCTCTTCTAAGAGCTCGCGCGTCGCTGCTTTCTCCCAAGATTCTCCCTCCTTTTTACATCCGCGAGGGATCTCCATTTCCCAGCATCGAGTCGCATGCCGGTAGTTGATATTCACTACGATCTTCTTGGAAGAGAGAATGGGTAAAATCGCGACGCCGGAGATCCCATCCATCCCCGATTTCCAGAGGAGGCGATCGTAGGTCCCATAGACCCCTGAGGGGAAGATGACTGCATCGCGCAGCCAGAGCAGGTAGTTGTCTTCAGCGACCACCCCTACGGAACTAAATGCGCGCGCATGTTCTTCAGAATAGCCGTTAGAAATCAGGCGCAAGCGGGTCTGGTTTTGGATTTTTTTGATCATCTCAGGACTAGAGACGATTTCAATCTCCCCATCGCGCCATTTCCCATCGGGTCCAAACGCTTTTGGGTGGTCCTTCATGAATTGAAAATAAGTTTCCAGTTTTTGGGCCGTCGGAGGGCTGGGAGCCACGATGGGCACAATTTCTCCCCCGATGAGGAGGGGGGCGATGCATAATTGGAGAAAGGTCAATTTTTTGAACATAATGAACCTCTGGGGAAACGAATGTTCCACAGTTCATAAATTTTTGCAAGACGATTGATTTATTTTCATGCGTGCTGGATAATTCCCGCCCATGAAGTACTGCGAATCGATTTACCAGACGAAGCGTTGGAAGACGCGAGAAGTTTTGATTGGAAAGGTCGGAATCGGGGGGAATCACCCCATTCGGATCCAGTCGATGACCACCTCGAATACCCGGGATGTGCTCGCTACGATCGAACAGATTATGCGCCTTTCCGACGCGGGATGTGAAATCGCTCGCATCACTGTCCAGGGGATGAAAGAGGCAGAGAGTTGCGGAGAGATCAAAAATGGGCTCGTCCAAAAGGGGTATGAAATCCCGCTTGTTGCCGATATCCACTTCTATCCGCCCGCGGCTATGCGGGTCGCTGATTTTGTCGATAAGGTCAGGATCAACCCCGGCAACTTCGTCGATCGCCGGGCTACTTTCAAAATTTTAGAATACTCAGATGCTTCCTATCTAGAGGAGCTGCAGAGAATCGAAGAGGGGTTTACGCCGCTTGTCCAAAAGTGTCGAACATTAGGGCGCGCGCTGCGAATTGGCACGAACCACGGCTCTCTCTCTGATCGGATCATGAACCGCTATGGCGATACTCCAAAAGGGATGGTCGAATCGGCACTGGAATTTGCACGGGTCTGTCGCAAGCTGGATTTTCACAATTTTTGTTTTTCCATGAAAGCGAGCAATCCGCTGGTGATGATCCAAGCATATCGCCTCCTGGTTGCCGAGATGATCGCTTTAGGGTGGGATTACCCCTTGCATCTTGGGGTCACAGAAGCGGGTGAAGGGGAAGATGGCCGGGTGAAATCGGCAATAGGGATTGGCGCGCTTCTCCTGGATGGGATTGGGGATACTATTCGCGTCTCTCTGACAGAGGATCCCTGGGAGGAAATCGACCCATGCAAGCGACTTGTCTCCTTTGCCGAGAAGATGGAGGGAAGGGGAGACCTCCCTTTTGAAGAGCTCCATCGCGATATCTCCCAGATTTCTCGGCGTCCAGTTACCCTTCCTGAGAGCCCTAAGCTCCATCGGGATGGAAGCGTTATCCTATCCCAACTAGAGCCGCTCAAAGGGGTCGATCTTCTCCTTTCAAGTGGCCTCCCACAAGATGTGCCCGTCCCTCTACTTACCAGGACAAGAGGGATTCCTGGAACTGTCCCCCTCCTGCAGTTAACCGAGCAGCCCCGACCCGATGAATCCCCTTTTGCCTATGAGGTTAGCTCAGATGGCAACTGGGAGGCCATAGCCCTCCACAAGCCCGCGTTTATTTTTCTTGCTCCAGAATCCTCACGCCTCCACTTTAGCCGCCGCTTCTTCGAGTGGATCTGCTCTCAAAAGATCGACACACCCGTGATCCTCTCCTTTTCCTATCCCGATCTCTCATGGGAGGACCTGGTGATTCAGGCTTCAGCCGAATTAGGAGCCCTTCTTGCAGATCGACTGGGGGAGGGGATCTGCATCCAATCCCCTCATCCTGTGAGGGACCTCAGCTTTAATATCTTACAGGGCGTCCGCATGCGCACTTCCAAGACAGAGTACATCTCTTGTCCCGGTTGTGGTCGCACTCTCTTTGAGCTTCAAGCTGTTGCGAAGCGGATCCGCGAGCAGACGGGACATCTCCCCGGCGTGAAAATCGCCATTATGGGCTGTATCGTCAACGGTCCAGGGGAGATGGCCGATGCAGATTTTGGGTATGTAGGCTCGAAGCCTGGAAAGGTAGATCTCTATGTCGGAAAGACTTGCGTCGAAAGGGACATCGATTTTGCAGATGCGGATAAGCGGCTGATCGACCTCATCAAAGCTCATGGTCGCTGGGTTTCATTATAATTTAGAGGTGCAAGCGATTAATTAGCAGGCCGCTAATTATTTATCTAAATTTGCATCTATTCACTAATTATAACATGCTTGTTATACTCAGTATTGAAGGGGGGTAGCTCCTTCCTTCGGTGAGACGCAACTGAAAATGGGATGCTTAAGAGATTTGTCTTCGACGAAAAGGCGACAGTTTTCCCACTGGGCAGTAAATGGATACTGACTCCAGATTGGTGATAGTCGGAGAATTCACCAGGTACCATAGCCTCTAATAGAGGTTTTCGGGTTTTAGGGATTTCCTTAAGGAGCCCAGAGCCCCCAAATGGCTGGAGAAAACAAATCTTCTGGACCTTTCTCCTTCACCATACTCATGCAGATGGGTAGGTGGCGTCAGGGGAGAAAGGTTTTTTTTTGCGCAAATTTTCGAAATACTCGACCCGCTTCTTCATCTCCCTTTCGAAACCATATTCTTTAGGTTCATAGAACTGCGGTCTTTCCATCCCGTCGGGGAAGTAGTTTTGGCCCGAAAAGGCAAGGGGCAGGTCGTGATCATACTGATAGCCAGCCCCGTAACCCATGTTGCGCATCATCGCCGTCGGTGCGTTGAGGATCGTGCTAGGAGGGGGGAGGTGGGAAGTTTTTTCTGCAGCCTCGCGGACGGCTTTGTAGGCAGTGTAGAGGGCATTGCTCTTGGGGGCAAGCGCGAGGTAGACCACAGCCTGGGCAAGGGCTAGCTCTCCTTCAGGAGAGCCCAGCTGGTCATACCCGCGCCATGCAGCGAGCGCAATTTCGAGCGCCCTAGGGTCTGCAAGGCCGATATCCTCAGTTGCCATGCGGATAAGGCGCCTAGCGAGGAAGGCGGGATCCTCACCCCCTTCCAACATCCGCGCAAACCAGTAGAGGGAGGCATCGGGATCAGACCCTCGTACCGACTTGTGCAAAGCAGAGATCAGATTATAGTGCCCATCCGCTTGTCTATCATAGAGCGCATGCCTTCTCTGCAGCAGCTTCTGCAGCCTCTCTTCATCCAATCTTTCTTCCGTCGGAAGGCTGTGCTCAAGGTTTTCAATCATATTGAGAAGGTGGCGCCCATCGCCGTGCGCAAACTCAACGAGCAGTTCCCTCGCCTTTTCTGTAAGGGGAAGAGCTTGGATTTTGGCCTCATAGCGCGCAACAATCTGTTGCAAAGCCTCAGGGCCCAAAGGGCGAATCTGCAGGACGCGTAGCCTAGAGAGGAGCGCATCATTGAGAGCAAAGGAGGGGTTTTCTGTCGTGGCCCCTATGAGGATCAACTGCCCCTTTTCTAGAGCGGGGAGAAAGACATCCTGCTGGGCCTTATTGAACCTGTGGATCTCATCGACAAAGAGGATTGTGCGTCTATAGAGTAGAGGGGAGTTTTCTATCTCCTCGAGGATTTTTTTCAGATCACTTGTGCCACTGAAAATCGCGCTAATTGAAAGAAAGCGGGCATCAAACGCCTTGGCATAGAGCCCTGCAAGGGTTGTCTTTCCACATCCAGGAGGTCCCCAAAGAAGGAGCGAGAGGGGAGTATTTCGCGCAATGCTACCCGTAATTAGACTCTCTGGCCCAAGGAGATGCCCCTGTCCCACAACTTCAGAAAGAATGGTCGGCCTTAGCCGCTCAGCTAACGGTGCACGCATACCTCCCCACTATACAGCAATCGCTACTTCCTAGCAAACCAGTGGGGTTTTCTTTTCGCATGGATCCAGAGGGGAATGCCGCACATCGCGACAAGCCCTCCTACAAGGAGAAATACATAGGCGGTCGGACTTCCAATATTGAGCTGAGTTGGCGGAACAAATCCGATGGCAATGGCAAAAAGGGAAGAGAGGATGCCAAGCAGACACAGCATCCAGATGCCCTTGCCTTGAAAGGGCACTTTATAGGCGCGGGGTACATGGGGCTTGCTATAGCGCAGATAGAGGGCGGCAATGAACATCAAAATGTACATGATGAGATAACTCTGCGCGCTCAGCGCCGTTAGAATCCAAAAGGCGCTGCTGACGTTGGGCATGTAGAGGAAGATGAGGGAAGTGACCGACATAATCCCTGCCTGAAAAAGGAGCAAGTTCGTAGGGACGCCCCTAGCGCTGACCTTCTGGAAATAGGGGGGGAGGTTTCCATGGATCGAGGTTGCTAAAAGACCTTGGACAGGGCCAATAATCCACGAATTGACCTCTGCAATCGCTCCAATGACAAGAAGAAGAGCCATGATCGGGAGAAACCAGACAAAGTTGTACTTTGCGAAGAAGATTTGGAACGACTCCATGAGACCAGAGACGAGGCTGATTTCCTCTTTAGGAATAACAAAGGCAACAGCCAGAGATCCAAACATAAATACCACAAGGGTGATCAGTGCCGCGAGGATGATCCCGCGCGGATAATTTTTCTGGGGGTCTTTCACGTAGGAAGCGTAGCCCGCCGAGACCTCCAGCCCCGAAAAAGCCAAAAAAAGACCTGCGAGGAAGACGAGGTTGCCGATTTCCCCAAAGGTGGGGATGACAGCCGCCCAGCTAATTGGGGTTTGTAGGGGATGCCCTCCCACTACCCAGCTGATGCCAAGCGCTATGATGAGCAAGCCTGGCAAAATCGTCCCTGCAATGACCCCAATGGCGCTAAACCATCCCGACGTTTTAATTCCCCGGTAGTTGAGAAAGGTCATACCCCAGAAACCGACCAGGATCACACAGAGGATGAAGAACTTATTCTGAGCCAGGGCAGGGGAGATGACATAAGCTAATGTCGCTGCGACAAAAGAAAGGATCACCGGATACCAGGCTACGTTGTGCACCCATTGCATCCAGATCGCAAAAAAACCCCACTTATCTCCGAGTGCCTCACGCACCCAGATATAGATTCCTCCCGATTTGGGCCATCCCGTCGCAAGTTCTGCAGAGATAAGGGCACAAGGGATTAAAAACCCTAGGACCACGACAAAAAAGTAAAATAGCGCACTTAAGCCAAATTCGGCGACAAGAGGAAGGTTGCGCAAACTCGCCATAATAGACACGTTGAGCATTGCGAGGAGAAAAATGCTAATGACCCGTCTTGGGCGTTCTTTGGAAGGTGACATAGAGGTTACCCTTTTTTCCCCATTTCTAGGCGAAGGCCCCCTATCTGTAAACAGCAAAATATTTAAAATAAATTCTATGTATGCTAGATTGATAATCAAGGGCGCGAGGAAGGTGTGTCGCGTGACACGTCTCCTTTCGTCTGATAACGTTATCTATCAGGAGAGTTTGAGATGAAACCACATAATAAGCCCCAGCCACAACAGCCCCAAATCACCCCAAAAAACCCACAAGAGCAGCAAAAACCCCAGCAGCGCCCACAGCAACCGCACCAGAAAAAAATCTAAGGCAGTCTTTTAGGGCTGAAGCAGAGCTTTAGCCCTATTCTGTATCCAATTGATCTAAGTGATTAGATAGCCAGGTGATGATCTCATCCGATTCATAAAGAGGCTTTCCATCGATGAACAGGCAGGGGACTTGCATCTTACCCCCCTGATTTTTTAGAGTTAACTTTCCCTGGGGATTGTTTTCTACGTTGACCAGATCCACTTTTTTATGAACCTGTTTCAGATAGCGAAGCACCTTCTGAGAATAGGGGCATTGTTTGGTATAGTAGAGCACGAGATGGGGCTTTTCTTGCTGTACGGTTCTGTAATGTTCCACGGATTTGTTGTGAATCATTGGAATTGAAATTGCAGAAAGCAGAAATAGGCTTATCATTTTATTTTCCTCTTTATTTCTTTTATTACAACACTTGTATTCATTTGTAAATAGTCTCAGTCGTCAAAATTTCTCTTTTGGGATATTTCGGTTTCTGGCAAGATAGGGAATGTTTTGGGAGGTACTCGTGAAAAGAACATTCATTGTAGCCATTTCGCTTCTGTCCACCCTATGTTTACACCCCACTATCAGCGCTGGAGAACAGACTATGTCATTACAAGAACCGACCAAATCGATGGTTTTCGAAGAGGGGAAGGAGTACCTTGCAGTCATTCATACCTCTAAGGGGGATATCACCTGTCAGTTGAACTACAAGGATGCCCCGCTCTCTGTCACCAACTTTGTGCAACTTGCGCAAGGGGGGTTCTATAACGGCCTTACATTCCACCGCGTTGTGCCCAATTTCGTTGTGCAGGGGGGAGATCCCGATGGAACGGGGCGCGGAGGACCAGGTTATACGATCCCTGCCGAAATCAAACTGCCGCATATCCAAGGGGCATTGGCATGGGCGCGCCTTCCCGATAACGTCAATCCCAAAAAGCGTTCCAGCGGGTCCCAGTTCTATATTACTCTTGAAAAGATCTCCTATCTCGACGGCGAGTATTCTGTGTTTGGACAAACCCTCTCAGGAATGGATATTGTAAAGAAAATCGAACAGGGCGATGTTATTAAAAGCATCGAAATTGTCGTTAAATAGATATTAACGACTACTTGATTTTAAATTTTTTTTCTTCTGCTAAAAACCGCGCCAGGATATATCCTGGCGCGGTTTTTTAGTCTAATATTTTTGTTGCAAATTAAGTAATATTAAAAAATTTTTTCTAATTAATTAGAAATAATGTATATTGGAGATTGTAGGATATGAATGGATAGTTAAGCTCCCCATAAGGGGATCAGATATCTAAGTCCTACGTATCCAAATAAGGAGAATAATATGGCAAAGAAAAGAGCATCTGCTAAAAAAACTGTTCGCAAGACAAAAACAAGACGTAAAGCTGCTAGCAAGACTCGCAAGACAACTGCTCGCCGCACTAAGAGAAAAGCTGCTTCTCGCAAGTAGTTTCCCTGAATGCCAGTAGGCCTCGAGCCTGTGGTGCCTAATATGTAATAGTTATCGAGCAAGTCAGGGCTTGCTCGATTTTTTTTGTATTGCGATCGCCTCGATTTTCTTTCTTTCGCTCGGCAGTTCTCTTGCCTGCAGCTCCTGGGGGAGGTTCTCTTTGGGAGCCCGTTTCCCAATTGCAATCATCGCATGGACCTCGTAATCTTCAGAGAGTTCGAGATTCTTTTTCACTTGATCATAGTTAAACCCTTCCATCCCATGCACGACGTAGCCTCGGCGCGTTCCTTCGAGAGCAAGCGCCATCCAGGCAGCTCCTGTGTCAAAAGCATGTGTTCGACAAGGTTTTTGGTTGTGATCGAATTTCTTATACGAGACAGCAACGACTAAAGCAGCGGCATTTTTAGTCCAGCCCTTATTGAATTCGATCTGCGGGTCGTAGAAAAGGGCCCATTCAGGGGTTCCCCGTTTGGCGTAGAAAAAACGCCATGGCTGGTTGTTGTAGGAGGAGGGGGCCCAGCGCGCGGCTTCAAACAGAGGGAAGAGTTCTTCATCCGTCATTTCCTCTCCTGTCATCGAGCGTGGGGACCACCGATTGAGGATGATTGGATCGATCGGATAATCGGGGTGGCGTAGGTTGGAAACTTCTTTTGCAAAGGGATGTGTCATAGTTTTGATTTTAAACTGGCAGATATTTTTTTACAAGCAGGATGTGGGAGACTTCCCTTTATTCCTTGGATTCGCTACAGTGGCAATCTCTGATAGGGGGGAAAGAATGGGATTTTTTGAGAGGCTGATCGGTTGTGTATGTCTCACAGCGGCACTGGGAGCCGTAGAACCTGCACCTGCGCGTGTGGTGACGGAATACTATGCAAAGGACTACTCCTATCTATTTGGGATGCAGGGGTTTAGCGATGCGCTCCTCAAGATGCACTTTCAGCTTTATCAGGGTTATGTCAAAAGCACAAATCAACTGATCAGTCGTTTAAAGGATTTAGAATCGCAAGATAAAGAACAGACTCCCGATTATGGGGCGCTTAAACGGCGCTTAAGCTGGGAGTTCGACGGCATGCGCTTGCATGAGCTCTACTTTGAAAATTTGGGGGGCAAAGATCCACTAGAGAAATCGAGTGAGCTCTATCAGAAGATTTTAAAGGATTTTGGTTCCTATGAGGCCTGGAAAAAGAGTTTTATCGCCACGGGGATGATGCGGGGGATAGGCTGGACGATCCTCTACCGGGACAAACAGTCGGGACGCCTATTTAACGTTTGGATCGAAGAACACGACACGGGAAACCCCGTAGGGGCCGATCCGCTGCTTGTGATGGATGCTTTCGAACACGCTTATATCACGCAATTTGGACTCGATAAGGCAAAATACATCGCCGTTTTCTTCGACAATATCGCTTGGGACAAGGTTACCCAGCGCTACGCGGCTTATTCAGGGCCAGCAGCACCAGCACCGTAAGGCTGATCAGGCTCATCAGCCCCGAGGGGAGGAATTTGAGCGAAAGGGCAAAACGGTAGGTGAAGAACGCATCGAGCAAAATGACTAGGAGCAGGGAAAGGGGGTAGGCGGCTTTTTTTCTTTTATATAGAGCCCATGAGCACACCAAAAGGAGCACCCCTGAGGCTCCCCCTGCGATGAGCGAGGCAGCGCTTGCTGCCTTAAAATGTCCAATGAGTCCCCCGATCAGCACTAACAGCCCATAGACACACACAATCCCTGCAGATTTTCCCATTTTTCCCTACCTTTTAGCGGGATTGTAGTCTAACGGCCCAAATATCTCTTTAAAAAATGTGTCGTTGACGGCTTTGGGGTAACAGGGTTATACTGCTCCGTCAAACTTATGCTTGAGACACAAAAACTCACGGAATCCCAGCTCGACCTAGCGGCGCAACTTCTTAAAGAAGGACAGCTTGTGGCTTTTCCCACAGAGACCGTCTACGGGCTTGGAGCGCGCATTTTTGATCCTGCCGCAATTGCCTCAATTTTTACTGCTAAGGGGCGCCCCGCAGACAATCCCTTGATTGCGCATGTCCGCTCATTAGAAGAGGTTCATGAGATTGCCCAGGAGATCCCTAAGAGGTTCTATCAGCTTGCAGAGGAGTTCTTTCCAGGGCCTCTGACCATCGTGCTGAGGCGCCATCCGCGCGTCCCACCGATTGTTTCTGCGGGGCTCGACTCGATTGCCCTCCGCATGCCCGATCATCCCATAGCAGAGCGCCTGATCACCCTGGTAGGAGAGCCGATTGTTGCTCCTTCTGCCAATCTATCTGGAAAGCCTAGCCCCACAGAGGCTGCGCATGTGCTTGAAGATTTGAGCGGAAAAATCGGTGCGGTGATTGATGGAGGGAAAACGGATCTTGGGATCGAGTCAACGGTCATCAGCCTGCTTGAGCCCATACCGCGCCTTCTTAGGCCGGGGACTATTTCTAAAGAGGCGATCGAAGAGACGCTGGGAATTAAGGTTGCTGAAGGGGTAAAAGGGCAGGGGGCAATCGTTTCTCCTGGGATGAAATACAGACACTACTCTCCCAAGGCGCAGATCTCTCTTTTTACAGCCCAAGATGTATTCGAACAGGAGCTCTTTGCCTCTGAGGATAAGCGGCGGATGGTTCTTTTACCGCCCATGACCGATTTGCCGATGCCGGGTAATTGTGCGCGCTTTTTCTTAACGGCGGAAGATCTCTACCGCAAGCTCCGCTTAGCAGATCAAGAGGGCTTCCAAGAAATCCTCGTCTATTGCGATCCTTCCACCCGTGAGAATGCCGCTCTTATGAATCGGTTGACGCAAGCAGCAGGCTCCTAAACGCGTTTTCACATTCTCTTTTTTGCAAGACAAAGCGGGCATGGCTGAGATTCACTTTCTTCTTTCTTCCAAAACGAGTAGGGACCTCAATACGAGGGAGCTTATAGGGCATCCTGTGTAGCTGCATGTAGAGAATACCCATCTCTTCTACTCCACAGGCTCTCAAATGGGAGGCGAGCGATCCTTGAGGGTGTTTAAGGAGATGGAGAAGATACTTTCCATCCTCACTTGCATACGTGGTGCAGTGAGGGGTTTTTGATACGAAGCGATAGGGCTGTGTCAGCTGAGCTTTGAGTTCTTTCGATCCAACTGGCATCGGTTCGATCGCTCCCCAGGATAGGAGGCGATCTTCCAAGTGGGGCCTAAGAGCGGGAATGTGCTTTTTAAGCCAAGAGGAGAGGCGAGCGGCTTCCGCGACGAGAAGGTGCTTTGCAATCAAGGGATCTCTCAGTGAATCCTCTAGGACAAACGAGCCGATATCGATCTCCACTGCGCGCTCTTCAATGAATCCAAAATTGCGAGAGAGAATCGGGTCGCGATCACCAATTCCCTTGGCGCTTCTGGTTAGCATGAGCTGCAAAAGAGAGTCGATGCACCTCTTAGCGGTTTCTACATCTTTTAGAGATTCTAGATGGGGATACACAAGCTTTGCGCGTTTTTGCAGAGCAAAATCGAGGGTGTTTGGATCGATAAAATGGCTTTTTCCTTTTTTGTCGATGAGCTCAATCTGAGTATGGAAATGATCGCTTTTGCCTAGCTGGAGAAAGCAAAGACCCGTCTCCTCCTTGAACTGTGTATAAGCAATCTCTGCGCTAGAAAATAGGTGCTTTAAACGCGCGTGTCTTTTTGTTGCGAGCTCAGGAAAGAAGCGGTCGTACCATGCATGCTCTCGCATCTTATGGTGTTTAAAGACCTTCAGGACATGCGAGCCCTCATCGCTTAAAAAGACGTAGCAGTCTCCGCCTGCATCAAAAAGCCAAAATGGCTGCATGAGGAGTGCACGCACTTCATCTAGATTCTCAGGAATGGGAAACCGATCGGTTCTAAGAGTTTCTGACACGATTTGACGCGGATGAAACTCCCCAGAGCGCTTGTAAAAATACCCTAAGCTCGCTGCTAACAAGAGGGCGCACAGCAGTTTCTTCATCTTCTATCTCTCGCGCTTGTCTAAAAGAAATGCCTCATGGTACATTTCTTGGAAAAAAAAGGCGAGGGCCTATGCAACTTTTAGAGACATTAGAGATCACAGGGTTAGAAGATATTTCCGATGGAATGCAGATAGAGGCTTTGAAAGCATTGGAAGGGGGGAAGGTCGTGTTCTTGCCCAAGTTCTCCTTTCAACTCAGCGCTCAAGAGTCTGCTTTTCTTTCCCCTTCAATCCTAAGTCCCAAATCGAAAAATATCAGCTATGATGCAAAAAAAGACCGGCTTAGCGGCACATCTTGCCAGGCTGGCGAAGCGGAAGACTTAAAAAAAATGGTCGCCCGCTATGCTCTAGAGAGTAGAAAGCTGATCGAAACGCTTTTTCCCCATTATGCGCCTACTCTACAGCAGGGGAGAACGAGTTTTAGGCCCGCTGAGGTCTTTGGTAGACCCTCTTCTTATCGCAAAGATGACACGCGCCTGCATGTCGATGCGTTCCCCGCGACTCCTGTGCAGGGCAAGCGAATTCTGCGCGTTTTTTGCAACGTCAATCCCGAGGGAAAACCGCGCGTTTGGAAACTTGGAGAGCCCTTCTCCACTGTAGTTGAGAAGATGGTTCCGCGCATAAGCCCCCCTCTACCGGGCACGGCACTGCTTCTTAAACTTCTGAAAGTGACCAAGCAGAAGCGCTCGCTCTATGATCACTACATGCTCCACATTCACGACGAGATGAAAGGGGATCTCGAGTACCAAGCAAAGGCTGAGCAGCAAGAGATTCGCTTCCCATCCCATACGATGTGGATTGTTTACTCAGACCAGGTCTCCCATGCCGCTCTTTCAGGGCAACACTTATTTGAGCAGACCTTCTATCTCGATCCGAGTGCACTTGCCAATCCCGAATCGTCTCCTCTCAAGGTATTAGAGCGCTTTTTGCATAGAAATTTGATCAGTCCACGTGAGCCAGTTTCAGGCCGATGATGCCGATGATGATGAGAAAGATGGAGATGAGGCGGATGATGTGGTAAGAGTCGCCGAAAAAGAGAATCCCACACACGACTGTTCCGGCAGCGCCGATCCCTGCCCAGACGGCGTATGCCGTGCCGATTGGGATGCTTTTCATCGCTTGGGAGACGCAGAAGAAGCTGAGCACAATAAAGACGACTGTGATGATGCTCGGAATTAGCTTAGCAAATCCCTGACTGAATTTGAGAGCAATCGTAAAACAGATTTCAAAAAAACCCGCTAGAAGCAGAAAAATCCAAGCGATCGACATATGTACCTTCCAGCACCGCATGATACGGATCGGTACATAAAGTCACAAGACTCTATTGTGAAATCGAACCAGGGATATGGTTTCTCGGAGGGTTTCCCGTTGCATCGAACCGAGGCAAGATATCAAATTGTGTATTTCTGTGTGAGCGGAGCTCTAGGTGCCGTATTGCTCTTTCATACGCCCTGCGCAGATGCTCGATTGGGCTGGGAGAGGCATCGGGAGTCGTTGTCCAAGTCGATTGTCTTGCTTTCTCGATGATGCGCCGCATCGATTGGATGTATGGCGTGGGATCTCCGTGATGTAGAGCATGATGTTGTGCATTTGCCTCTTGCATCGCTCGGCCAATTGTATTGCGAATGGATTGATCTTGATACGCCGATTTCCAGTCTAATGCCCGTTCAAAGAAAAAGCCATTTTCTCCCTCTTTCACCGTATCGATAAATCCACCTGCTCTTGTCACAATCGTCTTTTTCCCAAATCGGTGGAGTTCTCCTTGAACTAAGCCGCAGGGTTCACAAATTGAGGGAAAGATCCCCATCGTGCATGCCATGCGCAGCAAGCTGCCATATTGGCTTTGCTGTTCCAGAACTGTTCTTCCATTTCCATCTGTGATGTAGCGATCGATGATCACCCGTGCATTCGGGTTATTGCGCTCTTGCATCTCTCTTAAAATGCGGGCCGCTTCTTCATCAGGCTCGGCGCCAATACAGACAAATTGTCCTCCTAAGCGGGTCACCTCTTCCATAATCAGAGGGAGCTTATCGATCCCCTTTTGGTGGGAATCGTAGCGGCCCACATAAAGGATAATCGGTTTTTGTGGGTCCAGGCCAAGACGCGCGCAGATCGCTCTTTGCGCTTCGCGGAGTTTCATAGCGGTTGTGCCTATATCATCTGTAGGTTGGATGCACAGATTGCCTAGCTGCCAGTCTGTAGAGATATCCCAGCCATTTGTCGTGCCATTGACGATGCCGACCAGTTTGTGTTGAAAGGCAGCCTCGCGGACGAATCCTTCCATCCCATTTCCAAAAAGAGGAGTCTGTGTTTCACGCGCGTAGGTTTCTGAGACGGTTGTCACCATATCGGCATGGACAAGCCCTTCGACAAAGGAGTTAGTTTCCCGTTTAGGAAGGCCAATGATGCCCACTTGTTGCACATTATCCCCTGCATACACCTGTGGGGAGAGGTTATTATGATAAGTGAATACCGCAGCAGGGGTTCTGCCTGCTTGCCAGTCGTGGAAATGGCGTGCTTTAATGATAGCGGGGATCAGAGCAGTTTGGGAATCATGGACATGGAGAATATCCACTTTTGAACCGAGCTGGTACACGAGATCGGCGGCTGCGCTCTGGAAGACAGCCCAGTTCCATTTTTTGTGCCCATCTGGACCTGCATAGAGGTTTTTTCCAGAAATGGTAAAATTCTCCGCATCTTGAATAAAGTAGAATTTCACATTCTCAATGGTCGCTGTAAATACTTTGGAGACCCTGCCTCCAATGTGCGTAATTGTGTGTTTGCTCTCTTTGAGTTGGTGTTTCAGGTGGTGGGGATACATGTCTCCTTCATAAAAGGGCATAATGACCCGGGTTTTTCCTGGAAGCCCCTGTGTCATTCCTTGCACAGCGGAAGCTAGCCCACCGACACTTGCAATTCCTCGGTATTCCAATGTCACATGGAGGGAGTTTCTCGGTGTATCCCCTGCACGTTGATTTAATAGATCCCGCGTACCACAGGGAATGTCATGGTCAGGATGCACCGATTGCCTGCGGAGTGTGACAAGAACATAGTCATCTGCATATTGAATTGTTTGTTCAATCTGCTTCATCGCACTCAAGACGATGGCAGGGGAGAACGTTCTAGGATCTGTATTTCTACTTCTAAATGCCAAATGGTTTCTCGCAGCCTCTCCTAGGTCACTTGGATTGTATGTGCGCGAAAAGAGTTTGAGCTCTTCAAGAACCCGGTAGTGCGTAAGGACATTCTCGTAATGGCGAATGAGGTAGGTGATGCAATCGATCTGCAGCGCGTTGCGGTAGTGGAGAAGTCGCCTACAATCTGAGTTTAAGATCTCATCGATGACATCGCGGTGGGGTTGAGACCCTTCGGCAATCCATACAAGGGACCCAAAGAGCTGGCGCAAGAAAGGGTCCATTTTAAGAAATCTTTCCCGAATGAAATCGTGTCCTTTCCAAGGATCATTTAAAAAGCCCTGGAGATCTTGCAATTGATACATCTTGTTTACGAAGAGAGCATAGGCTCCAGAATCTGTTGGCAGAATTTCTTGTGCGTATCGGTAGTGACCATTGAAAGAAATGGGCTCTTGGAGTTTTGCTTGGCAAGCAGCCTCTTTTCTAGAAGCCCCTTTGACATCCTCTGGCATCTCCTTATTTAGCCTCTCGATTTCTTCTCGAAGCCATCTTTGTCCGCCTGGTTGATTAAAGTGGATTCGCCTCTCATGAACGGGGATCATCGCGAGGTTGGATAGCGCAGTGTGATAGCGCGCTTTATCTGCGCAATAGGCAGCTAGCTGTTCTACGAGGTCAAGGCCATCAAAGCTGCGGATCTGCAAAAGGCGTCTTGCGTTCTGATTTAAAAAATCTTCCCCCCCACAAAAATGGCATAGGGATTGGTATTCATGAGTTTCAAGAATTTCTTTTAAACGCGCCACAAAGGCGGTATTATCATATCGATCGGCAAGGAGAACTTCTTTTAAACTCAGGAGAAGGATGGCTTTTTGTTGAAGTGCATCAGCAGGTCGTAGAAGGCCTCTGGCCTGTGTTTCTAGTCGACTTAGCTCCTCGAGTGTTTCTCGTGGACTAGCTGTTGTGAATACAGAGGTTATATTTCTAAACATGACACACGCGTAGTTTGTTAATTTATTAATGGTATTTTATAACAAACGGTAAATTAACTCAATTTATAATCTGATTTTTATAAAATGATATTAAAATTTAAACTGAGTTCCATAGGAAAATTGCGGGAACCGATTTTTCCCGTCTGAGAAGCGAAATTGACGCAGGAGAAAGAGACAGCACGCGTGCTGTGGATAGGGGTAGTGACAGCCAAAGGGTGGCGAGGACGCGCAAGAAATGACCATGTGAAAAGAGAAGGATATCCCCTTCAAATTCCCCTAACCTCGAGAGAAAGCGCTCTCCTCTAGCAAGAGTATCCTCGATACTTTCCCCGCCAGGGGCCCCTTGTAAGAAAATATTCCAATTTGGATCCATCTTCCAGATCTCATCGCGTGTCAGCCCCTCATAGCTCCCATAGTCCCATTCAGCGAGATCGGGATCGATTTCCACATCTTTTGAAAATCCTGCTAATTCGCAGGTTTGAAGGGCTCTTTGTAGAGGACTTGTAAATACTTTTTTATAATGACGCCCTTTGAGTCGCTCTTTCAGGTGATGAGCCTGATTCTCTCCCTGTTTAGTGAGGGGGATGTCTGTTTTGCCTGTATGTTGGCCGCTGAGGGACCATGCCGTTTCCCCATGACGAACGAGCGTAAGCGTCATATCATCCTCTAGTTGAAATGGATAAGATTATCTGAAGAAAGGATTTGTCTCAATATATATTGATCGATTCTCTTCCATTTGTTCTAATGTCGCCGATGCGCCTTCATTTTAATTCGACCTCTTTGAATTCCGTTGCAGAGTTTGAAAAGGCCTTTGCCATTCGCTATTTGCCCGAGCTTGTTTTCTCCCAGGAACAGGATCAGAGATCTGTTGAGCACCTGTGTGCGATTGCAAAAAGGAGGGGGTGGGTAGGGCCTGAACATTATTGGCTCGCCTCGTTATACGCACAGGAGCTGGAAAAGGGGAGTCACCTAGAACTTGCGATTCGATGGATTGATGAGAAAATGGGATATGGCGTATTTGCCTGTCACCCGATTCCGGCAGGGTGTTTTATCGGTGAGTATACAGGGGTAGTCCGAAGGCGCAAACTGTTTGGACGGTGGAAGAACTCCTATTGCTTTGACTACCGAATTGGGGAGAGGAGAAGCCGCTATGTGATCGATGCGCAAGATGCGGGCAATCACACGCGGTTTATCAATCACAGCGCATCACCTAATGTCGAGACCGCATCCCTCATTTGGAAGGGAGCGATCCACATCATTTTGTTTGCACTCCGCCCCATTTCCCCAGGAGACCAGCTCTGTTATGATTACGGGCCAGATTACTGGAGGAAACGGGGCACCCCTCAGCTTATCCAGCCGGAGGATTGATGGCGAGAAGCTCGATCTCGAAGATGAGAGCCATGTTGGGGCCGATCTCCTGACCATAGCCCATTTCGCCATAAGCGAGGTAGGGAGGGATAAAGACCTGCCACTTATCGCCCACACGCATGAGTTGTAATGCCTCAGACCAGCCTGGGATCACGCGGTTAAGCGGGAATAGGAGAGGCTCTCCGCGCTGGAATGAGCTGTCGAAAACTCTTCCGTCGACAAAGCTGCCACGGTAGTGGATTTGCACCGCATCGAATGGGGTGGGATGGGATCCTGCTGTATCCCCAGAAGAAAGCACTTTGTACTGCAGACCACTGGAGAGTGTAACCACTCCCTCTTTTTCCTTGTTTTCTGCAAAAAAGGCTTCGCTCTTCTTTTTATTTTCCTCTGCAACTTTAGCAAAGAATTGGCGCTGCTGGGTTTCGACCTGGTTTTTTAAGGCAACCAGAATCGACTGGACCTCTTCGGGACCTAGAAGGGGATTATTTTGCAAAATCGCGTCTGTAAACCCTTGGCTCAGGCAGTCGACGTCCATGTCATTGAATTGCATACGCAAATTTTTCCCTGTTTCAAGCCCAATGCAATAGCTCACTTTCTCTTTTGTCGACTTCATGAAGGTCCACTCCTAGATTGAGTTAAAGAGGCTAGGTATATCCTAGTCGAGAATATTTTGCTATTCCCTATTGCTCTGCCGTCTGATAAAATCGTCGGCATGAAACAGTTAGTGGATCAAGAAACTCCTTTACTTACGGTCTTAGCGGGCCTTTCTCCCGATAGTTCAAAAAACACCCTGCGCACCTGGGTGGAATCGGGTAGGGTCACTGTCGATGGGAAGCGGGTCGAACGCGCCAATCTCCTGGTCCAACCTGGGCAAGAGGTGATTGTAGGGCCTAAAGTTTCTTTTGTCGGAGAGGAGATCCGCATCCTCTATGAGGATGACCATCTCGTCGTGTTGGAAAAGCCAGAGGGGCTGCTCAGTGTGGCAACTGACTTTGAGACCCGTGCAACGGTGCATCACAAGCTCAAACGCCGTTACCATAATCGCTCCATTTTCCCCGTGCACCGCCTGGATCGCGAGACCTCAGGTGTGATGCTCTTTGCCTATACTCCTCGAGCAAGAGATAACCTCAAGGGGCAGTTTGAAGCGCGCTCGATTGATAAGGTGTATTATGCTTTTGTGCAGGGGATTTTGCCGGAGCGACAAGGAACTTGGGAAAGCTATCTCCTTGAGGATGAGACCTATTTTGTGAAAAGTCAGGAAATGGGCAAACTGGCGATTACCCATTATGAGGTGCTTAAAGAGAAGAAGTTTCTTAGCTTTTTAAAGCTAAAACCTGAAACAGGTCGTAAAAACCAGCTTCGCGTTCATACTTCCGAGGCAGGAGTCCCCATTGTTGGGGATAAGAAATATGGGGCTACTGCAAATCCCATTAAGCGCCTTTGTCTCCATGCGCAGTCAATTACCTTTACCCACCCAGAAAATGGTAAAAGACTGACCTTTTCCGTGCCCCTTCCCCCTCTTTTTTCCAAGATTCTAGACGTTAGTATTTAATAATTAGTTGTTTACGTTAATATATAATATGTATTTGATTTATAATTTAATTTTTGATATTATTGTTTATAGATTAATAATACTAGGAACATAATGTCATTTTATTATCACGTTTGTGCGAAAAGCTCGCTTACAAGTTCTGATCTTGAGAATCAAACTCCTGGATATCGTCAACGCACCTGGGAGGGACCAGGTTGCATGAGCACTCCCAATTTTCAATATACCTACGTGAAAAAGAGAGGGTTAGGCGAAGGGTATTTAAAAGTCGCTATGGAGGCCACGCGAGTCGATAAAGAAACGAAACAATCCCTTGATATCGTGCGTCTTCTAACGAAAAGTTGGATTCCCTACCAAGAAACACCTACTCGATTGACCCGGTTAGAAGTGAATCCTTACAGTGTCTACAAAGAATACTGCATACAAAAAGAGCTCGCAGATCAGATACCAGGTATTGTCCAAGTATACGACTGCTACGTCTATATGGGTAAAAAAGGGGTAAACCGGGTTGAGGCCTATGTGGAAAAGTGTGATCAGACGCTCGATACAGCGATGCAAAGTGGGCTGACTTTTCAGCAAAAGATGAAAATTGCCAGCGACTTAGCGGCCACAATAGCCTCGATGCACGAGAGAGGATATGCCCATGGGGATATTCACAAGCAGAATGTCCTACTCAAAGACTTCAATGTAAAAATCACAGATTTTGGATCGACCAGGAAGTTTGGGGAAGAGGGATCGATTAATCGCCTCTTATTAGCGCCGGAACAAACGATTAGCTGTCTAGGCACAGCAGTAACAGAAAAAACAGATGTCTACCAGATGGGACTTTTCTTGCAAGACCTCTTTGCAGAGGAGATGATCAAGCCCGATCTGATTTCTGCAGCACTGCATGAAGATCCTTCTTGCCGGCCCACGATGGCTCAAATTAGAGACTCTCTACGCAATTAGCTTCTGTCGATTTACGGGTTCTTTTGAGGCTTTGTTGCAAAAATAGGAAGTTTTACCACAGAGATGGGAAACCACAGAGAGGAAATTCATATTTTAAATCGATGGAACCTCAATTCCGACAGCAATCACTAAGAGGGCAATTTGAAAATTTCTTCTCTGTGGTTTCCCATCTCTGTGGTAAAATTCGAACATTTACGCAACAAAGCCTCAAAAGAACCCAAAAATTGACAGAAACTTTTTACTGGGATAGGTTCTAGAGACATGCTACGCGGTTCATAAGGACCGCATCGGCTAGAACAAGATCTAACATTGCTTCGATCACAGGAACTGCGCGGATGGCTACACAAGGATCATGTCTTGATCCTTCAGGAAGGGTAAGAACCCTCTCCTCTTTATTTTTTGATACCGTTTTCTGCGCTTTTTGGATGCTTGCAGTCGGCTTGAAAGCGACTCGGAGTTTCAGTGGTGCGCCTGTACTAATCCCGGCTAGAATGCCCCCTGAGTGGTTTGTCTCCATTCCCACTTCTGCATTTTCATCTAGAAAATAGAGATCGTTATGTTCAGAGCCCCTCATGCGTGCGGCGGCAAAACCCTCCCCAAATTCCACACCTTTTGTCGCAGGGAGTGACAGCATCGCTTTAGCGAGATTAGCTTCGAGCTTTTCGTAGATCGGATCCCCAAGACCCTTTGGCAGCCCTGTGGCGACCCCTTCGACAATTCCTCCTACAGAATCGCTCGAGCGCTCTGCAATGATCGAGGCGATATTCTCTTCTGTGGCGAGGAGTCCACCGATTTCGACAAGAGAGGCACTTGTGTGAATTCCAAAATGGGCGAGGAGCTTTTTTGCAACAGCGCCCGCAGCCACTCTGCATGCCGTCTCTCTGCCAGAGGCTCTTCCGCCGCCGCGGTGATCGAAGATCCCATATTTTGCAAGGTAGGTAAAATTGGCATGTCCTGGGCGGTAAAGATCTCGAATGGGCTCATATTTGCTCGAATCGGCATCGGTATTAAAGATCACAATCGAGATCGGAGTGCCCGTCGTTTTCCCTTCAAATACGCCTGATAGGATTTGAGGGGAGTCGCCCTCGTTTCGGGGGCTGACCAGAGCGCTTGTACCCGGTTTGCGCCGGTCTAGCTGAATGGCGATATCCGCTTCTGAAAGCTCAAGACCCGCAGGACACCCATCGATGACTACCCCAATTGCCCTGCCGTGAGATTCTCCCCATGTCGTGATTCGAAATAGCGTTCCAAATGAATTGCTCGCCATTTAGGATCCTATTTCCAAAAAGATTTCATCCTCATGCGTAGTTTCCACATCAAACGTGTAGGCGATAATCGCTTCATATTGAGGTAGTCGCTCCTGGTACATCCGTTCAAAGGCACCCTCTGGATCGTTTGGGTCCAGATAGGAGGGAAGATCGCGCAAGGTGCGCTCTTTCAATGTCTCTTTCCCTACTTTCACATAAACCAGTGGTCCCAATTTTGCAAGGAGACTTGCCGCTTTAGGGTAGAGAATCGTACCCCCGCCGACTGCGATGATGCCCCCTTTGAGCTCGCTGATGACTGTTTCTTCCAGCTTGCGGAAGGCTTCTTCCCCTACAATTTTGTAAAGAGAGCGCACGGAAAGGGGATAAAAGCGCCTTTCCAGCAGCTGGTCGGTATCGAAGAAGGGAAGACCCCATCTCGCAGCGAGTTTTTTCCCTAGAGTCGTTTTCCCTGCATTCGGGAATCCAAATAGAATCATCTTAAAAGGTGGCTTTGTTGCACAAATAGGTAGTTTTACCACAGAGACGGGAAACCACAGAGAAGAAATTTTCAAATTGCCTTCTTACTCGACTTAAAGTATGGATTTCCTCTCTGTGGTTTCCCATCTCTGTGGTAAAATTCAAACATTTGCGCAATAAGGCCGTAAAAGGTCCTGAATAAAGGTGGGGTAGGTTTTGCAAATCGCCTCTAAGCCCTGGATCTCACTTTTTCCTTTTGCGCCTAAGGCGGCTACACAAAGGGCCATGGCGATGCGGTGGTCCTGATGGGAAGTCAGTGAGGCGCCCACAAGAGGGGAGGGGAGGATGCGCAGTCCATCTGGTAGCTCCTCGATCCGTGCGCCCATTTTCTCTAGTTCAATGCGGATTGCTTCGATCCGATTCGATTCTTTATGGCGGCAAATGGCGCATCCTTTGATTTGGGTTTCATCAGTTCCAAAGCAGGCAAGCACAGAGAGAATGGGCAGCGCATCGATACAGTCGTTGAGATCTACCTCTCCTCCGCGCCAAACGCTTCCCTTTTTCAATGAGAGGGAATTTTCGCCGATATCGATTTTTGCACCCCTTTCTTGGAGGAGGAAGATGAGCTTTTTATCGCCCTGGCAATCGGTCAGATCGACATTTTCGATGGTCATCTCCGATCCTGTAATGAGGGCGGCCACAAGGGGAAACGCGGCAGAGCTCCAATCTCCGGGAATTCTCTCTTCAAACCCCTCAATCTCCGCATTGCCCAAGATCTCATAATGTGTGTAATCGCGGTGCAAGACGCCAATCCCAAAGCGCCTAAGCCAGTGGAGGGTCAGATCGATCCAGGGTCTTTCTCCAGGGTGATGCACCTCAAGGGTGGTCTTCCCTTTAAGAAATGCGCAGGCGATGAGAAGCGCAGAGACAGGTTGCGAATCTTCTCCTGAGAGGACCGCATGGCCTGGCTCCATTTTCCCCTTTACGATCAGCGGGGCATAACCATCGAGACGACTGCTGACGGCAAAGGCTTTAAGCTGCGTAAGACCTTCGATGAGGGGCATAATCTGACGACGCGAGCGAATTGAGTGATCCCCAGTAATTACCGTGTACCGCTCTCCAAGAGCAGCAACTCCTCCGATCAGACGGAGTACGAGGCCCGAATTGCCCGCATCAATGACATCTTCTGCTCCGAGAATCTCTCCTCCTGTGCCCCAGATCTTCAGGCGCTCTCCCTCTTTTTCTACCCGAGCTCCTAAACTCTGGACAGCGCGGATCATCGATTCCGCATCGGGCGATTGGAGATATCCATGAATCAAGGAGGATCCCTTTGCAAGAGCGGCAAAGAGAATGGCTCTTAACGTATGGGATTTCGAAGGGGGGATAGAGATCTGAGGAGAAAGAGGCGCTCTTTCAATGCAAACCATATACATACTCCAAGGTATTCTTAAGAGCAGCATCGGGAACCTGTGTGCAATAGTCTCCATCAAAAGGAACACATTCTCCTAAACTTTTCAGCAAAACAAAGCGGGCAGTTCCGCACACCCCCTTTTTATCGACGCTGAAGACGAGCTCTCGAGGAGCTTTGAGGGGAAAAGAAAACTGCCGGATGATCCGTTCCACTTCTGCAAAAGACTCCTTCCCAAGTAATCCCATCTCTTTGCTCAAATAGCTCTCTGCCAAAAGTCCTATTGCGACGGCATTTCCGTGGGAAATTGCGTAATCGGATGCCTGCTCGATTGCATGTCCGATGGTATGGCCAAAGTTCAAGATCCTCCGCAGCCCTAACTTTTCTTCTGGGTCGGCTCGGACAATTTCCGCTTTGATGGCGATCGATCTTTCAATTAATGGGATGAGATCACCATCTAGGATTTCGAGAAGCTCCTTTGAATGGATCAGTCCATACTTGATCACCTCAGCCATCCCTTCTAACTTATTTGCCATCCACTCTGTGTCGATCCACACCTGATTTGCTGGGTAAAATGCCCCGATTAGGTTTTTTCCATAAGGGGTGTTGACTCCCGTCTTTCCACCAATACACGCATCGACCATCGCGAGAAGGGTTGTGGGAATCAGCACAAGGGGAACACCTCGATGGTAAGTCGCTGCCAAAAAACCGACTAAATCACTCGTTACCCCGCCGCCGAGTGCAAGAAAACACCCCTCTCGCCCCCACTTCCTTTCAATCAAACAATCTTCGAGCTCCGCCTTCCGCTCTCTCGACTTTTCCTTCTCACCTGGAGGAAAGGAGAAGATAGAGACATCAATCCCTTCTTTTTTAAGATAATCTGCCCACTTTTCTCCAATTGCTGCGCGCACATTGCTATCGCAAAATAGGGCAAATCGCTTGCCGAGCCTTTTCAATTGGCCGGCAGCAAAACCGGAAAAGAGAAACCCTTTGCCAATCGAGATCTCCGTCTTTTTCTCTGCTGAAAAATCGAGCGACACGTGTTTCATAAGGAAAAAAAATAGCAGAGATGCAAATCTATGGCTATGCTTTTTGGCTCTACATCAGGTCCCACACTTCTTGAAGTAAAAGAGCAGCTGCAGAAGGCGAGGGGTTTTATCGATGGGATTGAGCTTAGGCTCGATCTCCTCAAATGGAATCGGCAAGATCTCGCAGCTTTTGTCCAAGAGGCAGGTCTGCCCGTCATGCTTACACCGCGTGGGGAAAGAAGCCTTTCTCTTCTCCACTCCCTCTGCAAGCTCCATCCAGCTTATATCGATCTCGATGCGGGTCTTTCGATGCAAACGCGCCAGATCCTTTTTGAGAGCTACCCAGATATCCGCTTTATCGCTTCCATCCATGACGATGAAGGCATGCCCGATCTCGATCTCCTGCTCGAACAGATTCAGACCCCCTATGCACACATCCACAAAATCGCCGTCACAGCAAATAGCACTCTAGACGCCATCCGGCTTCTTCTCTTCCTCAAAAAGCGAGCTCCTTTGCAACCATTAATTGCGATTGCCATGGGGCCTCTGGGGGAGATCTCCCGCATCCTCTCTCCCGTCATGGGCGGATACCTCACTTTTGCCTCAATAGGCCCTGCCACAGCGCCTGGTCAAATCCCCGCCCAAACCCTGCACGAGGAGGCCCATTTTTCCGCTTTAAACCCCCATACAGCGCTCTATGCCCTTCTTGGCACCCCGATTGCCCATAGTAAGAGCCCACGCTTCCATAATGCCGCATTTCGCTCAAAAAACCGCAACGCCCTCTACCTCCGTCTGCCTACAGATGTCCCAGAGCTCCCCCTTCTCTTCAAATTGCTTCAACCATTTAATTTCCAGGGGTTTAGCGTCACAATGCCCCTTAAGGAGGCGATACTTCCCCTTGTCGATTCCCTCTCGCCAGAGGTTCAGGTGATCGGAGCGTGCAATACTCTTGTAAAGCGAGGAGGGAGCTGGCAGGGGCATAATACCGATGCTTATGGCGCGCTGGAAGCTTTAGAGCGCCATCATCCCGTCCGTGGCAAGAGGATGGTGTGCCTTGGAGCGGGTGGATCGGCTAAGGCAATCGTTTATGAAGCAAAGAAGAGGGGAGGGGAGATCACCGTCCTCAATCGAACCCCCGCTAAGGCGCATGCCTTAGGAGCCCAATTTTCATGCCCTTCAGGAGGCCTTGAACTCCTTCCATCACTAACCTATGAGATTTTGATTAGTTGTATTCCCGATACCTCAGAAATCGATCCTTCCTGGATCCTTCCAGGAGTGGCCGTAATGGATATCGTAACAACCCCGCGCGAAACGCCGCTTCTGCAAAAAGCTGCATTAAGAGGATGCCACTGCATCTATGGGGAGGAGATGTTCCTCTCTCAGGCCCTAAAGCAGCAAGAGTTATGGGATCTCTTTTGAGAGTACGTTCTCTTCCCCTTCTGTGCGGGCAACGAGAATCGCGCAGCAGCTGTCACTAAAGACGTTCACCATGGTGCGGCACATGTCGAGCACGCGATCGACGGCAATAAAGAGCCCAATTCCCTCGATGGGAAGGCCCAGCGATTTGAGAATTGCGATGATCGCAACGAGGCTTGCTGAAGGAACTCCGGCTACTCCAATTGAAGTGATTAGCGCAAGGAAGACCACAATAAACTGTGTGGTAAAGGAAAGATCGATCCCATATGCCTGGGCGACAAATAGGGCGGCTACACACTCGTAAAGAGCAGATCCCGACATGTTAATCGAGGTGCCAAGGGGGATGACCAAGCTGCAGATCCGGTTCGACACACCCGCTCTTTTCTCAACGCAATCGATTGTGATCGGCAGGGAAGCGGAAGAGGAGCTTGTCGAAAATGCGGTGATGAGAGCAGGCGCCATCGCTTTAAAGTGACGTCGAGGCATGACTTTGCCGATGAATTTCAAAAGCAAGGGGAGGGCAACGAGCATAAAGGTCGCAAGCCCGAGCAGTACTGCAAGAGTAAAGAGCCCTAGCGACTGAAGCGACTGAAATCCCGCTTCAGAAAAGACTCTGGCAACCAGAAAAAACACCCCGATTGGCAAGAATTTCATAATGATGTGCGTGAACTGAATCATCGCCTGGAACACACCTTGCCAGAAGTTCATCAGAACAGTCGACACATGCGATTCGATTTTTGAAATGCAAAAGCCAAAAATCAGGCTAAAGAAGATAAGACCCAGCATTTGACCCTTGGAAAAGGTGTCGACGATGTTTGAGGGAACAATTTGAAGCAGTAGGTCGGAGAACCTGTGCGCTTCTTGCGTCTCTAGGTGGAGCTGAATATCGCTGACGTTTGTGCTCTGCGCCAACGATTCTGGCTTAATCGATGCGCCAGGTTCGAGCAGGTTCACAAAGATGAGGCCAATTAAGATCGCAATCAGGCTGGTTCCAATATAGAAGCCAAATGTCTTGGCTCCCAGCCTACCAAAAGAACTCTCTCCGCCGATGCGCGCAATCCCCGTGATGATCGAGGCGGATACCAAAGGAACCACGACCAGTGTAAGCGCATTGATAAAGATCTTACCGCAGAGCTCATACACAGGGTGGAGCATATTGTAGAGGTCATGGCCGAGTAGCTGAGATCCCTGCTGAGTAAAGGAGCCGATGAGCATCCCGAGCAGAATTGCGATAAATACTTTCCAAGGACCTGCTTTTTTCTTCGAATGCGCCATGCGTATACTCCTGCACTATGGGGGACAGCCCCAAACGGCGCATTCTATCGCATTCAAAATTTTTAAGCCACCCTAACGGAAAATAAGTCTTAATTTAGCCCTTAGCAAAAATCGCTTCTAGTATCTCATCGAGAAACCCGTGGCTAGCAAGAGAGTGCATCCACTTATTCTGTTCTGGTGTAGGGTCTTTGATTATATAGGTTCCGTTAGATTTTGTGATCTGATCTTTTCTAACGGGTTCTCCTTCAGGTTTCCAGGGTTTGAAGATAGGGGAAGTTTGAGTGCGGGGCTTAGCACCTGAACTGCTGCTATATGCGACCACGCAGAGGACCGCAGCGCCAATAGCTAGAGCTAAAGCAATTTTAAAACCGATAGCAGGGATGGCAAGGGCGGCAAGGGTTGCAACTGCCAATACGACGCCTGTAACCGCAACGCCTACAGTGAATTTCCCTCTTGTAGTCGAGAGGAAGTTGGGAGCTTGCATACCGTTTGAAGCTGGGTTTAGTTCTTTAATGTTCATTTTTTTTGTCTCCTTTTTTGACTTTAAATTAATTTTAACATTAAAAATAAATTAAATCAATAATAATTAATTAGAATTAATAGTCCAGATCTTGGTTTTGTTCGCAACATATTGTAATTGAGCTTATTAGGTTTGATTATTTAAACCATTGATGTTAATTAGAACGAATAGTATTCTCTCTGCAATTAACTAAAAAACAGGGAGATTGCTTTGAAATACAATCAATTAAAGCGGTTAATTGAAAAGAATCTAAGCGCAGCGGCATTAATGGCAGTTGGGCTCGCATTTTTGGCTGCAGGCTGGGAAAGGCACCAGACCCACCATATGAAACCGGTTGCTCAGGAGCTTCTGGAATCTTTCTCTGAAGGACAGCACGTAGGCGTCGTTGCCCACGCTTTAACGCCCGATGAGAGCAAGAAGCTCTTTGGCCATGATTTGATCAGCCGTGGGGTCCAGCCGGTCCATTTAACGATTGAGAACCATAGTGCCAGCAGGTATGTGCTTGAAGAAGATGTGATCAATTTGCCTTGCATTGAAGCGCGCGATGTGGCTTTCAGAGTCAGTAAGTCGGCCATTCCAAGAGGGATCATGTACCGAGTTGCCAGCCTGATCTTCTGGCCATTTTCCATACCCAGCTCAATTGATGGGATGCGGACGTTTGTCAAGCACCGCCAGCTCAAAAGGGATTTGAAGGCCAAGGTGGTCAAGCACGAAGTGGTGCCCGAATATGCGACGATTGGGAGGGTGGTCTTTGTACCTGTTGAGGGGTTCTCCAGCGCGTTTAAGGTGACCCTGACAGACGAGAAGACCCGTCGTCCTCTCGAGTTTCAGATGGACACATAAGATCTATTATCAGACTATTTTCCTGGGGCTTTATCGCCCCTCATTGTAACATACCATTTAAAAATGGGTAAAATGTATGAGCATTTCTAGTAGTACGTCCAGTACACATACTGCCGTAGAGCCGCACCAGCCTGGTCCCATTAACAAGCTGCCGGTAGAGCTGCTTCAGGATATTTTCCGCTACCTATCCCCTAGAGATCACTACAATGCAGCTAAGGTTTGCAAGTTGTGGCAGGCGAATGTGCACCAAGTGGCACTAGAACGAGTGCCCATCATCGATCAAAGCGTATGGGAAAAATACGTCAACTTGCAGGAGCATCACTTAAGTTTTGAGGGCTTGGTATTTCCAAGTAGAGAGGTTTTAGCGCCAGCAGCTTTAGATTTGGCAGGTCATGTGGAAAATGATCAGGGTGTATCAATTATTGTCATTCCTAAGGGGCTTTCGTTTTCCAGGCTGCTTGCAATTGGAAGGGCATTGGGCGTGCCTGCACGTTTTATTTGGGATCCGGTTGAACCCACTATCGGTGCTGTGGAAACAAAGCAGGCCTATGTAGCGGTCCTTTCCAACGGAATCCTTCAAGGAAGTCGAAGTAAAACTATCCAGGCCCGGGACAAGCTTGTTCAAGAGATGGGGTGCGAAGTGCCCTCTGTTTCAGATCTTTTAACGGCAATGATTTTCCATAAGGTACTCTTCTCTAAGCGCTTGTTTAGTGATGCGCCCTGGACTTATTCACTGACTTCAGACAGCGCAGGTGGGAGACGATTGGTTATTGGGGGCTTCGCCGCCTCTGGCTTTCACGTCTTCGGCCACCACTTCGACTACGTCGACCACGGCGCTGGGGGCCTGCGGAAGTTCTCAGGCCATTGGAGCCTTGGTACTTGGGATCAGGCCATTGGTTTTTTGAGCCCCGAAGTTTTCATGCAGCTAAGATGAGCAAAGCAGTTTCAGCGCAACTAACTCACAGTCAGCTTATTAAGCTGTAATCAGTCTGCTCTTTTAATTAATTTAAAATATTGATATAATTTAACTAAGTTAAAATAAAATCAATGGTTATAATATGACAGCGCAAAGAATTTCAACATGCATCGAAACTTCTAGCCTCGACATGGACGTAGATCCTAACCAGCCTTGTTCCATTGACGTGCTGCCGGCAGAGCTGCTTCAGGATATTTTCTGCTATCTATCCCCTAGAGATCAATACAATGCAGCTCAGGTTTGCAAGTCGTGGCAGGAGAATGTGCACCAAGTGGCACTAGAACGAATGGCCGTCATCGATGCTAGCGCATGGGAAAAATACGTCAACTTGCAGGAGCATGGCCTAAGTTTTGAGGGCTTGCAATTTCCAAGTCGAGAGGTTTTAGCATCAGTAGCTTTTGATTTGGTAGCTCATGTGGAAAATGATCAGGGTCTATCGATCATTGCCATTCCTAAGGGGCTTTCGTTTTCCAAGCTGCTTGCGATTGGAAGGGCATTGGACGTGCCTGCAGCATATATTTGGGATCCGGTTGAGCCCGCTATCGGTGCTGTGGAAACAAAGCAGGCCTATACAGCGATCCTTTCCAACGGAATCCTTCATGGAAGTCGAAGTAAAACTATCGAAGAGCTAGATAAGCTTGTTCAAGAGATGGGGTGCGAAGTGCCCTCTGTTTCAGATCTTTTAACGGCAATGATTTTCAACAAGGTGATCTTCTCTAAGCGCTTGTTTAGTGATGCGCCATGGACTTATTCACTGACTTCAAACAGCGCAGGTGGGAGGCGATTGGCTATTGGGGGCTTCGCCGCCTCTGGCTTCTACGTCTTCAGCCACTACTACGACTGCGTCCGCGTCGTCGGCGGCGCTGGGGGCCTGCGGAAGTTCTAAGGCCATTGGTCATTGGAACCTTGGTACTTGGGATCAGGCGATTGGTTTTTTGAGCCACGAAGTTTTAGTGCAGATGTCTTATAATCAGACGCTTAGAAAGATAGTAAACTACTCTTTTAACTAATTTAATATTTTGATATAATTTAACTAAATTAAACTAAAAACAATGGTTATAATATGACAGTCCAAGGAATTCCAACATGCACCGCAACTCCCAGCCCTGCCTCTAATGAGCAGCGCGCAGTCTTCTCAACCCTTTCAGAAGAACAGCAGCAGAAGATTGATTATCTCATCTATGTGTTAAATGGCCGTCCTCAAACCGCAGATCTAAGCTGGGGNNGGTAGAACACATGTTTTTGACTCTGCATCTAGGTTGGAAGTGGCCTTGCACTCTGTTTTCAGAAGGACAATATCGACTAACGAACATGAGGTCAGTGAAGAGCTTTGCACCCAATTTAGTCGTCTCCCTGAAGATTTTAGGAATGCTGTCTATTTCCAAATCTACCATTTGATGGGCGCTCCCCAAACGAATGACTCTAGATGGGGAGAACAGCACGTTTTCGATGATACCATCCTATTCCAACAAGCCTTGACACTAGCTCAAGAGGCAGAGTTTTCTGACCACGTTCTCGCAGAGATAAAGCATTTACGTGATTCAGATAGCACCCTTTCGACGCATTTACAGGTTCTTCTTGCTGTGATAGAGAAAATGGATGTAGATCCTAACCAGCCTTATCCCATTAACGAGCTGCCGGTAGAGCTGCTTCAGGATATTTTCCGCTATCTATCCCCTAGAGATCAATACAATGCAGCTAAGGTGTGCGAGTTGTGGCAGGCGAATGTGCACCAAGTGGCACTAGAACGAGTGCCCGTCATCGATCAAAGCGTATGGGAAAGGTATGTCAACCTGAAGCAGCATGGTTTGAGTTTTGAGGACTTGCGATTTCCAAGTAGAGAGGCTTTAACAAAAGCAGCTTTAGATTTGGCAGGTCATGTGGAAGCTGACCAGGGTGTATCGATCATTGCCATCCCCAAAGGACTCTCTTTCTCCAAGCTGCTTGCAATTGGAGAGGCATTGGAAGTGCGTGCAGAATATATTTGGGGTAGGATTGAGCCCGCTATCGGTGCTGTGGAAACAGAGCAAGCCTATGTAGCGGTCCTTTCCAACGGGGTCCTTCAAGGAAGTCGAAGTAAAAGTATCGAGGCCCAAGATGAGCTTATTCAAGAGATGGGGTGCGAAGTGCCCTCAGTTGCAGATCTTCTAACGGCGATGATTTTCCATAAGGTGATCTTCTCTAAGCGCCTGTTTAGTGATGCGCCCTGGACTTATTCACTGACTTCAGACAGCGCAGATGGATACCGATTGGTTATTGGGGGCTTCGCCGCCTCCGGCTTTGACGTCATCAACCACGACTACGACGGCGTCAACGTCGGCGCTGGGGGCCTGCGGAAGTTCTAAGGCCATTGGCCATTGGAACCTTGGTACTTGGGATCAGGCCATTGTTCCCTTTGGTTCTTGGAAAAAGTCGGCGAAGCCGACAAAAAATTTAGGCCTTGGTAAGGCAGGCACATCTGCGCGTTTGCCTACATCCAAGTAAGGCCTGATTTTGTGGAGCGTACCCAGTAGGCATTTTTAATGGCTTGGGCAAGTGAGTACTCATTGGCTACGACGGCGTCGGCGGCGGCGCTGGGGGCCTGCGGAAGTTCTAAGGCCATTGGAACCTTGGTACTTGGGATCAGGCGGTTGGTCTTTTGACCTCCGCAGTTTTAGTTCAGATGTCTTATAATCAGTCGCTTAGAAAGATAGTAAACTACTCTTTTAACTAATTTAATATTTTGATATAATTTAACTAAGTTAAACTAAAACAATGGTTATAATATGACAGTCCAAGGAATTCCAACATGCATCGAAACTT